>JACREF010000028.1 GCA_016218365.1 Gammaproteobacteria bacterium
AGGCATCGCCTGCTGGTTCATCGACACCGACTACAACGAAGAAAGCTTCTTCGTCCGCCACGCCTACTTCCTCGGTGCAAATGATCCCTACAAGGCTTTGAAAATCACCCTCAAAGCCGAGATCAACGAAGATGCCTGGGCATCGCTCAACAGCGACACCTCACGGCCATTCGACAAGCCCAAGTCCGGGCGAATTGCGGTGAAGGTCATCAATCATCTGGGGGATGAGGTGATGAAGGTGTTTAAGGTGGCATAGACGGCATCACGAATGGACTATTTTGGAGCAACCCTATGACAGCGTTCCCACAAACGAAGCCATTACCATCGCCCGCAGCCCCCGCTGCTGTTCCACCCGATTTTGTGGCTCTAGGGCTTCCCATTCCGGCCATTGAGCGCATTAAGATTTTTAGCGACACGCAGTGGGAGGAATTTGTCCTTGAGTGGGCCGATTCGCTCCGTAATGAGTACACCCTCGTTGAGCGTTGCGGTGGTGCTGGAGACATGGGCCGGGACATTATTGCAACGTGCAAGCCCGACCACAACTTGTGGGATAACTATCAGTGCAAGCACTATAAAGACCCACTGCGTCCAGGGGACATTTGGGTGGAACTTGGCAAGCTCATCTACTACACTCGGCGCGGGGACTACAGCTACCCCCGACACTATTTCTTCGTGGCACCACAAGGCGCAGGAACAAAACTGGCCAATATGCTGAAGAAACCGAGCGAGCTACGTGCTCAGCTCATAGCCAATTGGGATGCGCACTGCCGAGCGGGCATTACTTCAACTGCAACCATTGAGCTTGACGACACGCTCACGGCATACATCAATGGGCTGGATTTTTCGATTTTCAGTGCTATTCCGCCACTTCGGATCATTGATGAACATGCAAAGACACGTTGGCATGTTGCACGATTCGGAGGGGGGCTGCCACTAAGGCCGCCAGTGGACACGCCACCAGATGATCCAGCAGACCACGAGGCGAATTATGTGCGGCAGCTATTAGATGCATACGCCGATCATCTAAAGCGGAATGTGAATCGTATCAGTGACATCGCAGGCGAGACTGACGTATGTGAACACTTCAGTGACTCTCGGCTTGAGTTCTATAGTGCAGAGGCACTGCGAGCATTTTCACGTGACACATTGCCACCAGGTGAATTCGAGAAGCTTCAAGAAGATGTTCACGGCGGGATTAAAGATGACTTCCGCGTTCATCACGAAGATGGATACCGGCGGGTTATGGCTGTTGTAAAGACTGCAAGGCTTTTACAGCTAACAGGTCACGCGCTAAATGCTAGATTGTCGGTGCGGGATCGCGGCGGTATCTGCCATCAGCTTGCAAACGACAAGAAAGTTAGGTGGGTAAAGTGATTGCTCAACACCAGCAACGCACCCCCTCACCATTCAACGGCCCTGTTGAGATTGGGCTTCGTGCTTTGGCCATTTTGAACGATGCATATCCCTCGGCACTTTCGTTGCAACGACTTGTTGTCTTCGATTATTTGCTCGTGCACTCGGACGACATTCCTGGCGGGCCGATTGGCCTTCATCCGCAGACGCCGCACCGTAGCGGTGAACTGCTGGTACGCCGCAGTATGCTGGAAGATGGATTGCTGCTATTTCTCAGTCGTGGCCTTATTGACCGCCATTACACGGAACACGGTGTTCTTTTTTCCGCAACTGACCGTTCGGCTGGCTTCCTTGATGTATTAAGCTCGGAGTATTTGGCACACCTTCGCGAAAGAGCCGCATGGCTAGTTACGGAATTCGGGGGCTTGACTGACAACGAAATTACGCAGCTCGCTGAAAAGCATGTTGGCGAGTGGGGAGCCGAGTTTGAGATGGAGTCAGTGTTGAATGTCCAGGAGGCCTCATGGCAGTGACTAGATTTTATATATCGCGCGTTACACTCATGGGTGCGGGCGCCCCCAATGCTGAGGTGCGTTTTAGAACTGGCCTAAATGTCGTATCTGGCCCATCGGATACAGGTAAGACCTTTATCTTTCAATGTATCGACTTCATGTTTGGCGCGAGTAAATCACCAAAATCTGTACCCGAAGCTGCGCCCTACAATTTGGTTCAGATCGCTCTTTGCCAAGAGGACGATGAAGCAGAAATTATATTAGAGCGAAGCATCAAGGGCGGGGACTTTAATTTCTATGGCCGGAACGGAGTAAAACAAATTCTTGGCAGAAAGCATCGAGATGGTGCTACCGATACCATTTCTAATTTACTTTTGACACTATCGAGACTGACAGGCAAGACAGTCCGCACCAACAAACGTGGGACAACCCGCTCGTTTAGTTTTCGTGACCTCGCTAGACTAATTCTTGTAAATGAAGAGACCATAATTCGGGAGTTGTCGCCAATCTACTCTTTGCGCGGCGGGTACTCGACCCGTCCTGTTGAAAGCTCAGTTTTTCGCCTTCTATTGGCGGGGAGTGATGATGCGAGTGTTATTTCCAAGGAAGACATTAAGATAGCCAGAGGAAAGCAACAAGGTAAAGCAGAAGTGCTAGAGATACTATTGGATCGCACAAAACAGAAATTGAGCGAGCTAAATCTAGCCGGGAATGTGGCCGAGTGGAGGCAACAGCTTACTCAGGCTGAGGTGTTGCACGCCGATGCATCAGAGGAGCTTGCTGCCGAGCAAAAGGCTGTCGCTCCGCTTGAGGATAAACGCCGAACAGTTTGGACACATCTTCGCCAACTGGAATCACGAAAAGATGTGTTAACCGAGCTACAGCAAAGATTCCAACTTTTGCAAAAACAGTACGCTTCTGATCTACGACGGCTTGAGACCATTGCAGAGGCAGGTACTCGGCTGGCTCAGATGAAGGAAGAGCGTTGCCCAGTCTGCGGCTCTGTTGCTGAGCACCATGAACACACACACCGTTTGCCCGACGCCGCGCCTGATAACGTAGCAACCGCATGCCTTGCCGAGGCGAACAAGATTAGAGTATTACTTGCGGATTTGCAGTCAACCCGGCAGTCTAACGATGCTGAAATTGATCGAATTACATCTGTCGGCAAGGAAGCACAGCTTGACCTGAAGGCAATCACAGGCGAGCTTAATGATCGCATAAGGCCAAGAATGAATAGTGCCCTGCAAAAGCTTAAAAACAGCGAATCCGAACGGGATACATACCGCGCCGCTCTCGACATTCACACTCGGGCGGAAGAATTAACAGTGCTGTTACATGAAGTGAAAAACTTGAAGCAAGAGAAAAACTCGGGGGGAGATTCAACTAGAGTCGGTGCTGATGAGGCGGAAGATTTTTGCCAGGAAGTTGAGTACCTATTGAAGGAGTGGCATTTCCCTGATCTAGGCCGCGTTACATTCAGCGAAGATGACCAAGACATAATTATTTCCGGTCGCGGCAGAGCCAGTCACGGAAAGGGTGTACGTGCTATTGCCCATGCAGCCTTCAATCTCGCGTTGATGCGGCTTTGCTTAGATGAGTCTTTGCCCCATCCTGGCCTTGTTGTTATTGACTCACCTTTGGTCGTGTACAGAGAGCCAGATACTGATGAGGGCGAATTCAGTCGAGACGTAAAAGACGCTTTCTATCGTTCGATAGCCGATGAATTTTCAAATGCACAAGTAATTATCTTTGAGAATGAAGACCCTCCTCATGATCTTGATGGGGCGATCAACGTCATCAGATTTACTGGCGCAAGCCATGGTCGCAGGGGCTTCATTCCAACATGAACTTGAAGTCGTCGATTATATTTAGCCAACACAAAGAGCCGTTCATGGCCTTTCGCATTGCCGACGCCTCCACCAACAGCCTGGCCAAACTCACTGGCGAGGAGCAGAAAGCCGTCAAGACCACGGACAAGATGAGGATATGACCGAACCGCAGCAATTCCTGATCTACCAAAGCGAAGACGGCTCCACCCGCATCGACGTGATGCTGGAGGCGGAAACGCTGTGGCTGAACCAGAGGCAGTTGACCGAGCTGTTCGGCAAGGCCAAGGGGACGATCAGCGAGCACATCAAGCACATCTTCGAGGATGGCGAATTGACCCCGGAGGCAACTGTTCGGTTATTCCGAACAGTTCAAATCGAGGGCGGACGGGAGGTGACCCGTGAGGTTGAGCACTACAATCTGGACATGGTGCTGGCGCTGGGCTTCCGGGTGCGTAGTCCGGTTGGTGTGCGCTTCCGCCAGTGGGCCAACGACAAGCTGAAGGAATACATCGTCAAGGGCTTTGTGCTGGATGACGAGCGTCTGAAGAACCCCGGCAAGGGCCGCGATTACTTCGACGAACTGACGCGCCGCTTGCAGGACATCCGTACCAGTGAGCGGCGCTTTTACCAGAAGATCACCGATATCTATGCCACCAGTGTGGATTACGACCCCGACCATTCGCTGACACAGCAGTTTTTCGCCACGGTGCAGAACAAGGTGCATTACGCCATCCACGGCCAGACCGCCGCCGAGCTGATCGCCGCCCGCGCCGACAGCCGCCAGCCGAATATGGGGCTGACGACCTGGGAAGGTGCGCGCATTCGTAAAGCCGATGTGAGCATCGCCAAGAATTACCTGAACGAGGAAGAGTTGCGCGCCCTCAATAATCTGGCCGAGCAGTATCTGGTTTTTGCCGAAGGCCAGGCGGCCAGGCATATTGCCATGACCATGCAGGACTGGATCAGCAAACTGGAGGGGTTTTTAACCCTGAATGACCGCGAGATCCTGCAAGGGGCAGGCAAGGTGTCAGCTGACCTGGCCAGGACTCACGCCGAGCAGGAGTTTGATAAGTTCCGGGTATTGGATGACCAGCGTTTCGAGTCTGATTTTGACCGCATGGTGAAACAGTTGCCTGCCAGAAAGCAGGAGAAAGATGAGTGATGAATTTCCGCATCGCCGACACCTTCACCGACAGTCTCGCCAAACTCACTGGCGAGGAGCAGAAGGCCGTTAAAACGACGGCGTTCGATCTGCAGATGAACCCAGCCAATCCGGGCATGCAGCTCCATAAGCTCGACAAGGCCAGGGATAAGAACTTCTGGTCGGTACGGGTCAGCAGTGACATTCGGCTGATCGTACATAAGACGGCGGGCAGCCTGTTGTTATGTTACGTGGATCACCACGACAAGGCTTATGAGTGGGCATGCCGCCGTAAGTTGGAAACACATCCCAAAACCGGGGCGGCCCAGTGGGTGGAAATTCGTGAGCGGATTGAGGAGGTCGCCGTCCCGAAATACATCGAGGTTGCTCGGCCCGCAAAGCCCAAGCCACAGTTGTTTGCACATGTTACAGATGATGTTCTGCTTGGCTACGGGGTGCCTGCCGAGTGGTTGGAGGATGTACGGCAGGCCAATGAAGACAGCGTGCTGGTATTGGCGGACCATCTGCCAAGTGAGGCGGCTGAAGCCCTGCTGGAATTGGCTACGGGCGGCAAGCCGCAGATGCCATCGCCAGTAGCTAAGGGTGCCGATCCCTTCGCGCATCCCGATGCGCAGCGCCGCTTTCGGGTGATGAACGACGTGGAAGAGCTGGCTCGGGCCCTCGATTATCCTTGGGAGAAGTGGACTGTCTTTCTGCATCCGGCGCAGCGGCAGTTGGTCGAGAGGGATTACAGCGGTCCCGCGCGTGTCTCTGGATCGGCGGGTACAGGCAAGACCATTGTCGCGCTGCATCGGGCTGTGTTTCTCGCCCGGGCAAACCCAGATGGGCGTGTGTTACTGACGACCTTTTCTGACACCTTGGCGAATGCGTTACGTACCAAGCTGAAGCGGCTGATCAGTAATGAGCCACGTCTCGGTGAGAGGCTGGAGGTTCATGCCATCAATGCGATTGGCCAGCGGCTTTATGAGTTGAATATTGGGAAGGTCAATCTCATTTCCAAAGAGGCCTTGCGGCAGATGCTTGCTGAATCCTCTGGCAAGGTTGAAGGCCACAAATTCAGTCTGCATTTTCTACTGAATGAGTGGGAACAGATCGTGGATGCATGGCAGTTGAATACCTGGGAGGACTATCGCGATGTTAAACGACTGGGGCGAAAAACCCGGCTCTCAGAACAACAGCGCCGTCTCCTATGGTCCATATTTGATCAGGTTCGATCCAGTCTGAAAGACCGCAGGCAGATTACCTTTGCCGAAATGTTCAGCAAGCTTGCAGTTCGTCTTGAGGAAATCAAGCGCTCACCGTTTGACTTCGCGGTGGTAGATGAGGCGCAAGATATCGATGTCGCCCAGTTGCGGTTTCTTTCTGCACTCGGGGGCGGCCGGCCCAATAGCCTGTTTTTCGCCGGTGACCTGGGGCAGCGGATTTTCCAGCAGGCCTTTTCATGGAAGGCGCTTGGTGTGGATATCCGCGGCCGATCACGAACCCTGCATATCAATTACCGGACTTCACACCAGATCAGAATGCAGGCAGATCAATTGCTGGGACCTGAAGTGTCGGATGTTGATGGCATTACCGAGGATCGGCGCGGCACGGTCTCGGTGTTTAACGGGCCACAGCCTGCAATACAAATAGGTAAAACACCGGAAGAAGAAATAAATGCTGTATCGAAATGGATTTCCGGGATAGCAGCGGAAGGCATCAAACCTCATGAAATCGGAGTGTTTGTTCGATCGGCGGCAGAATTGGAGCGGGCTCGCAATGCTGTAGCGCAGGCCGGGCTCGCCTTCAGAGTGCTCGATGACCATGTCGAAACGGTCAATGGTTACGTTTCCATCAGCACCATGCATCTGGCCAAGGGGTTGGAGTTTCGCGCCGTGGTGGTGATGGCCTGTGACGATGAGGTGATCCCTTCCCAGGCGCGGATAGAAACGGTGGTGGATGATTCTGATCTGGCTGAGGTCTATGAGACCGAGCGTCACTTGCTCTATGTTGCCTGTACGCGCGCAAGGGATCATCTGCTGGTAACAAGCGGCGGTACGTCGTCGGAATTTCTGGATGATTTTAAGAGTTAATGAGCCCGCTGTTGAAGCCAGAAAAAGGGTGTTTTCTCTTTATCTTGGCTACTATCCGGCTGCAGCTAAATCGTTAGCTTTATGACTTGATGGTGACGTGTTGAAGTATGGTGGCCAAGGGCGGAATCGAACCACCGACACGGGGATTTTCAGTCCCCTGCTCTACCAACTGAGCTACTTGGCCATGGGCGGGATAAACGGAGCGGCTATTTAATCGGCCGGCGCCGCTGAAGTCAAGTCGGCAATTGTATCCAAGTTCGCTATACTTGTCACCCGGATTCCAGGGTTTTTCGCATTGTTTCCATTTTTGAATCATAGGGTTGCACCAGTGCTGGTGCTGCTGATAGCCACGTTGCTGGCCGGCTGTAGCCGCCAGGATGCCGACATGGTGGCGGTTGCGGCCGGGGCGTTCACGGTGGGCAGTGATCGAGTTGATAATGAGGGGCTCAAACAACGCTATGGCTTTGAACGGCCTCTGTTTATCAACGAACACCCGGCCCACCGGGCCTATCTGCACCTATTCTATATAGATAGGCTCGAAACGACCAACGCCGACTACAAGGGCTTTATCACGCAGACCTATCACCCGGAGCCGTTCGGCTGGACGCAGAACGGCTATAACGTCAGCGATGACAAGCTGCGCGGGGCCCATGTCGCCAATCTGCGCTGGATCGCGACCGATTATTTTCATCTTGATCTGGATGTCAGTACCCTGGACAAGCCGGCATTACTCACCGCCTTGCTGAAGGCGCAGCGCGCCCGCGATGCCTTGCCGGTCAGCGGCGTCAACTGGTTCGATGCCGAGGCCTATTGCCGCTGGCGCGGCAAGCGGCTGCCGAGTGAGCTGGAATGGGAGAAGGCGGCGCGCGGCACCGAGGGGCGCGAGTACCCGTGGGGCAAGGACTGGGATGGCAAGAAGGCCAACGGTGGCGATGAGTCTGATGAGGAGGATGCGCTGGCGCCGGTCGGCAGTTATCCCGGTGACCGTTCACCGTATGGCATCATGGATATGGCTGGCAATGTGTCGGAATGGGTCGCCGACTGGTATCAGCCCTATCCGGGCAATGATCTGCGTGACACCGATTACGGCATGACGCAACGCGTGGTGCGTGGCGGTGGCTCAGGACTTGGGCATTACGCGCTCAGTGTATTCTTCCGCAGTGCGCGCCGCGCCCATGCCGTGCCGACGATGACCAGCAGCGATGTTGGCTTTCGCTGCGCGCGCGACGGCTAGCAGCTTGCTGACACGTGCTACGGTATCATGGTCCCAGGTTGTGCGGACTGCGCTCAACCTACAGGGCTGTACTCACCACGAACGGCCTCAATCCCCCTTCGTTCGTCCTGAGTAGCAATGCGGAGCATGGCGTATGGTCCGATACGGTGCTCGCGCCTGTCGTGAGTAGCGTACAGTGTGTATCGAATGACCTACTCACCACGTCCGGACATTTACCCGCTCGTCCTGAGTAGCGGCCTTGGCCGCGTATCGAAGGAGCTTAGGGTCTGCTATGAGTCATGGTTCGATACGCGGCTGACGCCGCTACTCACCACGAACGGATTTCTTAGGAGGTGACGCCGCTACTCACCACGTTCGGATATTTACCTGCTCGTCCTGAGTAGCGCGCAGCGCGTACCGAAGGACCGCTACTCGCCACGAACGGCCTTCTTACGGTTCCAGCTTATGGTTTGGCGGGGGGCGGGACGAAACCTTCCGGCGCCGTCGAGCCGCCGCCGAAGAAGAATTTCTCCATCTCCTGCTCCAGATACTTGCGGGCGCGCGGTTCGATCGGTGACAGCCGGTATTCATTGATCAGCATCGTCTGCTGTTTCAGCCACAGCGCCCAGGCCTCTTTCGACACGTTGTCATAGATGCGCTTGCCGAGCTCACCAGGATAGGTCAGGTAGCCCAGACCTTCGGCCTCTTTGTTCAGTTTTACGCACTGCACCATCCGCGTCATCGTGGAGCTTCCTGTTGCCGGTAGAGTTGATTGATCAGATAACTGACCGGTGCGGCGAGGCCGTGCCGGTGTTGCTGATGATTGTACCAGACGAGGTCAGGTCGCTCCATCAGTGTTGGTCGCGTCGCGATTACCCGTGCGATAACCGGGGTAATGTCCAGATGAAAATGACTGAAGGTGTGGCGCAGCGGCGGCCAGTGCGCAGTGATGACGATCGTGCACTGCATGCGGTCGCGGCACCAGTCGTGCAGCGCCGCATCATTGTCGCAAACATCATGCGGGATCTCCGGCAGGCTCAGCAGCCCGCCCCACACGCCGCTCGGTGGCCGGCGTTGCAGCAATAATTCGTTGTCCTCATTGCATAGCAGCAGCATCGTCGTCTGCCGCACCGGCAAGGTCTTGCGCGGGCGCGGCGTCGGCAGCCGCGCGCTGGCCTCGTTGGCAAAGGCCGCGCACCGTGATTGCAGCGGACACTCGGCGCAGCGCGGCCGGCTGCGGGTGCAGACCGTTGCACCGAGATCCATGATCGCCTGGGTATAGTCGGCGACCTGCCGCGGTGGCGTGTGGGTCTCGGCCAGCGCCCACAGCTGCTGTTCGACCAGCCGTGCGCCGGGCCAGCCCTCGATCAGATGCAGCCGGCACAGCACCCGCTTGACGTTGCCATCGAGGATCGCATGGCGCTGCCCGGCGGACAGTGCGAGGATCGCCGCGGCGGTCGAACGGCCGATACCGGGCAGCGCCTCGACCTGATCGATGCGCTGCGGGAACTGCCCGCCGTGCCCGGTGCAGATGTGTTGGGCGGCGCGGTGCAGGTTGCGGGCGCGGGCGTAATAGCCCAGCCCCGACCACAGGTGCAGCACCTCGTCGAGCGGCGCTGCCGCCAGCGCCTCAATATCAGGAAAGCGCTGCATGAAGCGTTCAAAATACGGTATCACCGTCATGACCTGGGTCTGTTGCAGCATGATCTCGGAGATCCAGACCCGGTATGGTGTACGCGGGCTCTGCCACGGCAGCTGATGACGGCCGTGTTGGGCGTGCCAGGCCAGCAGGCGTTCGGCCAGCCAGGGTCCTGAGACCGATGGGGCCAGGGGGCGGGGGGCGGTGATTTCGGCGGGCATAGTGTCAGCGGCGGCGGATGATTTGGGTATAATAGCGCAGTTTGGCGACGGTCAGGACGGCCGGGGGAGAGGTGATGGCAGTGACCGAGACGCAGGTTGTGCTGCTGCGTGACAGCAAGGGCGGAGAGGCTGAGGCCTGTCTGCAGCTGACCAGGTTCGAGCCGCGCGAGCGGCTGCAGCGGGCCGTCAGGATGCTGGGGATTTGCTGGGGGCTGGCGCTGGCAGCAGTGTTTGTCCCGATCGTTCACTTCATCCTGGTGCCGGGCTTTCTGGTGGCGGGTGTGGTGATGGCGATCCGGCGCTATCGTCAGCCGACTGAGCCTAACGGTCTGCACGGGCAGTGCCCGGGCTGTCAGCGCGCGGTCGTGCTGCGGCTGGAGGCCGGCGAGACGTTGCCACAATGGAAGTATTGTCCGGAATGTAATGCGGGCCTGCAACTGCTGCCCGCCAGAATCCAGGGTACAGAATAATGATCATGCGGGCGGCCTTTGCGTTATTTATCGTGACCATCATGCTGGTGGCCGGCGGCTCCACGCTGACGCTGGTGTTGTATCTGTTCGGGGTCTTCGACTGATGGCGGCGTGTTGAAAACGCCTGGGTGGCTTGCGAGTGGTGCTGGAGCGGGTGAAGGGAATCGGACCCTCGTATGCAGCTTGGGAAGCTGCCGTTCTACCATTGAACTACACCCGCCGGGCCGCCGGGATTCTAGCAGAAAAGGGCCGGTCGACCAATGCGGGTGACCAGGGTGCGGGCCGTGGCCTGATCGCGCGCCGGCCGCTTCTGCTACAATGGCTGCAACAAGGTCGGGTTCTTTGAGGCGCGGTCGCCGTGCCGGATAACAGGTTTAACATGGAAATCGTGCTCAACGGTGCGCCTCGCAGCATCGCTGACGGGACCAGCGTCACCGCCCTGGTCGAGTCGCTGGGGCTGACCGGCAAACGGATCGCGGTCGAGATCAATCTGGAGATCGTGCCGCGCAGCCTGCATGCCAGTCAGCTGCTGCAGTCCGGCGACCGGGTCGAGATCGTCCATGCGATCGGCGGCGGGTGGCGCTAGCATGTTAAGTGGTGCTGGCGTGTGGCCGGGGCAGGTGGCAGATGAATGGCCGTTCATGGTTCGATACGGCGCTACGCGCCTACTCACCACGAACGGTGGGTTGCTGCGCTACGTGCGTATTCACCACGAACGGACTCCTTCCCCGCCTGTCCTGAGTAGCGACGCAGCTATTTGGGCATCCGCAGGAGATAAAAAATGATCAAGTGTGGTGAAGGGCCTGTCCTGAGTAGCGGCGCAGCCGCGTATCGAAGGATCGAAGGGCGGCATAGGTTGCCATTCTTTTGTAACAGGACCCGCGGAAGACTACAGATTGCAGGTGGATGATATGACGACAACACAGTTTGACAGCCGGCTCGTTATCGTCGGCAAGGAATACCAGTCGCGGTTGCTGGTCGGCAGCGGCAAATACCGCGACCTGGAGCAGACCCGACTTGCCACCGAGGCCAGCGGCGCGCAGATCGTCACCGTGGCGATCCGGCGCAGCAACATCGGCCAGCATCCTGATCAGCCGAACCTGCTCGAGGTGCTGCCGCCGTCGCGCTACACGATACTGCCCAATACCGCCGGCTGTTATAACGCCGACGAGGCGGTGCGCACCTGCCGGCTGGCGCGTGAGCTGCTCGATGGCCATGAGCTGGTGAAGCTCGAGGTGCTGGCGGATCAAACGACGCTGTATCCGGACCTGGTCGAGACCTACCAGGCGGTCGAGGTGCTGGTACGCGATGGCTTCAAGATCATGGTCTACACCAATGATGATCCGATCGCCGCCAAACGTCTGGAAGAGATGGGCTGTGTCGCGGTGATGCCGCTGGCGGCGCCGATCGGTTCCGGGCTCGGGGTGCGCAATCCGTACAATATCCTGACCATCGTCGAGAACGCGCGGGTGCCGATCATCGTCGATGCCGGCGTCGGCACCGCCTCCGATGCCGCGATCGCGATGGAGCTGGGCTGCGACGGTGTGCTGATGAACACCGCGATCGCCGGCGCCCGCGATCCGGTGCTGATGGCCTCGGCGATGAAGAAGGCGATCGAGGCCGGACGCGAGGCCTATTGCGCCGGACGGATCCCGAAGAAACGGTTTGCCAGTGCGTCGTCGCCGCTCGACGGCCTGTTTTTCTGATGTATGGACGGCGCGTCGCTACCGCAGCCCCCTATGCGTACGGTGCGCAGCTTTGTGCGCCGTCAGGGGCGGATCACACTGGGCCAGCGCCGCGCCTTGCAGCAGTATGGCGAACAGTTTTTGCTCGGGTTTACGCCGGGACCGCTTGATCTGGACCGGCTGTTCGGACGCCGTGCGCCGCGGGTGATCGAGATCGGGTTTGGCATGGGCGATGCGTTGTTCGATATGGCATGCCGTCATCCCGAGCAGGACTTCATCGGCATTGAGGTGTTCCTGCCCGGGGTCGGCGCCTTGCTGCGGCGGGTCGGCGAGCAGGGGCTGACCAATGTGCGCGTCATCAGTGCCGATGCGGTGCAGGTGCTGGAGCAGATGATCCCGGACGACACGCTGAGTGCGGTGTGGCTGTTGTTCCCCGATCCCTGGCACAAGAACAAACATCACAAGCGCCGTCTGGTGCAGCCGGATTTTGCCAAACTGGTGCGCAACAAGCTGCAACTGCAGGGCTGCTTCCATCTGGCCACCGACTGGGAGAACTACGCGCAGCAGATGATGAAGGTGCTGAGCGCGGCGCCGGGCTTTGCTAACCAGTGTGGCGCCGGCCAGTTTGCGCCACGGCCCGAATCACGGCCGCTGACCAAGTTCGAACGCCGCGGCCAGCGCCTCGGGCATGGTGTCCGCGATCTGATCTTTGAGCGGCAGGCATGATGCGCCCCAGTGTACCCGGATGGGTGGAGCCGGTTTATGGCGGATGACATCGCAAAGACCTTGCAGACGGCGCTGGCGAGCCACCGCGCCGGGGATCTGGCCCAGGCCGAGCGGCTGTATCGCGAGATCCTGCGCCAGCAGCCTGGTCACGCGCAGGCGCTGCTGCTGTTGGCGGAGATTGCCAGGCAGGTTGGCAAGGCCGGCGTTGCAGCGGATTTGCTGCGGCAGCTATCGGCCAGTGAGCCAAATAATGCCGACTATCGCCTGGAGCTGGCGCGCTTATGCGTTACGGCCGAACGCTATGCTGAGGCCGCCACCGCCTACCGTGATGTGCTGACGCTGCGCCCCGAGTCATCCGAGGCCTGCCGCGGTCTGGCGAGCGCACTATACGCCGGTTCCGATCATGAGGGCGCGATCGCTGCCTATGAGCAGGCCCTGGCGATCAATGCACAGGACGCTGCAGCCTGGGACGGCCTGGGCAATATTTATCTGGAGCTTGGTAATACCGATGCGGCACGGCACTGTTTCGAACGGCTGCTGGAGCTGAGGCCTGAGTATGCGATTGGTTACTATTCCCTATTCAAGGTGCGGCGTTGTGAGGGCCGGGATGATCGCTATCTGCAGCAGATCCTGGTCTTGCTGGACCGGGTTGAGACACCGGACAAAGAGCGGGTGAATCTGTTGTTTGCGCTGGGCAAGGCCTATGAGGATATCAAGGATTACGACGCTGCGTTTGCCAGCTGGCAGCAGGGCAATCGGCTGCATCGCGCCAGCTACAAATATGACATCGCCATAGACCTGGCGGTATTTAAGGATTTGGCACGGACCTTTAGCGCGGAATTTTTCCAGCAAAGAAAGGACTTTGGCGTTGATGACCCGGCGCCGGTGTTCATAGTCGGTATGCCGCGTTCCGGCACCTCGCTGGTCGAGCAGATCATTGCCAGCCATCCCCAGGTATTTGGGGCCGGGGAGCTCGGCACACTGAAGCAGACCATCTTTGCATCATTGAAAATCCTGTCGCATGAGACCCTGGCGCCGCAACTGGCTGCGCTCAGCCGTGATGATGTCGGCTTGATGGCCGGCCGGTATCTGGAGAAGATAAGGGCGCTGTCTCCGCACGCCCTGCGGATCACAGACAAGATGCCATTCAATTTCGCATGGCTGGGGATGGTGCAATTGATGTTTCCCAGGGCGCGCATCATCCATTGTCGCCGCGACCCGGTCGATGTCTGCCTGTCATGCTACAAACAGCTGTTTCAATATGGCCAGCTGTTTGCTTACGATCTGCAGGAGCTGGGGCAATACTGCCACGCCTACCAGCAGTTGATGCAGCACTGGCATCAGGTGATGCCGGGCCGGATCCTTGATGTCCAGTATGAGGATGTCGTCGATGATCTGGAGGGTCAGGCGCGGCGCATGATCAAGCATTGCGGCCTGCCATGGGATGATGCCTGCCTGGCATTTCATCAGGCGGAACGCAGCGTCAAGACGGCAAGTGTCGCCCAGGTGCGTCAGCCGGTGTATCGCAGCTCGCTGCAAGGCTGGCATCGTTATCAACAGCATCTCGGGCCATTGCTGCAGGTGCTGGCGCCGGAGCAGTAGCCGGGGTGCCGTGATATGACGATTGTCGCTCGGGCAATAGACAGATATTGAAACATACCCGGAAGGGTGAGGCCGGTTTATGGCGGATGACATCGCAAAGACCTTGCAATCGGCGCTGGCCAGCCACCGCGCCGGGGAACTGGCCCAGGCCGAGCGGCTGTATCGCGAGGTGCTGCGCCAGCAGCCCGATCATGCGCAGGCGCTGCTGTTGCTGGCCGATATTGCCCAGCGTAGCGGTCACGGCGATGTCGCCGCCGACATGGTCGAGAAGGTCTGGCACAACCATCCGACCAATGCCGATTACTGCCTGCATCTGGCGCAGCTGCGCCTGCAATCTGAACGTTATCGCGAGGCGATTACTGCCTTTCGCAATGTGCTGGCGTTGCGACCGGATTCGTCTGAGGCCTGCCGCGGCCTGGCGCAGGCGCTGCAGGCCAGCGGCGATCACAAGGGCGCGATCACCACCTATGAACGGGCGCTGGTGATCAATGACCGTGATGCCACGGCTGTCTATGCGCTGGGTAATCTCCATATGAATATCGGTAATCTCGAGGCGGCGCGTCACTGTTTCGAGCGTACACTCGATCTGGTGCCGGGCTATGCCCGGGGCTATTATGCCCTGGCGATGGTGCGGCGCTGCCGGGGTCGTGACGATAAGTATCTGCAGCGTATCCAGCAGCAGCTGCAGCACGATGCACTGACCAGTGAAGACAGGATGCTGCTGTCGTTTGCACTGGGCAAGGCATCAGAAGATATCGGTGATAACGATGCGGCCTTCGCTGCCTGGCAGCAGGGTAACCGGCTGAAGCGGGAAAGTTACCAATATGCCATCAGCAGTGATCTCGAGATCTTTTCCAGATTGCAGCAGACCTTCAGCACCGAGTTTTTCCGGCAGCGGGCGGATTATGGCAGTCATGAACCGACCCCGGTGTTTATCGTCGGCATGCCGCGTTCCGGCACCTCGCTGGTGGAACAGATCATCGCCAGCCATCCGCTGGTATACGGTGCCGGGGAGCTCGGTACACTGAAACAGACTATCTTTGCGCCACTGAAACAGCTGTCGATCACTACGCTGGGTCCACAATTGGCCGCGCTCAGCAGGATTGATGTCGGCCTGATGGCAGATATGTATCTGAAGCAGCTCAGGGCCCTGGCGCCTCACGCGCTGCGTATTACTGACAAGATGCCTTTGAATTTCGTCTGGTTAGGCATGGTGCAGCTGATGTTTCCCGAGGCGCGCATCATCCATTGTCGCCGCGACCCGGTCGATGTCTGTCTGTCGTGCTTCAAACAGCTGTTCGATGAGGATCTGCTGTTTGCCTATGATCTGGATGAGCTGGGCCAGTATTGCCATGGTTATCAGGGTTTGATGAAACATTGGCATCAGGTGATGCCGGGCCGGATCCTTGATGTTCAGTATGAGGACGTTGTCGATGATCTGGAGGGGCAGGCGCGACGCTTGATCGATCATTGCGGGTTGCCGTGGGATGATGCCTGTCTGGCATTTCATCAGGCCGAGCGTAGCGTCATCACCGCGAGTGTTGCCCAGGTGCGTCAGCCGGTGTATCGCAGCTCGCTACAACGCTGGCGGCAATATGAGTCACACCTTGGCCCGTTGCAGCAGGCGCTGGGTCTGTTTGCCGGGTCGGATGAATAGCGGAAGGGTTTATCAGGCAGCAATGTCGAGCAGGCCGAGCACACCTTCCAGTCCGCAGTGATTCAATACACAGTCCGCCTGCTGTTGCACCGCAGGCTTGGCATGGTAGGCGATCGACAGCCCGGCCACCGCCATCATCCTCAGGTCGTTGGCGCCATCGCCCATCGCAATCGTCTGATGAGGCAGGATGCCCAGCCGCTGGCACAGTTCCAGCAGGAATTGCGCCTTGCGTTCGGCGCCGACGATGTGCTGATCGCCGAGCCCAGTCAATTTGCCGTGATCATCAAAGGCCAGCGTATTGGCCAACGTGAAATCCAGTCCCAGTCGTTGTTTCAGGCGCTCGGTGAAGTAGCTGAAGCCGCCGGAGACCAGCGCACTGCGGATACGCCGCGCCTTCAGTCCGGCCAGCAGCTGCTCCGCGCCGGGATTCAGCTGCAGACGTTCGTGGTAGACGTGGTGCAATGCAGAATCGCTGAGGCCAACCAGCAAGCCGACGCGACGCCGTAACGAGGTCTCGAAATCGATCTCGCCGCGCATCGCCAATTCGGTGATCTCGGCGATGCGCGGTTTCAGATTCAGGAAGTCGGCGATCTCGTCGATGCATTCGATATTGATCAGCGTCGAGTCCATGTCAGTGACCAGCAGACGGATCTGTGCCGGATCAAGTCCTGCCGGCAGCAGGTTGATGTCGAAGGGGTAGCGGGCGCGCAGCTGTTGCAGTAGCGCGGTATCCGGGCGTTGCTGCAGCACGAAGCGGTGGCAGAGGCCGCGGTGCTCGGCGCTGGCGCCCAGCTCTGCAGTCAGTTGTGCGATCTGCGCCGCATCGGCCCGGGCCCCTTGGGCGATCAATATGTTTGTCATGGCGCTATGATACCTGATTTCTGGCACATTTCTTCAAGCATTATCCGGGACGAACAGCGACAGCAGATCATTCAGATAACGGCGGCCGAGTTCAGTGGGGCGGATCCACTGCAGATCCTGTTCGATCAGGCCGCGCTGTTCGGCCTGCTGCAGTCCTGCACTGATCAGTGTCAACGGAGTCCCGCAGCGTTCGCGGAACAGTGCGACCGGGAATCCATCGTGTAGCCGCAAGGTGTTCATCAGGAATTCGAGCCCGACCTCCTGGCGGCTGACGATGCGTTGTTCGCTGACCACATCCGGCGTGGCGGCGGTCTCCAGATAACGCTGCGGATGACGCTGCTTGCTGCGGCGCGTGATGTGTTGTGCGGCGGCATCGGTGATCTTGCCGTGGGCGCCGGCGCCGATGCCGAGATAATCGCCGAACAGCCAGTAGTTCAGGTTGTGTCGGCACTGCTGTCCTGGCCGGGCGTGGGCCGAGATCTCGTAGTGCTGAAAGCCACGTGATGCGAGCAGGTCCAGGCCGGCGCACTGGATCTGCCACAGGGTGTCTTCGTGCGGCAACACGGGCGGCTGATGGGCGAACGGCGTGTTTGGCTCCAGCGTCAGCTGATAATACGACAGATGCTGCGGCTCAAATGACAGCGCGGTCAGCAGATCGGCCTGCGCCTCGGCCAGCGTCTGCTGTGGCAGGCCGAACATCAGATCGAGATTCAGATTGTCAAAGCCGGCATGGCGCGCCATCGCGATGGCCTGCCGCGCCTCGCCGCCGTTATGGATGCGGCCGAGTTTCTTGAGCTGCAGGTCGCTGAAACTCTGGATGCCGATCGACAGCCGGTTGATGCCGAGCTGGCGAAAGTCGCGAAAGCGTTGCTGCTCGAAGGTGCCGGGGTTGGCCTCAAGGGTGATCTCCAGCCCGGGCTGCAGCTTCAGCCGGGCCTGGACGCCGCTCAGCAGTTGATCCAGCGCCGCCGGCGAGAACAGGCTCGGCGTGCCGCCGCCGAGGAAGATGCTGTGCACGGTGCGGCCCCAGACCCGCGGCAGCTCCTGTTCCAGGTCGGCGAGCAGGGCGGCGACATACTCCAGCTCCGGCAGCTGGCCTGGCGCGGCATGGGAATTGAAATCACAATAGGGGCATTTGCGCACACACCACGGCAGGTGGATGTACAGTGCCAGTGGCGGCAATGCCGAGAACGAGAGCACGGGTAATGGCTACTCCCGACAGATGTTCATCGCGTGTAATGCAGCGACCAGCTGACGCAACGCCTGGCCGCGATGGCTGATGCGGTTCTTGAGCGGCGGCGACAGTTCCGCCGCGCTGCAACCCTGGTCGGCGACAAAGAACAGCGGGTCATAACCGAAACCGTTGCTGCCGCGCGCTGCATGCAGGATCTGCCCTGGCCAGCTGCCCTGGCAGATCAGCGGGGTTGGGTCGGCGGCATGACGCATGAATACCATGACACAGACAAAGCGGGCGCTGCGCTGCGCGTCCGGCACCGCCGCCAGCGCCTGCAGCAGCTTGCGATTGTTGTCGGTGTCGGTGGCGCCGGGGCCGGCAAAGCGCGATGAATAGATGCCGGGGGCGCCATGCAGGGCATCGACCTCCAGGCCTGAGTCATCGGCGATCGCCGGCAGGCCGGTCAGGCAGGCGGCGTTGCGTGCCTTGATCAGTGCATTCTCGATGAAGGTCAGGCCGGTCTCGTCAGCCTCGGTGACGGCGAAATCGGATTGTGGCACGACGGCCAGTGCACTGCCGGCCAGCATGGCGCCGATCTCCTGCACCTTGCCGCGATTGCCGGTGGCGAGCACGATACGCTGCATGGTCAACCCAGGGCGAGGCGCTGCTGCTCGATCAGCTGACGGATACCGTGTTCGGCCAGTTCCAGCATCGCCTGCAATTCGCTGCGGCGAAAGGCATGACCCTCGGCGGTGCCCTGCAGTTCGATGAAGGCGCCGGATTCGTTCATGATGACGTTCATGTCGGTCTCGGCATTCGAGTCTTCGGCATAATCGAGATCGAGGATCGGCGCACCCTTGTAGATGCCGACCGACACCGAGGCCAGATAGCCGTGGATCGGGTTACGGCTGATCATGCCCTTGCGCAGCATGCTGTTGACGGCATCGACCAGCGCCACATAGCCGCCGGTGATCGAGGCGGTGCGGGTGCCGCCATCGGCCTGGATGACGTCGCAATCGATGGTGATGGTGTGGTCGCCGAGCGCCTCGAGATTGACGGCGGCGCGCAACGAGCGGCCGATCAGGCGCTGGATCTCCATCGTCCTGCCACCCTGGCCGCCACGTGCCGCCTCGCGCTGCATGCGTTGGCCGGTCGAACGCGGCAACATGCCATATTCGGCCGTGACCCAGCCCTGGCTGCCCTTAAGAAACTTCGGGGCCTTGGTCTCGACGCTGGCATTGCACAACACCTTGGTGTCGCCGAATTCGACCATCACCGAACCCTCGGCGTGTTTGGTGTAGTTGCGGGTCAGCTTGATCGGGCGCAGCTGATCGGCGGCGCGGCCACTGGGACGCATGATTACCTCGTTGCTTCTGGAAAATAAGGGCCTAATTATACGCTATTATTGCTGCAGGCAGGTGGTTAATCAGGTGTTAATGGAGTTCTGTTAGTCTTATACTCACGCCCACCTTAATGGACAAGGATATCTTCAGCATGCGGGTGACATTATAAATGCTTGATACCACTGCGGGTTATCATCGGGAGCGGTTTCACAGGACGGCATTGTTGCGCTATGCGGCGGCGATGGGTCTGGCCATGGTGCTGACAGGGTGCGGGAGCGGCGGCGGTGGCCTGCTTCCCTCTCCGGGCGGCAAGTCCACAACCACAGCTTCCACTCAGTTGTATGCCGATGGCGTCAATCGCTTTACCGCCGGTGACTTTACTGTCGCCGCCACGGACTTCCAGCAGGTAGTGCAGGGCTATCCAGCCGCCAGCGAGGCGGCGATGTCGACACTCTATCTCGGCCGCGCCCAGTACGAGCTGGGGCAATATGCGCTGGCCGAGCAGACGCTGACACAGGCGATCACGCTGATTACGAGCGGCAACTATGCCGCCGATCCGTATTACTGGCGCGGGCGGGCGCGGCACAAACAGGGGCTGCTTGATCTGGCGCGTGAAGATTATGCGTGGGTCATCAACAATGCTGCGACCAGCCAGTGGATAGACAATGCGTTGTTGCAGACCGGCAACAGCTGGTTCGATCAGGCCAATTATCCCGGGGCACGCAGCTGGTACCAGCAGGTACTCGCTGGCTATCCGGCCTCAAGCAGCGTTGATGATGCCCAGTATCAGATCGGCCGCAGTTACCATGCCGAACTCAATTATGCGGCCGCGCTGGCAGAATACAGGCAGCTGGCGGTGCCGAACTCGACCAGCACGCTGGCCGACAATGCCCATTACCAGATCGGCCGGGTGTATTATGATCAGGCGGTTGCGGCCTTGGCTCAGAACCAGATCACTGCCGCACAGGGCCTGCTTCATCAGGCGATCACCCAGCTGGCCGGCCTGTTGTCGCCGCATACAATCACGTTATATGCCGATTATTCGGCCGAGAATGATGCGCAGTATTACAGCGCCCGCAGCTGGCATCGACTGGCCGGGACGGTAACACCCGTTGATGCAGTGCAACTGCAGCAGGCGCGCGCGCTCTATAAATCGGTGATGGCAGTGCCGGGCAGCCTGCTGGCCGACAACGCGCATTTCCAGTATGCGATGACCTATTATGATGAGACCAATTATCAGACGGCCATCGTCGAGCTCGACACGCTGCTGTCGCCGGCAGTGACGGGATATGCGGATACCAGTGCCTTTGATGAGGCCTATCTGTATCGCGGCATGGCGCGGCACCGGCTGGGTAACAGCGGAGATAATTTTGTCCTGGCCGATCGAGACTACCGGATGGTCACGGATTGGTATGGCGCGACCAGCATCTATGCCGACAATGCGCATTACGAACGGGGCAAGCTCCAGTATGACCAGCAGGACTGGGCCAAGGCCAGCACCTTGTTCGAGTTGCTGGTCAAGCCGGTGACGCCACTGCCCTATCCCGATACCAGCGCCTATGACCAGGCCTGGTATTTCCTCGGAAGGACCTATGAGAATATGGGTCGGAATGTCGATGCCACCGCCGCCTACAACACATTGATTGCAAGCTATCCGGCCAGTTTTTATGCCCCGCTGGCCCAGGCGCGACTGCCATTGCCGTGATCTGCGCTGGCCCAGGGCTCGCGGCTGGCGATCTTTCGTGCGCTGGTGCAGGCCGGTCCCGACGGGATGGCGGCCGGGCAGATCGCTGACCTCACGTCGATCGCGCCATCGTCGCTGTCCTTTCACCTGAAGGAGCTGAGTCATGCCGGCCTGATCGGTGCCCGTCCGCAGGGCCGTTACGTGATTTACAGTGCCAATTTTGCCGCGATCGAGCCGCTGCCGGCACGGCAGGCCGCGTTTGAACAGGCCTTTCAGCACTTACATCAGCGCATCACCGCCTTTGTCGTCTTGCCGTTGCAGACGATGACGCGGCAGCAGATCATCAGTGCGGCGCGCCGGATCCATGAGCAGGCACCGCGATGATCGGTTAGGGCATGCATGCGGCGTTTGGCCGGACGGACAAGTGTCGCTGCATGAGGTATCATGGCTGATCGATCGTCACCGGACCCTCCCATGATCTGCAGCATGACCGCCTTTGCCCGTGTCGAACTGGCAGCCGCATCGGGGGCGCTGACCTGGGAGTTGCGCAGCGTCAACCATCGCTATCTCGATGTAACGATCAAGCTGCCGGATGAGGTCCGCGTGGTGGAGACGGCGGTGCGCGAACGCATCGCCGGCAGCATACGTCGCGGCAAGCTCGATGCGGTGTTGCGTTACGCCCCGCAGGCCGGCAATGCGCTGCAGATCGATCATCAGCAGCTGGACCAGCTGATCAAGACCGTGCAGCAGGTCGAGCGCGATCTGGACAATCCGTCACGGGTCAGCGCGCTGGATCTGATGCACTGGCCTGGCATCATGCAGGCGACCAGGATTGATGGTGAGCTGCTGCAGCAGGCAGCGCTGCAGTCTCTGGGGCAGGCGCTCTCGCAGCTGGTCACCAACCGCCAGCGTGAGGGTGAGGCGCTGCAGGCGCTGCTGTTGTCGCGCTGTGGCGCCCTCGATCAACAGGTCGAGCAAGTGCGGCAACGTTTGCCGCAGGTCGTTGAGGCGCAGCGTACCCGGCTCAAGCAACGGCTGGCCGAGTTTCAGGCCGAACTCGATCCGCAGCGGCTGGAGCAGGAGATGGTCTATCTGATCCAGCGCCAGGATGTCGAGGAGGAGCTGGACCGCCTGGGGGCGCACCTGGCCGAGACCCGGCGCGTGCTGGCCGGTGGCGAGCCGGTGGGGCGGCGGCTGGATTTCCTGATGCAGGAACTGAACCGTGAGGTCAATACCCTGGCCTCCAAGTCACTGGACCCGCAACTGACCTACAGCGCCGTCGACATGAAGGTGCTGATTGAACAGATGCGGGAACAGATACAGAATATCGAGTAGTGCCACGGCCCCAGCAAGGTGAGAGCGATGCCGCCAGTGACCCCAGGAACACTCTTCATCATCTCGGCCCCGTCAGGGGCCGGCAAGACCAGCCTGGTGCGGGCGTTGCTGCACGAGATGCCGGACCTGAAGCTGTCGATCTCCTGTACCACGCGGGCCCCGCGCACCGACGAGCAGCCGGGCGAGGCCTACCACTTCATGGACCATGCCGAGTTCCAGCGCCGGCTGCAGGCCAATGAATTCATCGAACATGCCGAGGTGTTCGGCAATTATTACGGGACGCTGCGTTCCGAGGTCGAGCAGCGGCTGGCGCAGGGTATTGATGTATTGCTGGAGATCGACTGGCAGGGCGCGCGCCTGGTGCGCAAGACGATGCCGGATTGTGTCGGCGTGTTCATCTTTCCGCCGTCGCGCCAGGACCTGGAGCGACGCTTGTACAGCCGCAAGCAGGACAGCGATGCCGCGATCCAGCGCCGGCTGGCCGAGGCGGTGGGCGAGATGCGGCATTATGACGAATTCGACTATGTGGTCATCAATGATGATTTTGCCACGGCGCTGCAGGATCTGCTGGCCGTGGTGCGGGCCGCCCGGTTAAGTTGCGGCCGGCAGACCCGGCGCCATGCCGAAATCCTCGCGCACCTGCTGGCGTGATGATCGCGGACCGGGCATAATATGCGGTTCCGCCCCTCCGGGGCGGCCGGATCAAGAGTGTAGGAGACAAGGTATGGCGCGCGTAACCGTAGAAGACTGTCTGGAGAATGTCGACAACCGTTTTGAGCTGGTGCTGGTCGCGAGCAAGCGCGCGCGGCAGCTGGCCAATGGCCGCGAATCGCTGTTGCCGTGGGACAATGACAAGCCCACGGTGCTGGCATTGCGCGAGATCGCCGCTGGCAAGGTCAATGCCAGCATCCTGAAAGAAGTGCCGTTGCGTGATACCAGTGCCGCCTCGATCGTCACCGATGAGGATCTACGTGAGCAGTTCCAGGCCCAGCTGGCCGAGGAGCTGCGGGCCGAGAGCCTGCAGGTGATCGGTGACGGCGAGGGGCTGGAGCCGCCACTGGCCGGTCCAGTTGCCGAGGAAGAGTAATCGTTGATCCGGCGCTGCCGCCCGTACCCTGCGGCGGGCGGCAGCGCCGGCAAGCGGCATCGTCCATCCGGTTCGTGGGGATATCGCGATATCGTTGATACAAGGTCCTGATTGAGCGATGCCTGGTTCCCAGCCCCACAAGCTTGTCAGCCCGCAGTCCACTGCGACACCGGAGCAGTTGTTCGAATCGTTGCGCGGCATCGTCTCGCACTACCTGTCTGCCGAGCAGCTGGCCCGCATCGAGCAGGCCTACCGTTTCGGCGCCGATGCCCACCGCGAGCAGATCCGCCATTCCGGCGAACCCTACATCTGTCACCCCTTGTCGGTGGCCATCATCCTGGCGGGCATGCGTCTCGATAGCGAGAGCATCATTGCTGCGATCCTGCACGATACCATCGAAGACACCCATGCCACCAAGGGCGAGATCGCGGCGCTGTTTGGCGATGAGGTGGCGGCACTGGTCGACGGCGTCAGCAAGCTGACCCAGATCAAGTTCGAGAGCCGCCAGAAGGCACAGGCCGAGAATTTCCGCAAGATGCTGCTGGCGATGGTGCAGGATATCCGCGTGATCCTGATCAAGCTGGCCGATCGTTTGCACAACATGCGGACCTTGAGCGCCGTGCGTCCCGACAAGCGGCGGCGCATCGCCCGCGAGACCCTGGACATCTATGCCCCGATCGCCAGTCGTCTGGGCATGAACGCGTTCCGTATCGAGCTGCAGGAGGCCGGCTTCGCCGAATATTTCCCGTTGCGTTACCGCGCCTTGTCAGAGGTCGTCCGGCGTGGGCGCGGCAACCGCAAGGAGATCGTGTCGAAGATCGCCGCGGCCATCGACGAGCGGCTGCGCAATGAAGGGCTGGCGGGTCGCGTCGAGGGGCGTGAGAAGCATCTGTACAGCATCTATCAGAAGATGCGCACCAAGAAGCTGTCGTTTTCCGAGGTGTTCGACGTCTACGCCTTCCGCATCGTCGTCGATAACGTCGATGCCTGTTACCGGGCGCTGGGGCTGGTGCACAATCTGTACAAGCCGGTGCCGGGCAAGTTCAAGGACTACATCGCGCTGCCCAAGACCAATGGCTATCAGTCGCTGCATACCGTGTTGTTTGGGCCGTATGGCATACCGATCGAGGTGCAGATCCGCACTGCGGATATGGAGCGGGTGGCCGAGGCCGGCGTCGCCGCCCACTGGTTGTACAAGGTCGGTGATGGTGTTGCGGTCAGCGGCGATCAGAAGCGTACCCGCGAATGGATGCTGGGTCTGCTGGAGCTGCAGAAGAGCGCCGGTGACTCGATGGAGTTTCTCGAAAGTGTCAAGATCGATCTGTTCCCGGATGTGGTCTATGTGTTCACGCCGCGCGGCAAGATCATCGAGCTGAATCGCGGCGCCACCGCGGTGGATTTTGCCTATGCGGTGCACAGCGATATCGGCAACACCTGTGTCGCCGCCAAGATCAACCGCCGTCTGGCGCCGCTCAGCGCCCAGCTGTACAGCGGCCAGACCGTCGAGATCATCACCTCGCCCGGCGCCGCGCCCAATCCGTCGTGGCTGAACTTCGTCGTCACCGGCAAGGCGCGGGCGACGATCCGCAGCTATCTGAAGAACCTGAAGCGCGAGGAATCGGTACGGCTGGGCCAGCGGCTGCTGGAGCAGGCGCTGCTGGCCGAGGGTATGACGCTGGGGTCGTTGCCGAGCAAGACCGTCGATATGCTGCTGGGGGAGTTCCGCTGTGCGGTGGCCGAGGATCTGTATGCCGAGATCGGTCTGGGCAACCGGCCGGCGGTGCTGGTGGTGCGGCGGGTCAAGGACATCCTCAGCGGCGTGCCGTTGTCGGCGCCGCCGGCACAGGGCGGCGCATTGAAGAAGATCCTGACCCGTTATATACCGTCGTGGCTGCGCGGCGGCGATCACACCCACGAACGTTCGCTGGTCATCAAGGGCACCGAGGGCATGGTGATGTCGTTCGCCAAATGCTGCCGGCCGATCCCCGGTGACCCGATCAAGGGCTTCATCTCGTCCGGGCGCGGCATCGTCATCCATGTCGAATCCTGCAAGAATGTCACCGAGGACCGGGCGCG
>JACREF010000006.1 GCA_016218365.1 Gammaproteobacteria bacterium
ATATTACGGTATCTGTGCGGAATGGCACTTACTTAAGGAGGTAGCCGGCGGGTAGCCTGGGTTGAGCGACAGCGAAACCCGGGTTTCACTCCGTTCAACCCAGGCTACCTCCTATCAAAAACGCTTAAGTAAGTACCATTCGTATCTGTGCGGTGATTTCTGACCCGGCCTGCGGCCTGCGGAGGCCACTATGCCTGCTGCTGACTGGAACCACTATCTACGCGCCCCTGTCGGCCACGACAGCTATCAGCGCGTGGCCCGGTATTATGACGGCGCCCTGGAAGCGCTGCGCCAAACCATTGCCCGTCTGCTCCAGACCCACCGGCCGGCACGGCTCGCCTGCCTCGGCGCCGGTTACCTGTTTGATCTGGCGCTTGCCGAGCTGGTCCGCTATGGCGAAGAGATCTATCTGGTCGACTGGATCCCGGGCATCAGCGCTCAGGGTTTCCGCGGCTCATTGATCAGTTACCAGGACCGCCATCCCAGTTGCGTCCTGTGCAAGCTGGAACACCCGCAGCGATTCTGCGGCGCATTTTCCGGACGCGTGGCCGAACAGGAGGTCTGCGCGACCTTCATCCCCGACGGCAAACGCAGCGGCGAGTGTGCACGATACTGCCCCGGACCCCAACCCATCTTTCTGCAACAGGACATCACCTCCGGTCGTGCCGAACGTTTTGCACAACAGTGTCTGCACTGTATCGTCGACAGCGCTGAACCTGACCAGGCCTTCATCAAGGCCGAACACTGCTGTGACCAGCTGGCCACCAACTATGCCCCGTTGACGATCCCTGAACACAGCATCGACCTGGCGACCTCGTCAATGGTCGTCTCGCAATTTGATAACGAGCCGTATAGCTATTTCTCATTGCTGCTGGAACGGCGCTTTGGCCGTGAACAGCTGCTGGCGCAGGAATCGCAGCTGATGCCGCTGATGGAACGGCTGCGCCGCAAGCTGTTTGTCCTGCTGTGCGAGGGTCATATCCACGAGATGTGGCGGATATTGTCTACAAACGGGGTCGCCTATATCAATCTGGAACTGTTCCGCTCCGAAGACGAACGCAATTACTTCCTGACCCACGATATGCCCTTGGCACTGGAGATCATCGACCGTTATTTTCACTTTGACTTCACCGGGATCGAACCCTCCCAGGCACTGCGCCCGACCCGGATCGGCGATGGTATATCGATCATTGATAATCTGCTGTTGCGTCCCCGGCAGCAGCCGGTCAAGACCGGATCAGCGGGGGCGTGACTGCTTGTAGGCGTTGATCAGGCCGTTGGTCGAACTGTCATGAGCAGACACTGTTGTGCTGCCTTCAAGTTCGGCAAGAATGGTGGTGGCCAGCTGCTTGCCGAGCTCCACGCCCCATTGATCGAAGGAATTGATGTTCCAGATCACACCCTGGACAAAGATCTTGTGTTCATACAGCGCAATCAACGAGCCGAGGGTGCGCGGCGTCATCTTCTGCACCAGGATCGAGGTGCTGGGCCGGTTGCCGGCAAACACCTTGTGCGGCAGCAATGCAGCGATGTCGGCCGCGGCCATGCCGCTGGCCTCCAGTTCACGGCGCACCTCGTGCTCGGTCTTGCCTTTCATCAACGCCTCGCTCTGGGCGAAGAAGTTGGCGAGCAACATCGGGTGATGCCGGCCGACCGGATGCTGTGGCTCGATCGCGGCGATGAAATCGGCCGGGATCAGCCGCGTGCCCTGATGGATCAGCTGGTAGAACGCATGCTGGCCATTGGTGCCGGGTTCACCCCAGATCACCGGGCCGGTCGCATAATCGACCGGTACGCCGTCACGGTCGACGCGCTTGCCGTTGCTCTCCATGTCGCCCTGCTGGAAATAGGCCGGGAAGCGGTGCAGGTATTGATCATAGGGCAGGATGGCGTGGGTCTCGGCGCCGAAGAAGTTGTTGCACCAGATGCCGAGCATCCCGATGATGACCGGGATGTTGTCGGGGAGCGGCGCGCTGCGGAAATGCTCGTCGCTGTCATGGGCACCGGCCAGCAGTTCCTCAAAATGATCCATGCCGATCGCAATCGCAATCGACAGCCCGATCGCGCTCCACAGCGAATAGCGACCACCGACCCAGTCCCAGAACTCAAACATGTTCGCGGTGTCGATACCAAAGGCCGCGACCTCGCGGGCATTGGTCGACAAGGCGACAAAATGTTTGGCGACCGCCCGCTCGTCTGCTGCCGCCGCCAGCAGCCAGTCGCGCGCACTGCGGGCATTGGTGATCGTCTCCTGGGTCGTGAAGGTCTTCGAGGCGACGATGAACAAGGTGGTCTCCGGCCGGCAGCGCTGCAGCGTCTCGACGATATGGGTACCATCGATATTGGAGACAAAGTGACTGCGCAGCCCGGCCTTGGCGTAGGGCCGCAAGGCCTCGGTCACCATCACCGGCCCGAGGTCGGAGCCGCCGATACCGATGTTGACGACGTCGGTGATCGCCTCGCCGCTGTAACCGCGCCAGCTGCCGTCGCGCACTGCGCTGCTGAAACGGCGCATCTGCGCCAGCACACGATTCACCTCTGGCATCACATCCTGGCCATCGACGAGGATCGGCCTGGATGAGCGGTTGCGCAACGCAGTGTGCAGTACCGCACGTTTCTCGGTGCTGTTGATCTTGTCACCGTTGAACATGCGTTCGATAAATTCGCCAAGCCGGGCCTGCTCGGCCAGTCTCAGCAGCAGAGCCAGCGTCTCGTCATTGATGCGGTGCTTGGAAAAATCGACCAGCATGTCGCCATGACGGCGCGAGAAACGATCGAAACGCTGCGGGTCGGCGGCGAACATGTCGCGCATCTGCACCGCAGCGATACGCTGCTGATGCTGCTGCAGCGCCTGCCACGCCGGTGATTGGGTCAGTGAAGACATGGTTTGTTCCCCGCGCGCCCTGCGAAATACCTGGCAACCTGTATGTGGCGCAGGGAGGCGCCGCCATTGTTCAAGCCGGGTTTATTCGCTTGAACAATGGCGCAAAGAAAAAACCACGTTTTTTTCTTTGCGGGTTGGGAAAGGCCATGGACGGCCTTTCCCAACTTCCGATCAGTACGCCTCGGCACCGACATCGCTCCCGTCGATCTGCAGTGAATGGCGCCAGAACTGGTCATCGCGATCGAACATCCGGTAGGTGCCGCGCGGCCCCCAGCTGCCGGCCTGATAGGTATTGATGAACTCACGCTCCATCGACCACACCTTCAGCACCGGATCGACGATGCGCCACGCCCACTCGACCTCGTCATAACGCAGGAACAGCGAGTGATCGCCTTCGAGCACATCCAGCAGCAGGTCTTCGTAGGCATCACCAATCTTCTCGTCACCGGAACGGTAACTGGCATCAAGGCTGATCAGCCGGGTCTGCATGTCGGTGCCGGGCACCTTGACCTGGATCTCCATCTTCAGGCATTCATTGGGCTGGATGCCGATCAACAGCCAGTTGGGCAGCAGGCGCTCAAAGGGCGTGTTGCGGAACAGGTGATGGTGGGTGCTGGCGCGGAACAGGTGGTGCGGCGGCTCCTTGAAGCGGATGCAGATCGCCGAACTGTTCTCGGCCAGCCGTTTGCCGGTACGCATGTAGAATGGCACGCCGCGCCAGCGCCAGTTGTCGACATACAACTTCAGCGCGGCATAGCTCTCGGTGGTGCTGCCCGGTGCCACATTTTCTTCCTCCAGATAGCCGAGCGCCGTCTTGCCGTCGACCATGCCACGCGAATACTGGCCGCGGAAGGCGTGGGCATGCACCGCGCCCTGGGTGATCGGCCGGATCGACTTCAGCACCTTGACCTTCTCGTCACGCAGCGATTCGGCATCCATCAGCGCCGGCGGCTCCATCGCCACCAGCGTCAGCAGCTGCATCAGATGGCTCTGCAGCATGTCGCGCAGCGCCCCGGCCCCTTCATAATAGTCGGCGCGCGAGCCGATGCCGTGGGTCTCGGAGTGGGTGATCTGCACATGATCGATGTAGTTGCGGTTCCACAGCGGCTCCAGCAACAGATTGGCAAAGCGGAACACCAGGATGTTCTGCACCGTGCCCTTGCCCAGGTAGTGATCGATACGATAGATCTGGTGCTCCTGCACATGACGGGTAAAGCCCTGCTGCAGCGATTGCGCGCTCAGCAGGTCATAACCAAACGGCTTCTCGATGACGATGCGCCGCCAGCCATTGTCCTCGCGCAACAGGCCGACCTCGCCGAGTGAATCCATCACGCTGCCGAACTCGGCCGGGCGGATCGCCAGGTAAAAGGCGATGTTGTTGGGCAGCGCTGCATCACCATCAAAACGCCGACGCAATTCCTGGAAGGATTCAGGACTGGTCAGGTCACCGTGGGCATACTGCAGCCGCTGGCAGAAACGCTGGCAGGCCGCCTGATTCAGGCCTGCAGGATATTTCTCCTGCAACATCGCCGTGACCTCGGCCACCCATTGCTCGCGACTCCATGGCCGGCGGCCAAAGGCCAGGATCACCAGCCCGTCCGGCAACCGGCCATCGGCCTCGAGCGAATACAAGGCCGGCATCAGCTTGATGCGCGACAGGTTGCCGGTCGCGCCAAAGATCACCAGGGTACTGGCTTCCATGATCGTCCTCTGTCTCGTCGGTGTCTAAAACCTGTGATTCAGCCCTGCTGTGTATCCTGACCCGCGGCCTTGATGTCATGGCCGCCGAAGGCGTTGCGCATGATCGACAGCATCTTGTTCGAGTAACTGGCGGGACGCTGGCTGTCAAAACGCATCTGCAAGGCCAATGAGATCACTGGCGCCGGGATGCCGAGATCGATCGACTCCATGACGGTCCAGCGCCCTTCACCAGAGTCGGCGACATGCGGGTCAATCGCTGTCAGCACCTGATCCTTCTGCAAGGCGCCGGCGGTCAGATCGAGCAGCCAGCTGCTGATCACCGATCCATGACGCCAGGTCTCGGCCAGCTGCGCCAGATCGATGTGAAAATCTTCCTTGGCCTGCATCAGCGCAAAGCCCTCGGCCAATGCCTGCATCATGCCGTACTCGATGCCGTTATGGATCATCTTGGTGAAATGGCCGGCGCCGCTCCGTCCGACATGCAGCCAGCCGCGGTCCTTGCCCGGTGCCAGGGCCTCGAACAGCGGCCGCAACGGGTCGACATGCTGCTTCTCGCCGCCGATCATCAGGCAGTAGCCATTCTGCAGCCCCCAGATCCCGCCCGAGGTGCCGACATCGACATAGCCGATGCCGGACTGCGCCAGCATCGCGCCGCGGCGCTGGCTGTCCTTATAATTGGAATTGCCGCCATCGATGACGATGTCACCGCTCGACAGCCGGTCCTCGAGGTCCTTGATCGCCTTCTCGGTCGGCTTGCCGCTGGGCAGCATGACCCAGACGATGCGCGGCTTTTCCAGCTTGGCGAGCGCCCCCACCAGCGTCGGCGCCGGGATCATGCCAACCTCTTTCGCCAGCTCATCGCGAATCTCGGGACTGCGATTGAACCCCACGACCTCGATACCCGCCTTGCACAGCCGCCGGGTCATGTTGGCCCCCATCTTGCCAAGACCGATCATTGCCAAACGCATAGAATCCCTCACCAGTTAAAAGACTTTTATCCAGAACAAGGTGTTAGCATTGCCACAGAGTGCTATTATTAGCACCGGAAAGGATGCATAGTGAAGCACGCATATCGCAAATGCAATCGCATCACTGAAGCACCACGACCTGCACCCGTCACTCCCCGTTATCGGTTGCCGGCCGGTTTTTTAAAGCGGATACAATAAAATACACCAGGGTTGATGATGTCGCCACCGGCCTGCCGCCAGCAATGTCTGTCCTGATCGCAAGGGAATATCGGCTCGAATGACCGCACAAAAGATCCTGTTTGCCAGCAGCGAGGCCTTTCCGCTGATCAAGACCGGCGGTCTGGCCGACGTCTCCGGCAGCCTGCCGGCAGCACTGAAATCATTGCGCCGCGATGTACGGCTGATGCTGCCGGCCTACCGGAGCGTGCTGCAGCAGCTCGGCGGCGCCCGGCCACTGACCACACTTGAGCTGCCCGGGACGCTGGCCCCGGTCAGGATCCTGGAATCCCAGCTGCCCGGCACCTCGGTGCGGCTGTGGCTGGTCGATGCCGCTGAACATTTCGACCGCGATGGCAACCCCTATCTGGGACCGGATCATCAGGACTGGCCCGACAATGCCGGGCGCTTTGCGTTGTTCTGCCGCGCCATCGCCACGCTGGCGCTGGATCAGGCCGGCCTCAACTGGCGTCCGGACCTCGTCCACTGCAATGACTGGCAGACCGGCCTGGTGCCGGCGCTGCTGGCCGGCCATGAGCACCGGCCGGCCACGGTGTTCACGATCCACAACCTGGCCTATCAGGGGCTGTTCCCGGCCGACACCTTCGCCACGCTGCAGCTGCCGCCGGCGCTGTGGACGATGCACGGGATCGAGTTCTACAACCAGCTGTCGTTCATCAAGGGCGGCATTGCATTTTCTGACGTCGTCAACACCGTCAGCCCGCAATATGCGCTGGAGATCTGCACCCCCGAGTTCGGCTACGGTCTCGACCCGTTGCTGCAATCGCTGGGCGACCGGCTGAGCGGTATCCTCAACGGCGTCGATTATGCGCAATGGAACCCGGCCCGCGACCCGCTGATCCCACAGCCCTACAACGCCTACAACTTTGAGCAAAAGAAATTCAACAAGCTGGCGCTGCAACGCCGGATGCGGCTGCCGGTCAGCGATACCATGCCGGTCATCGGCTTCATCGGCCGGCTGGTCGAACAAAAGGGCATCGACCTGATCCTGGCGGCGCTGCCGGCACTGCTGAAGGAAGACGTCCAGTTCGTCATGCTGGGCAGCGGCCATGGCCTGCTGGAACAGGGGCTGACCCATGCGATGGAGCACCATCCGGACCGGATCGCGGTGCAGATCGGCTATGACGAGGAACTCGCCCACCTGATCGAGGCCGGCGCCGACATGTTCCTGATGCCGTCCCGCTTTGAACCCTGCGGCCTGAACCAGATCTACAGCCTGCGCTACGGGACGCTGCCGATCGTCCGCCATACCGGCGGTCTGGCCAATACCGTCACCGACACCGGCGAGGCGACGCTGGCCAGCAATACCGCCACCGGTTTCGTGTTCCACAGCACCCGCCCCCAGGCGCTGGCCGACACCTGCCTGCGGGCCGTCGAGCTGTACCGGACCCAGCCCAAGGTGTGGCGCAAGGTCGCCTTTAATGCCATGCATCAGGACTTCAGCTGGCGCCGCAGCGCCCGGCTGTACCTGACCCTGTACCAGCAGGCGGAAAGGCAGCTCAAAAACCGGCCGTGATTGGGGTATAATCCGGCCTTTTGAATCAAGACTCGACAGGATCCGATCACCGTGACCGAACACCATCGCCCCCACCACCTGCGCCCCGGTGATGACAAAAAGCTGCGCTCCCGCGTCAAACTGTTCGGCAATCTGCTCGGCGATGTGTTGCGCTCGCAGGAGGGTGGACAGGTGCTGCAGGCGGTGGAGATCCTGCGCAAGGGTTACATCACCCTCAACCGCAAGGAAAACCCGGCCAAGCGCGCCGCCTTGCTGAAAAAGATCAACGAACTCGATCCACAGACGCTGACTCATGTGGTGCGCGCCTTCAGCGCCTATTTCCGTCTGGTCAACATCGCCGAAGAGGCCTTCCAGCATTCCTTGCGCCAGCGCGCGCGGCGCAAGGGCGAGACGCTGTGGCGCGAATCCTTTGAGGAGACGCTGCGCGAGTTCCGCAACCAGGGCGTCAGCCCGGCGCAGCTGCAGCAGATGCTCGATGCCCTGCTGTTCATGCCGGTATTGACCGCGCATCCTACCGAGGCCAAGCGTCGTTCGATCCTGGAACGGCAGCGCCGCATCTTCGTGCTGTGTGAAAAGCTCGATGATCTGCAGCTGTCGAAGAGCGAACGCGAGGAGCTGGTCCGGGAACTGAATGTGCAGGTGCAGATCCTGTGGAAGACCGACGAAGTACGCTATTCGCGGCCCAGCGTCACCGGTGAGGTACGCAACACCGTCTATTATTTCGAGAACAGCCTGCTGACCGCGGTGCCGCAGATGTATCGCGACCTGGAACGCGCGGTGCAGACGGTCTATGGCCCGATCAGCACCCAGCCGTTCACGATCCCGAGCTTCCTGCGCTTTGGCTCGTGGGTCGGCGGCGACCGCGACGGCAACCCCTTCGTCACCCCCGAGATCACCGCCAACGCCGTGCATCTGTATGCCAAGGCGGCGCTGAAACATTATCTGCCGCTGCTGACCAACCTGTCGCACCTGCTGACCCATACCAGCAACCTAGTGCAGCCGTCGGCCGCCTTCACCGACAGCCTGGCCCGCGACGAGCGCTATGTTGAGCGCGCCTTCCGCAACGAGACCGAACGCTTCCGCAGTGAACCGTATCGCCGCAAGCTCAACATCATGCGCTACCGGCTGGAGCGCAACCTGATGGTGATACGCCAGCGGCTGCAGGGCATCGATGTGACCGCCCCGGAGGACCGCTATCACAACGAACAGGAGTTCCTCAACGACCTGTACCTGATCCGCGATTCACTGGCCAGCCATGGCGATGGCAACATCGCCCACGGTGAACTCAAAGACATGATCCGCCTGGTCGAGACCTTCGGCTTCTTCCTCGTCCATCTCGATGTGCGTCAGGAGTCGACCCGCCATACCGCCGCCGTGGCCGAGATCATCGCCACCCGTGGCCACAGCCATGATTATCACAACCTCAATGAGACCGAACGGCTGACGCTGCTGTCGCAGCTGATCCAGGGCCAGCAGCCGCTGGCCATCGACAGATCACGCCTGTCGGAAGCGGCGCGCGAGACCTTGCAGGTGTTCGAGGTCATGGCCGAGATGCGGCCGCTGGTCAGCGACCATTCCTTCGGCAGTTATGTGATCTCGATGACCCACAACGCCAGTCATGTCATGGAGGTCATGCTGCTCGGTCACCTGGCCGGACTGCTCGGTCGCAAGGACGACGGCCGCTGGTATTGCCATTTGCGCGTCGCGCCGCTGTTTGAAACCATTGAAGACCTGCAGCACATCGCCCCGGTCATGGAGACGCTGCTGAGCATCGATACCTATACCGCGCTGCTGAAGGCCTCCGGCAACCTGCAGGAGGTGATGCTCGGCTATTCGGATTCGTGCAAGGATGGCGGCATCCTGGCCTCGTCGTGGCATCTGTACAAGGCCCAGCAGCAGATCCCGGCGCTGACCAAACGTTTCGGCATCGAATGCCGGCTGTTCCATGGCCGCGGCGGCACGGTCGGCCGCGGCGGCGGCCCGACCTATGATGCGATCCTGTCGCAACCGCCCGGCACGCTGTTCGGCCAGATCAAGTTCACCGAACAGGGCGAGATGGTGTCCTACAAGTTCTCGAACAGCGAGACCGCGGTCTATGAACTGTCGGTCGGCGTCGCCGGCCTGCTGAAGGCCAGCCGCAGCATGGTGCAGGACGTCAGCATCCCGGACCGCAAATACGCCTCGATCATGGATGAACTGGCCAACGAGGGTGAACAGGCCTACCGCCGCCTCGTCGACCATACCCCGGGCTTCTTCGACTATTTCTACGAATGCACGCCGGTCACCGAGATCGGCATGCTGAACATCGGCTCGCGCCCCTCGCACCGCAAGAAGGGCGACCGCTCCAAGACCTCGATCCGCGCGATACCGTGGGTGTTCGGCTGGGCGCAGTCGCGCCACACGCTGCCGGCCTGGTATGGCATCGGCAGCGCGCTGGAGGCGTGGATCAAAAAACACCCGGGGCGCGCCGCCGAACTGGTCGAGATGTATCAGGAATGGCCGTTCTTCCGCTCGCTGCTCAGCAACACCCAGATGGCGCTGTTCAAGGCCAACATCGCGATCGCCCGCGAATATGCCCGGATGGGGCAACGCGTATTGCCCAGCAGCGAACAGATCTTCGGCCACATCGAGGCCGAATTCCATCGCACCATCGACAATATCCTGACCGTCGCGCAATCCGAGGAGCTGATGGCCGAGACCCCGCAGGTCGCGCTGTCACTGCGCCGCCGCAACCCGTACCTCGACCCGCTCAGCAACATCCAGGTGACACTGCTGAGCCGCTACCGCGACCCGTCGTTGAGCGACGAACAGCACAACCTGTGGCTGAGCCCGTTGCTGCGCTCGATCAACGCCATCGCCGCCGGCATGCGCAACACCGGCTGACACCGGCATAACCGCCGCCTGCGGGTGGCGGTTGCAGTATGCCTGGCGGGTCAGCGCCGTCCACGCCCTTTTCTTTATTTCCCGCACGTCTATAATGAAGATCGGCCATCAGCGGCCGATAGCACCGGATGTCTATTTTCCATGCAACACGGAGGAACGCATCATGAACGTCCAGGAAGTGCGCGAAGTGGCGATCGCCCATGGCATCAAGCCCGGCAAGCTGAATAAACAATCGTTGATCAAGACCATCCAGAAAAGCGAAGGCAACTTCGACTGTTTTGCCACCGCCGTCAACAGCGAGTGCGACCAGTCCGGCTGTCTGTGGCGCCAGGACTGCTTTGCCGCGGCGCGCAATCCGGTCCCGAGTGGTTGACCGCCTATTTGAGGTCAGACCCGAAGGCACTTCTTAAGCGGTTTCATAAGCGATGCAGGGGGTTAGGCAGCAGTCTGGAAAGAAGCATCTGGAGTGCGGCGACGTGTCGCCGCTTTACCGGCCGGGACATATAAAGCGGTGACGTGTCACCGCACTTCACAACGCAGGCAGGAGGTAGCCTGGGTTGAACGGAGTGAAACCCGGGTTTCGCTGTCGCTCACCCAGGCTACCTCCTTAAGTAAGCACCATTCTACGCTGCCTCACATATTGCTGAGCCAAAATATTCCAATTGTCAGCCGATTCTGCGCCTCGCAAACCCCAACCCCGCAAGCCCCATACCCAGCAGCGCCAGCGTGGTGGGCTCAGGGACCTGTGCGTCATGAAGGTTTACCCGGAATGAACCATTGTAAAAATTATAATTTTCATTCCAAATATCAAGAGAGATTGAAGTTGGCGAACTGACCGAATACGACGACACCATATATTGATCTGTCCCGGACAATGACAGACCAACGATGCCTGATGCAAACTCGGGTATGTCGATGCCTGATATCGAGATGTTGAATGTTGCGCCCGTATCTAACCACAACCATGAACCTCCGGAATAATCGATTAACGAAAAATCTATATAATGGTCTTCAAAATCAAAACCTATCGTTTCATCCGGTACATTTTGAATAGACCATACTGTCAGCTCCGGACCCAAGCCATTTGTGACTGTCACGCCGTTGTGCATATCACCTGCAACCACTACATCTACGCTGTCGCCAATCCATGATGCGAAGGCATCAACCGGGGTTATTGCTATCATGCTCGCTGCAAGGGCGGCACACGTCTGTTGTTTGATATCCCGCATCGCTGTTCCCCTTATAATGTAATCGGAATCTGGCCCACCTGGCGTTTCAAGCTCCCCCGCCGCGCAAAATAATCGGCAAATTTTATACCAATTAACATTCAGTATATTTTTCAATTCGTTAAAAGAAACCAATACTGCGGACCGATGGAAGGTGTAAATAAATCCAACACATTACAACTTGTTTATCGAAAAGATGTAAAACTTCGTGACATGTGGGCGTTGTCGCCACTGCGACTATCATGTGCATCAATCTACTGTTTAACGTTTGGATACACTGAGGCGCTACGACCTTCTGTTTGGGCTCAGAGTAAAAACTCAATCAGCCAATCTTGATAATCCGTCAATGAATAATTTTTACTCTGACCCCAAACATGCACCAACCTTGACAACCGACCTGTTAAAGGACTAAATTTAGTCTTACCCAGCAAGGGAGGCGGTTATGAAACTGTCCAGCACGATCAAGCCAATCAGTTACCTGAAGACCCACGCCGCTGAAATCGTACGCAACCTCGGCAAGCAGCGGGAGCCGCTGATCATTACCCAGAACGGCGAAGCCAAGGTGGTGATTCAGGACATCAAAAGCTATGAGCAAACCCAGGAAACGATGGCATTGCTGAAAATCCTGGCGCTTGGTGCCCTGCAGATCGAGCAAGGCAAGGTCAAGCCCGCCGCCGATGTGATCAAAGACCTGCGCGAGCGTCGGATGACACGCTGATGTCCTTCGCGGTGTTATTGACCCACGACGCAATCCGCGACCTCGACGAACTTTACGACTATCTCGCCCTGCATGACTCCCCGGAGAAGGGGGAACATGTCCTCAGGCAGATTGAAAAGACCTTTACCAGCCTGGCCAAATCCCCCGAGCGCGGCGCTTACCCCAAAGAACTCCTGGTATTGGGAATTCGGGAGTATCGCGAACTTTTCTTCAAACCCTACCGCGTCATCTACCGGGTCGTAGACAGCAATGTCTACATCCTCATGATCGTCGATGGACGTCGTGACATGCAGAACCTATTACAGCGGCGATTGTTAACCGCGTGAGAATAGCTCGGAGCTATCGGATGGGCCACACCTCCGCCCGCACTCCTGCCGCGAACACACGGAAAACCGTGGTCCGCCCCGACGTATTGCAGACAATGTGAGCACACCCCCCATGAAGCTGCTGCGCCGTGGCGCGCACTTGGCCCGCCAGACGTCCCGCGATTTCCTGCGCGATAACTGTCCGCTGCATGCCGGCACGCTGTCGTATATCACGCTGCTGTCGCTGGTGCCGTTGATCACCATCATCCTGGAGATCATCACCGCGTTCCCGATCTCGCACAGACTCAGCGACCATGTCCAGCAGTTCATCATCAGCAACTTCGTGCCGTCCACCAGCACCACGATGCTCAAATACATCGATCGTTTCACCGACAAGGCACTGGCATTGACCGCCTCCGGGCTGGTGTTCCTGTTCATCGCCGCGCTGTTCATGCTGCATGTCATCAACAAGGTCTTCAATATGATCTGGCAGGGTCCGCCGCCGCGCCGGCCGGCCGTGGAATGGCTGGCCTACAGCCTGATCCTGACGATCGGACCGGCGCTGGTCGCCGCGCCGCTGCTGACCAAGACCGGCCGGGCACTGGGCGCGCACCCCTGGCTGATGACCACCCTGCCCTTCGTGCTGTCCTACCTGGCCCTGACACTGCTGTATCGCTACGTGCCGCGCGTCCGCATCACCACCCGCAACGCGATGATCAGCGGCCTGGTCGCGCTGCTGCTCTTGGAACTGGCTAAGTTCGGCTTCGTGTACTATGTCACCCGGATCGCACCCTACCGCACCATCTACGGCCTGCTGGCCTCGCTCCCGGCGCTGCTGGTGTGGCTGTACCTGTGCTGGGCCATCATTCTGTTCGGCGCCGAGCTGACGCGCAATCTGGAGCGAAAATATTTGGGGTAAAAACTCTTCGCCAGATTGACTGATTGAGTTTTTACTTTGACCCCAAATATTCCATCACGCATCGATCTCAAACAGCAGACCTTGGTTCTCAACTCTGATGAACTGAGACTTTAACTCCTTGCCGAGAGCCAAGCCAGCATTTGACATACGTGCATCTCCCACAGCAAAACGCTTGTCGGTTTGGATACAGGAGAAATTAGTACGATGAGACTTCGGTCTGGACGTGGCATACAAAAGAGCATTGGTCATTCCCACAGCACAGTCACTCGTAACCAACGTGACCATCACAGCCTGATCCGCGTGCATAGGTGGATCCCCCTTCGTGTACCGCATCGCTCGCATATCGTCCACGATGAAATGAAAGCGTTCATCTTGGTCAAAAAATCCGCTTGAGCAGTACTTTAAGATCGCTAGATCCTTGTTGCTTCCAGAATGGCGGAGCATTTACCCATTGTGAAAAAATAACTCTACCCCAGAGAGGCCAAACATTGGTGAGCGGGTTGCAACGACTATCGGCGATTCAGCGGCGCCCTGACCTTCTGGAAATGCAGCAAGATATCCTTCCCAAAACAGTTTCGCGAGTCGTGTGGATTTCTTCGCGGAGACATGATCTGCTTCATCCCAGACTACGATAATGTGATAAGGAACCTCTGATTAATTTACCGAAAATCTCGCCCGCGATGATAATGAGCTTAAAATCAGCGGGAATTTTGCAAATGTGATCGGTTTACGTCCGATCTTCTCCGCCGCATCGGCCATTTCGCGGCCTTTCAGCTCCCTGCAGACGGACTACGCCTGTGCCAGCCGTAACAATCGTCGCTTCGCCAGCACGATGTTCACCAGCGCAAACGCGGCAAACAGGTGATTGGCATTCTTGTCCAGACCACGATAGCGTACCTTGGTGAAGCCGAATTGGCGTTTCAGTACCCGGAAGATATGTTCCACCTTGGCGCGCACACCGGATTTGGTGCGATTCTTACGCGTGTCTTCATCCGTCAGCGGCCGGTTGCGGTATCCCTTGGCATGGGTGTAGTCCTGCGCCAAGGGTGCATGCTCCGCCAGCACCTCGTGCTGGCCCGTATAGGCCGAGTCTCCCCACACCCGCGTCTCATCGCCGTGCAGCAAATCGTCCAGCACCTGTGAGTCGTGGACATTGGCGGCGGTCACCGCCGCGGAATGCACCAGCTTGGTCTTGCTGTCCACGCCAATGTGCGCCTTCATGCCAAAATACCACTGGTTGCCTTTCCTGGTCTGGTGCATCTCGGGATCGCGCGCCTTGTCCTGATTCTTCGTCGAGGATGGTGCGTTGATAATCGTAGCGTCCACGATCGTGCCACGCGACACCGTCACGCCCTGCTCCGCCAGATGTGTATTGACCACCCGCAGCAACTCGGCCCCAAACTCCCGCTCTTCCATCAGATGGCGGAAGTTAAGAATGGTGCTCTCGTCCGGTGCCCGCTCCTCGCCCAGATCGACCCCGGCAAACTCCCGCATCGCCCTGGAGTCATAGAGCGCTTCTTCCATGGCCGGATCTGACAGATTGTACCAATGCTGCATAAAATAGATCCGCAGCATCCGCTCCAGACCCTTTGGCCGGCGGCCTGCACCTTGGGGATCGGGATAGTGCGGCGCCAACTCCTTCGTCAGCGTTTCCCAAGGAATGACTTTATCCATCTCAGACAGAAATTTCTCCTTCCGGGTCTGCTTGCTGTGTTTCTCGAAGCCGCTGCTGAAGCTCTTCTGCCGCATTTCCTTGTCCTGTCTCAGTGCCTGTTGCGTATTATCGCATAGCAGGGGAATTAATCAGAGGTTCCATAAATCAGTCTCTGCACACTGCGCTCGCTAGCCTATGCAAAATAACATTTGAATTCAGCGGCGGCCTGATGCAGAACGTCCGCTGGAACGAAGGGTGACGTCATTGCCGTTGCAGCACTAGCAATCATGATGTTTCGCCCCTCTCGAAACGCCGCACGATATCCGTGTAAACCGACTCAGCGAACTCCTGAAATTCGAACAACATGAACATCGGCTCGACAATCCTGCGCACATCATCTACTAGCGTCTCGGGCATCTTGCCCAACGTGACAACAATTTCAGATTCGGAGACTGATTCTCGACTCACCCGTGGGGATACATGCCGATTGCCTCCAGCACTCGTCAGCGCACGGCCGGCAAGTCCCTTGTGGGAAACTCGCACGCTGAGTTTGGCTTCGGGGGGAGCACCAAGGTTCGTATAGAGATTCGACGCAAACATCAGCGCTTCGGCTACGCGAACAATCCGGGTATTAAAGAATATGAGCTTCTCGCCACGCATGTCTTCAAACAAGCTTTGCAGCAGATAGAAGTCTCCATTCCTGCGAGCAGCCCAGTAGTCATAGGTTTGGCGGCCCGAGAGGGACTCCTTGGCTACTGCAATTTCAGCTCGTATTCCGTCACCATACGGCCGCGGCTTATATTCATCGCGATTCTCTAAGGTGACCCCGATGGGCCAACCAAATGTGTGGATTTCTGACCTCCGCACAGCATTGAGTAGGTCCAGCTGCGACTTCGTAATGTCGTCGTGGAGTCCGAACCGAAGTTCCATGGAACCCTCAAGCCCAAGCCGCGCAATTCCTTTTTCAGCTACCACACATTCGGCCTCGAACCAAGGCTCGCTAAGGAGCTGGCCGCCCTCGCGCGTGACGCCTGTTAGTCCAACAACCCGTGCGAGTTCTGCCTGCTTCGGCATCGCGCCGGAAAACGGATTCGTACCTAGCGGTGGCTTGATAGCCAGGGGTGCACCGAGCAATTCGCGCAGTAGCTCCTCACGCTTTGTCTCATACGAGGCATCGTTGTTGAAATCTATATAAAGCCGCGGCCCCAGGAAACGTGGGATGCGTGGCTCCGTGGGGTTGCCTCGGACGAGCGGAATGAACTTTCTGGTGTCGATGTTCTGAACCACTTCGCCAGTGACGATCAAGCGCTCAAAGCCCACACCCCCAGCTCCTGCTTCAGCCTTGCTGACATAGGTACTCGAACAGACCAGAAGTACTCGATCTGCTTCGAGAATTCCCTTCTGCATAAATGCAGCTACGTCTTGCCCAGGCACAAGCTCCCATTGATCAAGAGTTGCGTCAACTCCGTGTTCGCGCAAATCACTCGCCAACCGTAAGACCCACGCCTTGTGGGCTTCTGAATCGTGCGAGTACGAGATGAATACCGATGGCGGCCTCACGGTGATCTCCTGAGCGCGTTTGATGACGCCGAACTAGAATTAGACAGCAACAACGCCGTATAAAACCGGGCTAGCGCCACATAACTCCCCCGAACATCCGATCAATCTATTGTTTCGCAGGAACCACTCGTGAATAACGCAGCGTTTGATGCCATTATCACGGCGTCGAAGAAATCGGGATGAGGTCATGGCCACTTCCATGTAGAACGATCACCGGACTATGCCACAGCCATTAAAATCCTGGCAAGCTCAGCCGACAAGAGGCCGACCGCTTACACCCTCACGCCACCTGCAACGGTATGCTGTTCCTGGAATGGGTGATGCGGCCGTGCTCATCGAAATAGATCAGCGGCGGTTTGAAGTTCACCAGCTCCTGCTGGCTCAAGGACGCATAGGCGCAGATGATGACGCGGCCGCCGGGTGAGGCCTTGTGGGCCGCGGCGCCGTTGACCGAGGTGATGCCGGAGCCGGCCTCGGCGCTGACCGAAAAGAATCCCTCTCTGACACAGCTTTACGCCTACTGGCTGGTTCAGATCTATCTTGAACGTCTGCAATAACAATGGGCTGCGACCAGCCCCACGCCATGAATACCAATCACTATAGCCTTAAAAAGGACTTTAATATCTGTTAAATGGAGATAATAGCCTTATAAAAGGCCATTGAAAATATTATACTTGATTTATGAGCCTGGTTTAATATAATGAACCAATTAAGGATCTTTATTGCCATTTATGAGTTTTAATGGATCTATACAGGGCTTTTATGGATTTGTACTCAGCTTCAGATAAAGGGATAGAGGAAGAGCTTGGCGGCCGTATCAGGGCGCTACGCCTGCGGAAAAATATCACCCAAAAAGAACTCGCAGCGGCAACGGCCTTGTCGCTCAATGCCATCAAGTCGCTTGAATCCGGGAAAGGGAAGCTATCGACCCTCATTGCGATATTGAGGGCACTGGGGGCATTGGACCAGCTGAACAGTTTCATTCCCAAACCCTCGATCAGCCCCATTCAGCTCGCCAAGATGCAAGGTAAGGGACGTGAAAGGGCATCAGGTGGACGGCTCAAGGATACATCCAGGGGCGAAACTGAATGGTGAAACGGGTCGATACGGCGACGGTAAGCCTATGGGGTGCCTTTGTCGGGGCCGTATCGTGGCTGAATGATCGCGGCTACAGCGTTTTTGAATATGACAAAGACTTCTTGAATAAAGGACTCGATATCTCCCCCGTCCATATGGGCCTGGATGATGCCAGAAAAGGGGATGGCATTTTCTCTTTCCCGTCCTTGAATAAAAACACGTTTCTTGGCCTGCCCGGTCTGCTCGCGGATGCCCTGCCCGATAAATTTGGTCACAGCATTATCGATGCCTGGCTGGCGCGGCAAGGACGCGATGGCGCCGGGTTCAGTCCTGTAGAAAGGCTATGCTATATGGGCAAGCGCGGCATGGGCGCCCTGGAATTCTCTCCTGCCATGATCGGTAAATACGACAAATCAGTGCCGATCGAGATCAGCGAGCTGGTCGGGCTGGCGCAGGAAATCATCAGTAACCGCACGGTGCTGAGCGGCAACCTCGGGCGTTCGGAAAAGGACAGCGCCGATGCCATCATGGATATCTTGCGCGTGGGCACTTCAGCGGGCGGTGCGCGACCCAAGGCCGTTATCGCCATGGACGACCAGGGGAACGTCAAATCTGGACAGACCCAGGCGCCAAAGGGATACGATTACTGGATACTCAAATTTGATGGCGTTACCGACCTGGAACTGGGAGAGCCGAGGGGGTATGGCCGCATTGAATATGCTTATTACCTGATGGCGCAAGCCGCCGGCGTCGATATGACCGAATGCCGGTTACTGGAAGAGAGCGGACGCGCTCATTTCATGACGAAGCGCTTCGACCGCATTGATGGCAAAAAGATCCACATGCAATCGCTATGCGGCATAGCGCATTATGACTTTAATATGGCGGGCGCATACAGTTATGAGCAGGCCTTCGCGGTCATGCGCCGGCTGCGACTGAGCAAGGCGGAAGCCATACAGCAATATCGACGCATGGTATTCAATATCATTGCCCGCAATCTGGATGATCACACCAAGAATATTTCCTTTCTGATGGCGCCGGATGGAAAATGGAAATTATCGCCCGCATACGATGTCATCTATTCGCACAACCCCGCCGGCACCTGGACCAATCAGCACCAGATGAGCGCAAATGGCAAACGCGATCATTTTACCAGGGAAGATCTCATCGCCGTGGGCGACTCGATACGCCTGTCCAAGCCTGACGGGGTCATTAATGATGTGATAAGCGCCGTTGAACGATGGCCGGAATTCGCGAAGACCGCGGGCATCAACGATAAAACGACCAAGGATATCTCAAATAATCATCGATTGAATCTGGAGTAACGACCCAATCACGTCTCGGCATGCTGCTCCGGGAATAGGTGATGCGGTCGTGCTCATCCAGATAGACCAGCGTCGGTTTGAAGTTCGCCAGCTCCTGCTGATCCAGAGACGCATAGGCGCAGATGATCGCACGAAAACCGTGGTCCGTCCCTACTTATTCCGCGTACCTACTTATTCCGTTAGAGCTCGCCGATCGGTCGCTGAACAGGCATTTCGAATGGACATCTCTCACACACAAACCTCTTCATGAAGTTAATTGGTACCGGCTCGATATCCTTTAATTCAGACGTTTCGTTCTTCTCGATATAGCATTCCGGGCAGATCAGAGCTTTCCCCGGTCCGAGATGATGCATACCATAGCGATCTGCGCGGTGAATTACCGCTTCAATGGTTACCTTCGCGCGCTCATTTTTCTCAAGCCTTTCCCTTATGGGATTTTGTTCATCCAGAGACTTGAATTGCAATTCATCTTCTATCGCTTTGTGTTCCTTGAAATTCTCGTCGAGCTGCTGTCGCAAGCGAGACTTTATCTCGTTCAGTCGTACTGTAAATTCTCTGTACATATATCTTTGCCTCGCGCTGCATGGACCTCTATTTGGGGTCAGAGCAAAAACTCAATCAGCCAATCTTGATAATCCGTCAATATAGCGAAAAGTTTTTACTCTGACCCGAATGGTACTTACTTAAGCGTTTTTGATAGGAGGTAGCCTGGGTTGAACGGAGTGAAACCCGGGTTTCGCTGTCGCTCAACCCAGGCTACCCGCCGGCTACCTCCTTAAGTAAGTGCCATTCTACTCTGATAATCCTCTAGCCAGCCCCCTGAGTGGTTGGCGCCAGTGTTGTTACACTGGCGTTGCTTGTTCAACTCAACCCAGGAGGCTGTCATGGCACTGTACTGCGGAATTGACCTGCATTCCAACAACCATGTGGTGGTGATCATTGATGACGAGGACCGACGGATCGTCGAGGAGCGACTGCCCAATAATCTGACGTCTACGCTCAAGCTGCTCGAACCGTATCGAGAGCTCCTGGCTGGCATCGTCGTGGAATCGACCTTCAATTGGTATTGGTTGGTCGATGGATTGATGGATGCGGGCTATGCGGTGAAGCTCGCCAACACCGCTGCGATCCAGCAATATCAGGGTCTCAAACACACCGAAGACCGCTACGATGCCTTCTTCCTCGCCCACCTGTTGCGACTCGGGATTCTACCAACCGGCTACATCTATCCCCGGGAAGGCCGTGCGGTGCGCGACCTGCTGCGACGACGGCTGCAGCTGGTGCATACCCGTGCCCAGCAGCTCATCACCGTGCAAAGCCAGATCTGGCGCTCGACCGGGATACGGGTGCCGTCACGGCTGATCCGCCAGCGCGCGTTTGTGCCGGTGTTGCCCGACGCCCACGAACGGTTGGCGGCCGCCAGCCACCTTGCGGTCCTGCAGGTCGTCTCCCGCGAGATCGAGCACCTGGAAGAGGCGGCCTTGAAGGTGGCGCAGCTCAAGCCCGAGTTCAAGATTCTGCAAACCATCAAGGGGGTGGGCCCGATCCTGGGTCTCACCATCATGCTCGAGACCGGCGACATCCGCCGCTTCCCCACGGTCGGTGACTACAGCTCCTACTGCCGCTGCGTCAAGGCCGAGCGCCTCAGCAATGGCAAGAAGAAGGGGAACGGCAACCGTAAGGCTGGTAATAAGTATCTATCCTGGGCGTTCTCCGAGGCCGCGCACTTCTGTGTACGCTTTGAGCCGGCGGCCCAGCGCTTCTTTGAGCGCAAGAAGGCCCGGACCAACGGCATCGTGGCAATCCGTGCCACCGCCCACAAGCTGGCGCGGGCCAGCTACTACATGCTGAGAAACCAGGAACCGTTTGATGCAAAACGGTTGTTTGTGTAAAGGTTTGGCGACCCGGGTGAGCCCGAAAAAGGGACTGGCCCAACCACAGCGTCTCTGATTGGACACCCGGGATCCGCCATCGCGTTGGCCATTCGCCCACGCCGTGAGCCACCCAAGGGGTGGACGGCTTGATGCCGAGCCACAGCTTCTGTGATCAACGTATTGGACACGGCGTGGCACCGAGTATTTTGTGGGGCGCCTGTAGGCGCCAGGGGCCGCTCAGGCTACATCGAGCAGGCCTTGATCCCGATGGGTGACTGATGCGGATGGTTTCATCCGACATCAACAGCGGAAAGACCGGGTGCGAACAGGACAAAGCGATGGTATGCAGACAGCGCCAACATTGTTGGCAAGAATTCTATTGCCCACTTGCAGGAAACTGGCTAATGGGTGACCCCAAATATTCTGTTTAAGGTAACGGCAAATACGCCATATAACACCCAGCCCCCCCCAGCAAGCTATTGTTTTGCAAGAACCCCACGCAGATAACGCGGTGTCTGATGCCGTTATCACAGCGTCGAAGAAATCGAGATGAGGTCATAGCCACTTCCATGTAGAACGATCATCGGACTATGCCACAGGCATTAAAACGCTGGCAAGCTGACCCGGCCGGCATGAGCCGGCCGCTCAAACCCTCACGCCACCTGCAACGGTATGCTGTTGCGGGAATGGGTGATGCGGTTCTGTTCGTCGAGATAGACCAGCGTCGGCTTGAAGTTCGCCAGCTCCTGCTGGCTCAGGGACGCATAGGCGCAGATGATGACGCGATCGCCGGGTGAGGCCTTGTGCGCCGCGGCGCCGTTGACCGAGATGATGCCGG
>JACREF010000029.1 GCA_016218365.1 Gammaproteobacteria bacterium
CCGCGTGCCTGAAGGAGACCGCAATGGCCAGTGATAAACAGTTACGCGATATTGTTGCACTGGCCTTGCGTGAGGACATCGGCAGCGGCGACGTCACCGCCGCGCTGATCCCGCCCGCCACCCGGGCCCGTGGCACGGTGACCGCACGCGAGACGGCAGTGTTGTGCGGCCAGCCCTGGTTTGACGAGACCTACGCCCAGCTTGACCCGCTGATCAAGGTGAGTTGGCAGGCCAAGGACGGCGATGACATCCGCAAGGACCAGGTATTGTGCACCGTCGAAGGACCGGCCGCCGCATTGCTGACCGGCGAACGTACCGCCTTGAACTTCCTGCAGACGCTGTCCGGCACCGCCACCCAGACCCGGCGTTACGTCAAACGGGTCAGCAATCTGGACATCACACTGCTCGACACCCGCAAGACGCTGCCGGGGCTGCGCCACGCGCAGAAATACGCCGTGGCCTGTGGCGGGGCCAAGAATCACCGGCTCGGACTGTTCGATGCAATACTGATCAAGGAAAACCATATCATCGCCTGTGGCTCGATTGCCAAGGCCATCGCCCTGGCGCGGCGCAGCTCACCGAACATGGCGATCGAGGTCGAGGTCGAAACACTCGACGAGGTGCGCGAGGCCCTGGCCGCCGAGGCCGATATGCTGCTGCTCGACAATTTCGATGTACCGCATATCTGCAAGGCCGTCGCCTTGACGCAGGGCAAGGCCAAACTCGAGGTGTCCGGCGGCATCACCCTCGACAACATCCGCGAGTTCGCCGGCACCGGCATCGACTACATCTCGGTCGGGTCATTGACCAAACATGTGACGGCCATCGACTTGTCGATGCGTTTTGAGCAGACGGGCTGATAGATTTTTGCGGGAGGCCATAAATGGCCCCCGCATGCCGCCAGGCAAAAAGTGTGATTTTTGCCTGGCGGCAGTACCCAGCGATTTTTCCTGCGCCATTAGCAAGCTGCCACCCATCACACACCGGGCTTGGTCCTGGCGCGGCTTTGTCCGATAATAGCCGACTCATACCACCGATAACCCAGCGGACCCCCTCATGCGCCTGTCCCAGTACCTGCTCGCCACTGTCAAGGAAACCCCCGCCGACGCCGAGGTCATCAGTCACCAGCTGATGCTGCGCGCCGGCATGATCCGCAAACTGGCCAGCGGCCTGTATACCTGGCTGCCACTCGGCCTGCGGGTGTTACGCAACGTCGAACGTATCGTCCGCGAGGAGATGGACCGCGCCGGGGCCCAGGAGCTGCTGATGCCGGCGGTGCAACCGGCCGAGCTGTGGCAGGAATCCGGACGCTGGGAGAAATACGGCCCGGAACTGCTGCGGCTGACCGATCGCCACGAGCGCACGTTCTGTTTCGGTCCGACCCACGAAGAGGTCATCACCGACCTGATCCGGCGCGAGATCCGCAGCTACAAGCAGCTGCCGGCCAACTTCTACCAGATCCAGACCAAGTTCCGCGACGAGATCCGCCCGCGTTTCGGCGTGATGCGCGCCCGCGAGTTCATCATGAAGGATGCCTATTCGTTTCATGTCGATGGCGCATCGCTGCAGCAGACCTATGAGCTGATGTACCAGAGCTATAGCCGGATCTTCAGCCGCATCGGACTCGACTTCCGCGCGGTGCTGGCCGACACCGGCAGCATCGGCGGCCACGCCTCGCACGAGTTTCATGTGCTGGCCGCGGCCGGTGAAGATGCGATCGCCTTCTCCGACCGCAGTGATTACGCCGCCAATGTCGAGCTGGCCGCGGCCATCGCACCCGACGCGGCGCGGCCGGCGCCGCACGCCGACCTGACGGTCGTCGCCACCCCGGGTCAGCACAGCATAGACGAGGTCAGCCGTTTTCTGCAGGTGCCGGCCAGCCGTTGTGCCAAGACGCTGCTGGTCAACGGCCACGATGGCCAAGTCGTGGCGCTGGTACTGCGCGGCGACCATGAACTGAATGCCATCAAGGCGGAAAAACTGCCCGAGGTCGCCAGCCCGTTGACACTCGCCAGCGCCGAGCAGGTGCGTCAGGCCACCGGCTGCGATCCAGGCTCGGTCGGTCCGCGCGGACTCTCGATCACCGTCATCGCTGATCACAGCGCAGCCCAGCTCGCCGATTTCGTCTGCGGCGCCAATGACAATGGCAAGCACCTGAGCGGCGTCAACTGGGCGCGCGACCTGCCAGAACCGCGGACCGCAGACCTGCGCAATGTCGTCGACGGCGATCCAAGCCCGGACGGCCGCGGTACCTTGTCGATACGGCGCGGCATCGAGGTCGGCCATATCTTCCAGCTCGGCACCCGATACAGCGCTGCACTCAATGCCAGCTGCCTCGATGAAACCGGCAAGGCGGTGACATTGACCATGGGCTGCTATGGCATCGGTGTATCACGCATCGTCGCCGCGGCGATCGAACAGAACCACGATGAACGCGGCATCATCTGGCCGGAGGCGATCGCCCCGTTCCAGGTCGCCTTGCTGCCGATGAACCTGGCACGCTCGGAACAGGTGCGCACCACCACAGAAAAACTCTATACCGAACTGACTGCAGCCGGTCTCACCGTCTTGCTCGATGACCGCAACGAACGGGCCGGCGTGATGTTTGCCGACTGCGAGCTGATCGGCATCCCGCACCGCCTGGTCATCGGCGAGCGCGGCCTGAAGGATGGACAGCTCGAATACAAACACCGCCGTGATACTGAGCCACGGCCGATCGGACTCGACACAGCGCTGCAGTTCATCCGCTCACAAGGCGCCGCCAGCCTGAAGCCGTGACGCGGCGATGCGTCTTGTCTGCGGCTGGCGGCCGTTGTTATCATGGCTGACTGCCCCCGGTCATCTTTTCATTGCCAGCGCGAGGTTCATATATGAAACATTCACACAAACTTGTCACCGTCAGCATCGTCTGCAGCACACTGCTGGCCCTGCCGGCCTGCAGCACGATCAATCCCTATACCGGTGAACAGCAGACCTCCAAGGCCTCCAAGGGTGCGGCGATCGGCGCCGTGGCCGGGGCCATCCTCGGCGCGGCCACCGCCAAAAAATCGGACCGCAAGAAGGCGGTGCTGCGCGGCGCCGGCATCGGCGCCATCACCGGTGGCGGCGTCGGCTATTACATGGACACCCAGGAGGCCAAGCTGCGTCAGAAGCTCGAAGGCACCGGTGTCGGAGTCGCCCGCAACGGCGACAACATCGACCTGATCATGCCGGGTGACATCACCTTTGCCACCAACAGCTATGGCCTGAATCCGGAGTTCTTTGAGGTGCTGGATTCGGTGGCACTGGTATTGAAGGAATACAAGTCGACACTGGTCACCGTCATCGGCCATACCGACAGCACCGGCGGTGATCAACTCAATCAGACATTGTCGGAGAAGCGCGCCATGACCGTGGCCAGTTACCTGCAGACCAAGGGTGTCGTCAATGAGCGGCTGGCCGCCTCCGGCATGGGTGAGAAACAGCCAGTGGCCTCCAATGACAGCGCCGCCGGCCGCGCCAAGAATCGTCGTGTCGAGATCAAGCTCGAACCGATCACGCAGTGATGTCCTCTATGGCATAAGGTCGCAGACATCCTTCGATACGTGCTGCGCACTGCTCAGGACGAACGGTAGGAAAACGGGGCCTCAGGCCCCGTTTTTTGTAGCTCAGACGATCGGCGATGTCAGCGCTTGTCGTCACCCATGCCCTCATGCCCTTTCATATCCATACCTTCATGGCCTTTCATGTTCATGCCCTCACCATGATGCATGTCACCGGCCTTCCATTTGTTCATCATCTGCTTGCTGATCTCCTCATCGCGGGCGATGAACTCGTCGAGCTGCGTGATCATCTTGGCCAGCTTGTCCTGATCGGCCTTCGATGGGTGATGATCGATGTCCTTGACGATGCGCATCGTCTCCTGCTGCATCTCGAGTACCGCGCGCAACATCTTGTGGCGCTCGGTCATCATCATCCGGAAGTCGCCCCATTGATCGGCCTTGTCCTTGTCCATGCCCTTGTCGGCATCATCGGACCTTGCCAGCGACGTACCACTGACCAGCAGCGATCCCAGCATCATCCCGACCAGCCCCAGTTTCTTCAGCTTCATCTGTCGACTCCTTCTGTTATTGATTGTTGCTACCTCTCGTCCCGCCGATCCGGGATCAGCAGGTCCGAAAACCGTCCTCATGCCACTGTTCGGCAGGCTCCTCGACCTTCACCGCTGCCACCGCCGCCTGTGCGGGCCCCTGCTGCAGCCAGTCATACAGTTGTTGCAGCGCCTGCACCTCGCCACAGGCCAGCACCTCAACCCGGCCGTCCGGCAGGTTGCGCGCATAACCACGCAGGCCCAGCCGCAGCGCCTGATCACGGGTCGAAGCCCGGAAATACACCCCCTGCACCCTCCCGGACACCCAATAGCGGCGACACAATCCTGTCATCATTCACCCCGCTGTATCTGTGCCGGCGGTCCACTATAATGAACCCAAAATGGCGGCACGCCAAATCGTCCGGGTAGTCACGGCCAGAGTGGAGAAACAATGAACAAACCAAGCTATCGCACCGAGAAAGACAGTCTGGGCAACCTGGAAGTTCCCTTCGATGCCTGGTACGGCATCCAGACCACACGGGCCATCCACAATTTTCCGATCAGTGGCCGCACACCTGACAAGGATTTCGTTCATGCCCATGTACTGATCAAACGGGCAGCGGCCATCGCCAACCGCCAGGGCGGCTGGCTGGATGAAGGCCTGGCCAAGGCCATCGTCGCGGCCTGCGACCAGATCCTGGCTGGACAGCATCTGGATCAATTCGTCGTTGACCGCTTCCAGGCTGGCGCCGGCACCAGCCACAACATGAACAGCAACGAGGTCATCGCCAACCTCGCCAATGTCGCACTCGGCGGCGAACGTGGCCGCTATACACCAATCAATCCCAATGACCACGTCAATATGGGACAGAGCACCAACGACACCATCCCGACCGCGATCCGGCTGACGGCCTTGGCCAAGCTGCCGCGACTGATCGACGCCGTGACCACGATGGCTGCTGAATACCAGCGCATCGCCACCGAGGAGGCCGACACCGTCAAGAGCGGCCGCACCCACTTGCAGGATGCGGTGCCGACAACGCTGGGACGCGAGTTCGCTGCCTACGGCTGGATCCTGCGGCGCTGCGCAAGCCGGCTCGCCGAAACCCGCGACCCATTGTGTGAGATCGGCCTCGGCGGCAGCGCGGCCGGCACCGGCTTGAACACCGCTCCCAACTATATAGAAAATGTGGCAAGCGAACTGGCACGACTGACCGGTGAGGCGATCCGCCCGGCGCCGCAACTGGCGGCGCAGATGCAGTCGATGCACGATCTGCAGCATCTGTCATCCACAGTGCGTGACCTGACGCTGGAGCTGATCCGGATCGCCAACGACATGCGGCTGCTGGCCTCCGGTCCGCGCACCGGTCTCGGCGAGATCGTGCTGCCGCCGGTGCAGCCCGGCTCCAGCATCATGCCTGGCAAGGTCAATCCGGTGATGTTCGAGATGTTGAACCAGGTCTGTTATCAGGTGCTGGGGCAGGATGCGGCGATCGCTGCGATGACCGCGGCCGGTCAGCTGGAGCTCAATGTCATGATGCCGGCACTGGGCTCGGCGCTGTTTGATGCCATGGACTGGCTGACCCACGCCGTCACCGCCACCACCGAGCGCAACCTGCAAGGCTTGAAGGTCGATCGCGAACGCTGCCGTGACTTCCTGCACCAGAGCGTCGGCCTGGCCACACTGCTCAATACCCGGATCGGTTATGCCGCCGCCGCCGAGGTCGCCAAGGAATCAGAGCGCAGCGGCCGCCCGGTCAGCGCCATCGTCGCCGAACGCAAACTGATGAGCCGCGAGGACTTTGATGCGCTGGTGCTGGAGGCGGCGCATGGCCGGGTTGCGGACTAAGAGGATGTTTCAAGCAGACCAGCCCGGCTTGAAACATCGCGGCGCCTCGCTGCACCGCGCATGGACTGCTAACAAACCGTCACGGCAGAAATGCGCTGGCTCGCCTGATCAACAGTAATGCCTGGGGCGCATCACCGCGCCGCGCCGCCAGCGTTGCCTCCTGCTGCAGCCTTCTGGCCTCATCGACATTCCCCGCCCGACCCTGCGCATCCGCGATGGCCTTGTCCAGCGCCAGCAGACCCCGGGTCACCTCCAGCGCACTCTGTGCCTCACGCTGTGCGCGATCGGCCTGGTGACGGGCGGCCCTGAAATTGCGGTTTTCGATCTCCTGTGCGGCAATGTCGAGACGCTGCTCGGCACGACGCATGTTCTCCGGCGCATAGTCGCCGGCATGGGCCTCCCGCGCTGCGGCAACGGCCTGACGGGCATTGCTCATCAACTGGGTTGGCACCGAGGCGCAGGCCGCCAGCGTGAGCGCCATGGCACCCAGCAGCAATCCCCGCACCCTGATCGATGACTGCAGCATCATTGAAACCCTTCAGCATTGACAGCAGCCTGTTATCTGCGAAACTAACACCGCGCCAAGAAGAGTGTCAAGAACGGCCGCCTGACACCTGCCTGACCATGGAGCCCGCGATGAGCGTCATCATCTACCACAATCCACGCTGCAGCAAATCGCGTCAGACACTGCAGCTGCTGCAGCAACGCGGCATCGCGCCGCAGGTGATCGAATATCTTGTCCAGCCGCCATCGACAGTGGAACTGCAGCGGCTGCTGGCGATGCTGCAGATGACAGCGCAGCAGCTGGTGCGGCGCAATGACGCGCGACAACTTGGCATCGACATCGATGCATTAAGTGACGCGGCCCTGATCGAGGTCCTGCACACCACCCCGCAACTGATCGAACGGCCGATCGTCGTCAGCAACGGCAAGGCGGCGATCGGCCGGCCGCCGGAAGCCATCCTGGACATCCTGTAGGCCATGACCGAGATCCTGGTACTGTATTACAGCCGCAGCGGTCACGTCGCCGCGATGGCACAACTGATCGCACGCGGCGTCGCCGAGGCCAGCGGCTGCCGCGCCCGGCTGCGCACCGTCCCGGCGGTCTCGACCGTCTGCGAGGCCAGCGCCAGCGACATCCCTGACAGCGGCCCGCCGTATGCGCGCCGTGATGATCTGGTCGAATGTTCAGGCCTGATCCTCGGCAGCCCGACCCGCTTTGGCAACATGGCGGCGCCATTGAAATATTTTCTCGATGGCAGCGGTGACCTGTGGCTGTCAGGCAAACTGGTCGGCAAGCCGGCCGCGGTGTTCACCTCGACCTCCTCGCCGCACGGCGGCCAGGAGAGCACACTGCTGTCGATGATGCTGCCACTGCTGCATCATGGCATGTTGATCACCGGCCTGCCGTACACTGAAACCGCGCTGCTACACACCGACGGCGGCGGCACGCCCTATGGCGCCAGCCATTGCGCCGGCCCTGACAACATGCGGCCGCTCAGCGAATACGAAAAACAGCTGTGCCGGGCGCTGGGGCGGCGCGTGGCCGAGACCGCGCTATTACTGAAACGCTGACCGGCGTGCCGCGACTGCCCGCGTCGCTACCACCCTTGCAGTTCCCTGACAAACGGGATCGTCACCTTGCGCTTGGCCGCCAGTGCAGCCTGGTCCAGCCGCTCCAGCAAGGCAAACAAGGTCGGCATGTCACGCGGCACCCGTTTCAGCAGATACGCCACCACGTCATCGCCGAGCACCAGCCCGCGCTGGGCGGCGCGGCGCTGCAGCGCCTGCATCTTGTCGGCATCATCAATATCCTGCAATTGATACACCAGTCCCCAGCCCAGCCGCGACCTGAGATCCGGCAGGGTGCAGCCCAGCTGCGCCGGCGCAACATTCGCCGTGATCAGCAGCTGCGATCCCTGGTCCTGCGCCCGGTTATATAATGTGAACAGGGCGTGCTCCCACTGGGGCAGGCCCATGACGCAATCGATATTGTCCAGCGCCAGCAATGGATAATGCTCGATCCCGTCGAGTATCTGCGGCGCGAACTGCCCGCCCTGTTCCAGTGGCAGGTAGAACGCGCTGCGCCCGGCACGGTGGGCATGGTGACAGGCGGCGTGCAACAGGTGGGTCTTGCCCAGACCGCTCGCCCCCCACAGATACAACGGCCGTCCCGCTACGCCGCCGGCATGCTCGCCCAGCCAGGCATACAGTTCATTGTTGCGGCCCGGGATGAAGTTCTCCAGCGTCGCCAGATCGCGCAGCCGTATCCCCAGCGGCAGTTGCAGCGTCACGATCGTCCGCCTCCGTTCACCTGTGGCCCATCAATCCTGGCCACGCCGCTGCCGGCGCCGCCGCTCCCGTTCGGCCACCGCCCGCGTCCCCCAGCTGTAGACATAATCGGCGCCGCTGAGCAGCGTCACTGCAAACACCATATAGGTCAGGCCATGCAGCAGATCATCCGGCAGCGGGTAGCGCCAGGCATCGACGACGACAGCGAGCCCCAGCACGATCTGGAACAGGGTGTTGGCCTTGCTGACCAGTGTCGGCTCCATCTCATAGCGTGCAATCAGCGTATGATAGGCCAGTGCGCCACACACAATCAGCACATCGCGACCGACCACCACGGCCACCAGCCACGTCGGCAACAACGCCATCCAGGCCAGTGTCACAAAGGTGGAGACCAGCAACAGTTTGTCGGCCAGCGGATCCAGGATCGAACCCAGGCGGGTGATCAGATCAAAGCGTTTGGCGATGTATCCGTCCAGCGCATCGGAGATCCCGGCCAGTCCGAACAACAGCAGCGCCAGACCATAGGACTGCTGCAGGATGGCGACACATACCGACGGGACAATCGCGATCCGCAGCAACGTGATCAGATTGGGGATGTCCCGCACACCTGGTTTCACGGTACGAGACGGTATTCCAGCGGCTGATCATCCTGCTGCGGGGCAGCAGTCGTGTCTGGCCCGGCGCTGCCGGACAACGGGGCCAGCAATGTCCCAAAGCCGATGGTCTGTTGCAGTGCCTGGCGATCTCCGCGTACCGCCAGCACGAAGGTCATATCCCGGCCCTGGATCGAACTGACCTGGACACCCGTGACCGGATCCAGACCCGCCAGATACTTCATGACCCGGGCATAGGTCCACAAGGTCGGGATCCCGTGCACCGTCAAATATACATTGTGCGCCCCGCCGGCAGGGCGTTTGCTGGCATAACGCTCACCGAGACGGTCGCCGGCCCCTTCAACACCATCGGCCAGCACGGCCACCAGACCATCCTCGGTCTGCCATGGCAGCCATGTCCCATCGAGGTACAGCATCCAGCGCGCCTGCCACAGATCAGGACCGCGCCGTGTCAAGCGGCCGACCAGCACCGCTCCGGGCTGATAACGCGCCGCTGCCGTTTGCAAACCCTGCTGGGCCTCTCCCCACAGATCGGTGGCCGCCAGCGCGCGCTGATCTTCGCCGTCCATGGCCGGGAAACGCAACGGCACCCCGCGCTGACTGGCCGCCGACTCCAGCAACAGCCGCCATTCCGGACGATTATCGGCGCCGATGACCTGGCGATTGCCATTATCATCAACGGCCAGCCATACCAGCGTCACCGGCCGCGATTTGCCCCACAGCGGCAACGACTGTTCGCGCAACGTGCGGTTGACGGCCTGCTCGTCAAACACCACCTCCAACTGCTGCGCGGTCGCGCCGGCGGCGCCAGGCCGGGACTCGGCAGACTGATAGTTGAATTGCTGGACATATTGCATCGCATCATCGAGCACACCCTGGGCTGCCGGGATATCGAGCACCTGCCGTGAACCACAGACCTTGACCAGCACATCGCCGAGCGCCTGCCGCACCGCCTGCAACCGCGCCTCCTCGCCTTGCCCCTCTACCGGCACCTGCGCCTGATACAGGTTGCCAAGCTCGCCGGCGAGGGCCGGGCCCGTCATCACTGTCCACAGCAGCAGCCATCCCCACCGCAGCTGCCGCCCGTATCCGCCATCCGTCTGTGTTGTCATCACCGTCTGCTGTCTCGTTAAATCCATTGTCAATCTGCAGGCACATCCGGCCGATTTACGCTAGAATAGCACCCGCATCAGTGAGCAAGTGTACCCGAAGCCCCCTACTGGAGACCATCGCCGAGTTCGCCATGCCTGATTCAAAAAACAACACACCCAAACCCACCACCAACACCGGTCTCAGCTACCGTGATGCCGGTGTCGACATCGATGCCGGCAGCGCGCTGGTTGAACGGATCAAGCCGGTGGCCGCCCGCACCCGCCGCCCCGGGGTCATGGAAGGACTCGGCGGCTTCGGCGCCCTGTTCGAACTGCCGCTTGACCGCTATCCCGACCCGGTGCTGGTCTCCGGCACCGACGGTGTCGGCACCAAGCTCAAACTGGCGATCACCACCGGCCGGCACGACACCATCGGCATCGACCTGGTTGCGATGTGCGCCAATGACCTGGTGGTGCAGGGCGCCGAACCACTGTTCTTCCTCGATTACTATGCGACCGGCAAGCTGAACGTTGACCAGGCGGCACGGGTCATCGCCGGCATCGGCGAGGGCTGCCTGCAGGCCGGTGCGGCACTGGTCGGCGGTGAGACCGCCGAGATGCCCGGCATGTACCAGGGCGGTGACTATGACCTGGCCGGTTTCTGTGTCGGTATCGTCAACCGTGACCGCATCATCACCGGTGAGCGCACCGCCGTCGGCGACACCTTGATCGGCATCGCGTCATCCGGACCTCATTCCAACGGCTACTCGCTGATCCGCAAGATCATCGACACCGCAGGCGCCGACCTCAGCCAGCCGTTTGCTGGCCGCACGCTGGGCGAGGTGCTGCTGGCGCCGACCAAGATCTATGTCAAACCGCTGCTGGCATTGCTGCAGCAGATCGATGTCCATGCGCTGTGTCATATCACCGGTGGCGGCTTTACCGAGAACCTGCCACGGGTGATGCCGGATGGTACCCGCGCCATCATCGACAGCCGTGCCTGGCCGCGGCCAGCGATCTTCCAGTGGCTGCAGCAGCAGGGCCGGGTCTCGGACAGCGAGATGTATCGCACCTTCAATTGCGGCATCGGCATGATCATGAGTGTTGCACCGGCTGATGTTGCCCCGGCACTGGCAATGCTGCAGCAACACGGCGAGCAGGCCTGGGTCATCGGCCGGATCGAGGCTCACCCCAGCGCTGGCTGTGACGTCGTCGTCAGCTAGGCCGCCGTGAACCAGCGCTCCACCCCGCTGTCACTGGTCGTACTGATCTCAGGCAATGGCAGCAATCTGCAGGCGATCATCGATGCGATCGCCCATGGCGAGTTGCCAGCGCACATCCGCGCCGTGATCAGCAACCGCCGCGATGCCTATGGCCTGCAGCGCGCGCAGCAGGCCGGTATCCCGGCCGTGACCGTCGAACACCAGCAGTACCGCGGCGACCGCCAGGGCTTTGATCAGGCGCTGATGCGGCACATCGACCACTACCAGCCGGACCTGGTGGTGCTGGCCGGCTTCATGCGGATACTGACACCGGACTTTGTCAGACATTACCGTCACCGGCTGCTCAACATCCACCCGTCACTGCTGCCGGCCTACACCGGCCTCAACACCCACCAGCAGGCGCTGGACGCCGGCGCCACCGCACACGGCGCCAGCGTCCATTATGTGACCGAGGAACTCGACGGCGGTCCGGTCATCAGCCAGGCCCGGGTTGCGATTCACACCAACGACACTGCCACGACACTGGCGCAGCGGGTCCAGCATCAGGAACACTCCCTGTACCCGCAGACCCTGGCGCTGATTGCAAAAGGACGGATCACTATCGATAATCATGATCATATCTTTATCGATGGCAACAGACTGGAGCAGCCATTGGACTGCACAAGGGAACTGCCGTGAAACCAACCCGATCCCTCATCGCGCTGGGCCTGGCATTCGCCCTGCTGTTGCCCCCGTTGCTGGCCAGCCCGGCTGACGATACGTCGCCGGCTGCGGCGCCAGTACCTGCCAATATCCTCCCGGCTGAACCCGCGCCGCCCCCCCCAGAGACCGTGGTACCGGAAACCTCTGAGATCGTCCCAGCGCCTCCACCCCCGTTGCCGGCGCTCACCGCCTTCAAGGCCGAATATCGCTTCACCCGTAATCGCTTTCATCTGGCCAACCTGATCCGCCGCCTGAAACCACTCGGTAATGACCGCTATCAGTTCAGCTCTGAAACCGAGGCCGTCGGCCCGCTGGCACTGTTTCTGCGCGACACTGTCAGTGACCAATCAACATTGGCAGTGATCAACGGCCGGCTGCAGCCGGTGCATTATCTGTACCTGCATCAGCGCAGCAAGGATCCGCTGCGCACTGAATTCACCTTCGACTGGTCCACCAGTACCGTCAGCGGCATCAGCAAGAATCGCCCATTGCCACCGACGGCCGTGCCTGCTGACACCCAGGACAAGCTCAGTTATCAATTGCTGATGATGCTGGACCTGATGGCAGGCAAGCAGGAGTTACACTACCCATTGCAGGAAGATAAGGGGCTCAGGGATTATATATTCGATGTCGTCGGCCACGAGACCATGACCACCCGCATCGGCCGGCTCGACACCGTCAAGCTGATGCGGCGCAATGACAAGCGTCAATCGACCTTCTGGTGCGCCGAAAAGCTCAATTATCTGCCGGTGAAATTCACCCAGATTGAAAAGGACGGGGCGCTGCTGGAGCTGGAACTCACCAGCGTCAGCAACCTGCCATGGCCGAGGCGCTGAATTGGAACTGGTGCGGCAAAAAGCGTGTCTTTTGCTGCGCGCCATTTTCCAGATAACCCAGCCAGCCTGAGAAACGACGGCGCAGCGCTGCGCCGCAGGGTGCCAGTCAGCTATTGTTACAGCGATGGCCTGCGGCGGCTGTTGCCGTTATGAACGCGGCAGCGTGACGCCAGTCTGCCCCTGATACTTGCCGCCGCGATCGCGGTACGACGTTTCACATACCTCATCGGATTCCAGAAACAGGAACTGGGCCACCCCTTCATTGGCATAGATCTTGGCCGGCAGCGGCGTGGTATTGGAAAACTCCAGCGTCACATGCCCTTCCCATTCCGGCTCCAGCGGCGTGACGTTGACGATGATGCCGCAGCGCGCATAGGTCGACTTGCCGAGGCAGATCGTCAGCACGTTGCGCGGGATGCGCAGATACTCGACGGTACGGGCCAGCGCAAACGAATTCGGCGGGATGATGCACACATCGGCCACCAGGTCGACGAAGCTGTTGTCATCGAAATTCTTCGGATCGACAATCGCCGAATTGATGTTGGTGAAGATCTTGAACTCGTTGGCGCAGCGCACGTCATAGCCATAGCTCGACGTACCATAGGAGATGCCGCGACCGTTGCGGGTCTCGCGCACCTGATAGGGCTCGAATGGCTCGATCATGTGATACTGTTCGGCCATGCGCCGTATCCATTTATCAGACTTGATACTCATCGGTTACAGGTTCCTGTCAGCTGTTTTCAATGACGATGTTCGGGAAGCGGCTGCTGTAGTCGCGCCCCTGCAATGACAGACGGGCCGCCGCAGTACGGGCAATCTGGCGGTAGAGACTGGCGATGCGCCCGCCGGGGTCGGCGATGACACTCGGCGTGCCGCCATCGGCATCCTGACGGATGCGGATATCCAGCGGTAGCGATCCCAGCAGCGGCACGTCATACTGCTCGGCCATCCAGCGCCCGCCGCCCTCACCGAAGATATGTTCTTCGTGGCCGCACTGGCTGCAGATATGGGTGCTCATGTTCTCGATGATACCGAGCACCGGCACGGCGACGCGCTCGAACATCTTCAGCGCCTTGCGGGCATCGAGCAGCGCGATGTCCTGCGGCGTCGTCACGATCAAGGCGCCGCTGACCGGGATCTTCTGTGACAGCGTCAGCTGGATATCACCGGTACCCGGCGGCAGGTCGATGACCAGATAGTCCATGTCATGCCAGCGGGTGTCATTCAGCAGCTGCAGCAAGGCCCCGGTCACCATCGGCCCGCGCCAGATCATCGGCGCATCCTCCTCGATCAGATAACCGATCGACATCGACTGCAGGCCGTGGCGCAGCACCGGCTCCATCGACTTGCCGTCGCGGCTCTCCGGTTTCTCGCTCGCCCCCAGCATCCGCGGCTGACTCGGACCATAGATGTCGGCATCAAGGATCCCGACCTGCGCGCCCTCGGCGGCCAGCGCCAGCGCCAGGTTGACGGCCGTCGTCGATTTGCCGACCCCGCCCTTGCCCGAGGCGACGGCGATGATATTGCGGATGGTGCCAAAGGCCTTGACCCCTTTCTGCACTGCATGGGTGATGATGTTGACACGTAGATCGATATCGACCGCGGTCACGCCGGGCACGCTGCCCAGCAACCCGCTCAGCTCGGCGATCAATTGCTCGCGCCAGCCGGCCAGTGGGAACCCCAGCTCCAGCGCCAGCCGCACCCGCCCGCCATCGATCAAGACGCTTTTGACGGCCTTGGCCGTCACCAGATCACACTGCAGATGCGGCTCGATGAAGGTCTGGAGTTTCTTTTCGATATCCTGCCGGGTCACTGCTGCTGTCATGGTCTCCACCTGGTTAAACCCCGGCCGCCTTGCAGCCGGTCAGAGCGGTGATTCTACACCATTTCGCCACTGGCGCCCCATGACGCGGATTGGGCTATAATCCCGGTCTGCAATCACGTTACCAAGGCATGGTCTTTCCGAATGACGACTCCCGCCCCCCGCAAGATCCTGGTCACCAGCGCGCTGCCGTATGCCAATGGCGCGATTCACCTCGGTCACCTGGTCGAATACATCCAGACCGACATCTGGGTCCGGTTCCAGAAGATGCGCGGCCACGAATGTCATTACGTCTGCGCCGATGACACCCATGGCACACCGATCATGCTGCGCGCCGACCAGGAAGGCATCACCCCCGAGGCGCTGATCGCCCGCATCCACGGCGAGCATCTGCAGGACTTCACCGACTTCCATATCGATTTCGACAATTATTATTCGACCAACTCGGAAGAAAACCGCCAGCTGTCGCAGGACATCTACCGCCGGCTCAAACAGGCCGGGCTGATCGAGCTGCGCACCATCGAGCAGCTGTATGACCCGCAACGCAATATGTTTCTGCCCGACCGCTACATCAAGGGCGAATGCCCGAAGTGTCACGCCGCCGATCAATATGGCGACGGCTGCGAGGTGTGCGGCACCACCTATGCACCGACCGAGCTGCTGAAGCCGTATTCCGCGGTGTCCGGTGCTACCCCGGTGACACGCGAGTCACAACATCACTTTGTCAAACTCAGCCAATGTGAGGACTTTCTCAAGGACTGGATCCAGAATGGCCGGAGCGGTAACCACTCGCCGCTGCAGGATGAGACGCGCAACAAGATCGGCGAATGGTTCGGCTCCGGACTCAAGGACTGGGACATCTCGCGCGACGCGCCGTATTTCGGCTTCGAGATCCCCGATGCGCCGGGCAAGTATCTGTACGTCTGGCTCGATGCGCCGGTCGGCTACATGGCCAGCTTCAAGAACCTGTGCGCAAGGCGCGGCCTTGATTTTGACGCCTACTGGGGCAAGGACAGTACCGCCGAGCTGTGCCATTTCATCGGCAAGGACATCCTGTATTTCCACGCGCTGTTCTGGCCGGCGACGCTGCACTATGCCGGCTACCGCACACCGGACCACATCTTCGTCCACGGTTTTCTGACCATCAACGGCCAGAAGATGAGCAAGTCGCGCGGCACCTTCATCACCGCCCGCGCCTATCTGAATCACCTCGACCCTGAATACCTGCGTTATTATTTTGCCGCCAAGCTGACTGGGCGCACCGAGGACCTGGACCTGAACTTCGATGACTTCGTGCTGCGCGTCAACAGCAACCTGATCGGCAAATACATCAACATTGCCAGCCGCAGCGCCGGCTTCATCACCAAGCTGTTTGACGGCCAGCTGGCCGCCACGCTGACCAACGAGGATGACGCCTTGCTCGTGCAACTGCAGCAGCGCGCAGAGACCATCGCCGGGCACTTCGAGGCCCGCAAATTCAGCGAGGCGATGCGCGAGCTCATGGAGCTCGCCGATCTCGCCAATGAATATGTCAATAACCATGCACCCTGGGAGCTGGCGCGTCAGGACGGCCGGCGCGACCGGCTGCAACAGGTGTGCACCACCAGCATCAACGCCTTCTACCTGCTAACGTTGTATCTGCGGCCGGTACTGCCGGCATTGGTGGCCAAGGCCGAACAGTTCCTGAACGTTGCACCACTGACCTGGCGTGATGCCACGCGACGGCTGGCCGGCCACACCATCAAACCGTATCAGCATCTGGCGTCGCGCATTGAAGAGGACAAGATTGCTGCCATCCTCGCCGATAATCGGCCGGCAGCCGAGACCAAACCCTCGCCGGTGCGCCATGGCGAGGCCCAGCAAGCCACCCAGGGTGAAAGCGCGATGATCCAGTATGACGACTTTGCCAAGATCGACCTGCGGGTCGCACGCATCATCAAGGCCACTACGATCGAAGGGGCTGACAAGCTGCTGCAGCTGACGCTGGATGTCGGCGAGGATACGCCACGGAACGTTTTCGCTGGCATCCGGTCCAAGTATCAGCCCGAGGAACTGCAGGGTCGCTTGACCGTCGTCGTCGCCAACCTGGCACCACGTAAGATGCGCTTTGGCGTCTCCGAAGGCATGGTGCTGGCGGCCGGGCCCGGGGGTCAGGAGCTGTGGCTGATCGCACCGGACTCCGGCGCCCAGCCCGGCATGCAGATCAAGTAAGTCTGCCGGATACCCCCGGGTATCACGGCCGGCCCCTGTCAGGACGTAGCATGGAAAACAGACCGGGCAATATATGCATTAATTATATGGTAGAAAATATTTCTGATTATGATTATATAGAGTTTAATTCTATAATTGCCCAACGGCCCACCGCAGCACCACGGCAGCCCATCCCATGACCGAATACCTGCTGATCCTGACCAGCACCATCCTCGTCAACAACTTCGTGTTGGTCAAATTCCTCGGCCTGTGCCCGTTCATCGGTGTCTCGCGCAAGCTCGAGACCGCCACCGGCATGGGCATGGCGACAACCTTCGTGCTGACGCTGTCGTCAGTCTGTAGCTACCTGGTCAATTCCTACCTGCTCGCGCCGCTGGGGCTGGAATACCTGCGCACCATCGCCTTCATCCTGGTCATCGCCGGCGTGGTCCAGCTGACCGAGATGATCATCCGCAAGACCAGTCCGGTGCTGTACCAGGTGCTGGGCGTATTCCTGCCGCTGATCACCGTCAACTGTGCAGTACTCGGCGTGGCACTGCTGAATATCCAGCAGGACCTCACCTTCATGCAATCCGCGGCCTACGGCCTCGGGGCAGCACTGGGATTCTGCATGGTGCTGATCTTGTTTGCGTCAATGCGCGAGCGGATCACGGCCTCGGACGTCCCGCTTGCGTTCCGCGGACCGGCCATTGCGCTGGTCACCGCCGGGCTGATGTCGCTGGCCTTCATGGGCTTTTCCGGGCTCGTCAAGGGATAATCTGATGCTGGCAGCAATCTTGGCACTGGGTCTGCTGGCGGTCGCGTTTGGCCTGATGCTGGGCTTTGCCTCCATCCGTTTCAAGGTGGAGGGTGACCCGATCGTCGACAAGATTGATGCGCTGCTGCCGCAGACCCAATGTGGACAATGCGGCTTCCCGGGCTGCCGGCCGTATGCCACCGCGATCGCCGGCGGTGAGGCCGATATCAACCAGTGCCCGCCGGGCGGGGAGACGACGATCATCGCCCTCGCCGACCTGCTGGGGCGTGATCCCAAACCCTTGAACCCCGAAAATGGCGCGGTCAAGCCAAAGATGGTGGCGATCATCGATGAAAACATCTGTATCGGCTGCACCTTGTGTATCCAGGCCTGCCCGGTCGACGCCATCCTCGGCGCCGCCAAACATATGCACACCATCATCGCCGCCGAATGCACCGGCTGTGAGCTGTGTGTCGCACCGTGTCCGGTGGACTGTATCTCCATGGTGCCGATCCAGCACAACATCCTGACCTGGAAATGGCCCGCCCCACCACCCGACATGAGGCCAGGCTGATGTCCGGACCTGCCGACCCAATACGGTTACCCCCTGAACCACCACCCAAACCCCGGCTGTGGCGCTTCAGCGGTGGTGTCAGTCCGCCCTACAACAAGACCATGTCGTCAGTACACGAGACCACCGTCGCGCGCCTGCCGGCACGGCTGATATTGCCGCTGCATCAGCATATCGGCGAGGCCGCCGACCCGCTGGTCAAGGTCGGTGACCAGGTGCTGAAGGGTCAGCAGATCGCCCGCGCCAACGGCTATGTCAGCGCACCGGTCCATGCGCCGACCTCCGGCCGCATCACCAGCATCGCTGAATACCCGATCCCCCACCCGTCAGGGCTGAGCGCCCTGTGCATCGTCGTGGACAGCGATGGCCGCGACCAATGGCGTGAACGCGCGCCGCTGGGTGACCAGTTTGCCGCGCTGGAACCCAGTGCGCTGCGCAACGTCATCCGCGAGGCGGGTATCGTTGGCCTGGGCGGCGCCGGCTTCCCGACCTACATCAAACTCAACCCCGGCCACGACAAGGTCATCGATACCCTGGTCGTCAACGGTGTCGAATGTGAACCTTATATCACCTGTGACGATCGGTTGATGCGGGAGCGCCCCAGCGACATCATTCAGGGGCTGATCATCGCCCGCCACGCGTTGCAGGCCAGGCAATGCCTGATCGCCATCGAGGAAAACAAGCCCGAGGCCATCGAGGCGATGCGCCGCGCGATCGAGGGTCTGGAAAACTTTGCCGTCGTCCCGGTGCCGACACTGTATCCGCAGGGCGATGCCAAGCGCCTGATCAAGACCCTGACCGGCAAGGAGGTGCCGAGCAACGGCCTGAGCATGCAGATCGGTGTCGTGGTCGTCAATGTCGGCACTGCGGCGGCCATCTACCGCGCCATCTATCATGACGAACCGCTGATCTCGCGCTACACCACCATCACCGGCACCGCCGTCGCCGCACCGCGCAACCTCGAGGTATTGATCGGCACACCGATCCGCGAGCTGCTGGAACAATGTGCGGCCGACAGCAGCGATCTCGGCGAGCTGATCATGGGTGGTCCGATGATGGGTTTTGCGCTGCAATCCATTGACCTGCCGGTCATCAAGACCACGAACTGCCTGCTGGCACTGGCAAGAAGCAAACAGCCACCTGCGCCCACGGTCATGCCCTGCATCCGTTGCGGCGCCTGCATGGATGCCTGCCCGGTCAACCTGATGCCCCAGCAGATGTACTGGCATGCCAAGGCCAAGGATTTCGAAAAAACCCAGGAATATAACCTGTTTGACTGCATTGAATGCGGTTGCTGTTCCTATGTCTGTCCCAGCCATCTGCCGCTGGTGCAGTATTATCGCTATGCCAAGGGTGAGATCTGGACAGCCGAACGTGAACGGGAAAAAGCCGATCTCGCCCGAACACGTCACGAATCACGCCAGGCACGACTGGAGCGCGAAAAGGCCGAAAAAGAGGCCCGTCGCAAGGCCAAACAGGCCGCGATGCCGCAGGACATGGGGCAGCAAGGCCGCGAGGCCAAGCAGGCCGAGATCCAGGCTGCGATGGATCGTGCGCGTCAACGCCGCGATGAGGCGATTGCCCGGGTCCAGCACCAGCGCGAGCCTACACCGCCGGCCTCAGCCGCCGCGCCAGACGGCTCCCGACCTGACGATGACCACCAGACCTGACCACACGACACAGGCCCGATGAAACTTAACACTCCGACATCACCGTTTATCCATGCACCGATCACTGTCACCGGCGTGATGATGCGCGTCATCCTGGCGCTGATCCCGGGCGTTGCGGCCTATGTCTGGTTCTTCGGCTACGGCATTGCGGTCAACATGGTACTCGCCGCGCTGACCGCCGTGATCAGCGAGGCTGTCATCCTCAGACTGCGGCAACGCCCGTTGCGACCCTACCTGACTGATTGCAGCGCCCTACTGACCGCGCTGTTGCTGGCACTGGCGATCCCGCCAATCGTTCCATGGTGGGTGCCGGTCATCGGCACGCTGTTTGCGATCGTCATTGCCAAACACCTGTATGGCGGACTGGGCTATAACCCGTTCAATCCGGCGATGATCGGCTATGTAGTACTGCTGGTCTCGTTCCCAGTGGAGATGACGAGCTGGATTCCGATCAATACCTTCAGCGAGCACAGCCTGAATCTGTTCGAATCGATCAGATTCTCGCTGTTCGGACAGCTGCCGGCCGGCGTCACCATCGACGCCATCACCTCGGCCACCCCGCTCGATACCTTGAAGATGCATCTGGCACAAGGCAATACGGTCTCCGAGATCCGCGCCCAGCTCGGACTGGATGAAGAAACCAGTCGCCTGCTGAGCGTAATCCCGATCTTCGGCGCCATCGGCGGCAAGGGCTGGGAGTGGGTCAGCGGCGGTTTTCTGATCGGCGGCCTGTGGCTGCTGTATCTGCGCATCATCAGCTGGCATATCCCGGTCGCCATGCTGGGTGCGATGGCACTGCTGACCGGTCTCTTCTCACTGATCAATCCAGGCCATTATGCACCACCGCTATTTCATCTGTTCAGCGGTGCCGTGATGCTCGGGGCCTTCTTCATCGCCACCGACCCGGTCACGGCAGCCGCCAGCCCGCGCGGCAGACTGGTCTATGGCGCCGGCATCGGCGTACTGGCCTTCGTCATCCGCGCTTGGGGAGGCTATCCGGACAGCATCGCCTTCGCCGTGCTGCTGATGAACATGCTGGTGCCACTGATCGACCAACACCTCCGGCCCCGTGTCTTCGGCCATGACAGGTAACCCGCCATGACCTCTCTGCTCCGCCACATGCTGATCATGGCCGCGCTGCTCGGGTTATTTGCACTGGTCGGCACCGGCATCGTCGCCTTTACCCAGGACAACACCAGAGAGCGGATTGCCGAGAATGAGCGCCAGACACTGCTGCGCAGCCTGCATGCCCTGGTCCCGCCAGCACTGCATGACAATGATCTCATCCAGGATGTCATTGTGATCACCGATCAGCCGCTGCTGGGATCACGCAAACCAGTGAAGGTATTCAGGGCGCGGATGCAAGGCCAGCCGGTGGCCGCGATCGTGGCCTGTGTGGCACCGGATGGTTACAGTGGCGACATCAATCTACTGGTGGCGATCAACTATGAAGGCAAGATACTTGGAGTACGCGCCGTCACCCACCATGAGACGCCGGGATTGGGCGATTACATCGAAATTCAAAAATCAAAATGGATCTACAGTTTTGAGGGTCATTCATTGGCCGACCCAGGTGATCTGGGCTGGCACGTGATCAAGGATGGTGGTATTTTTGATCAATTCACCGGGGCCACGATCACGCCTCGTGCAGTGGTCAAGGCCGTCCATAACAGCCTCAAATATTTTGCAGCACATCGGGAGCAGCTGTTTTCAGCTCCATCACCTGATCCAAGCGGAGATATCACTCATGGCCAGCAACGTTGATTACCGCGCCATCGCCCGCGACGGGCTGTGGAAGAGCAATCCTGGCCTGGTACAGATCCTCGGTCTGTGTCCGCTGCTGGCCACCTCCAACTCCGCGGTCAATGGCCTGGGCCTGGGTATTGCGACGCTGCTGACACTGGTGATCTCCAATGGCTCGATCTCGCTGATCCGCAACTGGGTGCGTCAGGATATCCGCATCCCGGTCTTTGTGCTGGTCATCGCCTCGGTGGTCACGGCCATCGAGCTGTCGATGAATGCCTACTTCCATGACCTGTACCTGATTCTTGGTATCTTCATCCCGCTGATTGTCACCAACTGTATCATCACTGCGCGTGCCGAGTCCTTTGCCTCGAAGAATCCGCTACTGCCGTCACTGGTCGACGGCTTCATGATGGGACTGGGACTGCTGCTGGTTATGGTGGCGCTAGGGATGATACGGGAATTGCTCGGTCATGGCACCGTGTTTGCCAATGCCCATCTGATGCTGGGTGATCTCGGCCACCAACTCAATATTACGGTATTTGATCACTACCACGACTTTCTGCTGGCGATCCTGCCCCCGGGCGCCTTCATCGGCCTGGGACTGCTGATCGCGCTGAAGAACACCATCGACAGCAAGATGGCCGGCCGCAAGACTGTGGCCGTGGCCCGCGAGGCTACCCCCACGCCCGGAACCTCGGCCGCTTAAGTTCCGCCGCACCACACATGAACGCCTTACAGTGCGAAGAACTGTTCTCCAGGCTGCGGCAGCATAACCCGCATCCGACCACCGAGCTGCATTACACCACACCGTTTGAACTGTTGATCGCGGTGATGCTGTCGGCTCAGGCCACCGACACGTCCGTCAACAAGGCCACCGCCGCGCTATTCCGCACCGCCAACACCCCGGCAGCGCTACTGGCCCTCGGTGAAGATGGCCTGAGACACTATATAAGAACCATCGGCCTGTACAACAGCAAGGCCAGAAACATCGTGGCTACCTGCCAGATCCTGATCGACAAGCACAGCGGACAGGTTCCGGATGATCGCGCATCCCTTGAGGTACTCCCCGGTGTCGGACGCAAAACCGCCAACGTCATCCTCAATACCGCCTTCGGCCAACCGACCATTGCTGTAGACACCCATATCTTCCGGGTTGCCAATCGCACCGGTCTGGCACCTGGAAAAAACGTCGCCGAAGTGGAACACAAACTGTTGCAAACAGTACCCGGGAAGTATCAGCACGATGCCCATCATTGGCTGATCCTGCATGGTCGTTATATCTGCCTGGCGCGCCGACCACGCTGCACACAATGTATCATTGCCGATCTATGCGCCTATCAGGACAAACAGCCGCCACAGGAGGCCGCGAATGTTCGGCAATGACCGTGACCAGCTGCGGCGCTTTTTTTTCTCGGTCTGGAACAAGACCCGGTCACACCAGGCACTCGAACCGCTGGAACAGCAGATATCCTCGGTCCTGCAACAGCACCCGGAGTATCACCGGCTACTGGAACAGGACCCCGACACCGAAGCCGGCCGCGATTACCTGCCCGAACACGGACAGACCAATCCCTACCTTCATCTGGGGCTGCATATCGCACTGCAGGAACAGCTGGCCACGCACCGCCCCGCAGCCATCGCCGGGCTGTACCAGGATCTGCTGGCGCTGAGCGGTGGAGACAGCCATGCCACCGAACACTGGATGATGGAATGCCTGGCAGAGATGCTCTGGCAGGCTCAACGCCATGGGCTCCCGCCCGATCAACATGCCTACCTGGACTGCCTGAATAAACTGACAGGCCGATAACCCTCACTTACAATTACTTATATTTATAATCAACAAGTTAGATCAAAAATTACCGCTTGCCGGCTAAACAGATTTGTTAAATACATCTTTATAAATCAGCCAGATGGCAGGCGCGGGCAATTCAGCTATGTCGACACCCACCCCCGTTTGCTATAATTGCTCCAGTTTCAACCATTGGGGATCCTTCTCCTATTTCTGAGCAGTAATCATTAGGGACCAGACCCACGCCCCTTCCAGAAGATCGCAGTACCAAGATCTTGAGGTCCCGGCACAGATGAAAGTTAACTTGCGGCACGCAGCCTGAGACCCTCCGGCGTCGAGTCGCTCAAATTAAAGTGAGCTTGAATTATGCCAAGTACACTGAAACCCGCTATTGCCAAGACCCTGGCCGCAGGCACGATCATCGTCATCAGCGCCATGCTGCTGACCGGTTACGTCCCCCATCCGACGGCGCTCAACCTGATCCGCCAGAGTGGCGAGCTGGTCATAGCCACCCGTAACAGCCCGACCACCTATTACGAGGCACAGGACGGCACCGAAACCGGATTCGAATATGATCTGGCAAAGATGTTTGCGGATGAACTGGGCGTCAAGCTGCATGTTGTCGCCTCTGATGATCTCAACTCCATCATATCCATGGTGGCGCGCAAAGAGGCTGACATCGCTGCAGCAGGACTCATCATCACCGATGAAAGATCTCAGCGTGTGCGTTTTTCAACTCCATATCAGACCCTGTCACAGTATATTGTATATCGCAGCGGCACCAAGGCGCCGCGCAGCATTGACGATCTGAGCAGCGGCATTACCGAAGTGGTCGGCGGCAGCAGTCATGCCGAAAAACTCCGTGCCATGGCCGCATCCAACCCGGCACTGAACTGGAACGAGAACTTCGACGCCGACATCGAAGAGTTACTGACCAAGGTGTCCGATCAGGAGATCGATTACACTATCGCAAACTCCATCGACTTCAGGCTCAACCAGCGCTACTATCCTGAATTACGTGCTGCCTTCGAACTCTCACGCTCAGAGCAGATTGCCTGGGCAATACGCAGGAGCGGCGATGATAGCCTGCGGGAAGCGTTGGCGGATTTCTTTAGCCGCATCAAGGAAAATGGTCAGCTCGACAGACTTTACGAGAAACATTTCGGCCATATCCAGGACTTCGACTACGCCGGCACCCTGAGCTTCAATGCACATGTCGAACGTCGACTGCCAAACTATGCAAAACATTTCCAGGTCGCTTCACGCAAGGTCAGTATCGACTGGCGTCTGCTCGCTGCGATGGGTTACCAGGAATCACATTGGGATCCGCTGGCCACATCACGTACCGGCGTACGTGGCATCATGATGCTGACGCGCAAGACCGCCGAGGACCTTGGGGTCAAAGACCGCGTCGATCCGATGAGCAGCATATACGGCGGCGCCCGCTACTTCGACATGATCCTCGACAGCATCCCGCATGATATTGCCGACCCCGATCGCACCTGGCTTGCCCTTGCTGCCTACAATATTGGTCTTGGCCACCTTGAAGACGCCCGCAAGCTGACCCAGGCGCGTGGTGGTAATCCGGATGCCTGGGCCGACGTCAAGGAAACGCTGCCACTGCTGATGCAACGCCGCTGGTACATGAAAACCAAGCACGGCTACGCCCGCGGCAGGGAAGCCGTACATTATGTAGAGAATGTCCGTGACTACTATGACATGCTGGTCTGGAAGTCCGAGAACGGCAGGGTCATCACTGCATCGCAGCATGTCGTCGCCACGCTGGCCACACGCTGATCACCCGGAAAAATCATCACTTCATCGGCATTTTCTGTAGCTACGGCGCCGCTGCAATGACAACGGCGCGGCGCGGTGCCGGGTAGCCCTCCAAGGTACGCAACGGATCACCGGGAGCGAGAAAGTCCGCCAACGATTCGAAATGCATCCATTCGGTGCGACGCTGCTCACTGACTGACGTAGTACTGACATCAACGATCCGGACCGCCGTGAATCCACAACGCAGCAGCCATCGCTCAAGCATCAGGCAACTGGGGATAAACCAGACATTCCGCATCTTGGCGTAACGCCCCTCAGGCAGCAGCACCTGATCGATGCCGCCGTCGATCACCAGCGTCTCCAGCACCAGCTCGCCCCCCGACCGCAGCATGCCTTTCAGTTCCAACAGATGATCAAGCGGTGACCGTCGGTGATACAGCACACCCATCGAAAACACGGTGTCAAAGGCCTGCAGATCGACCGGGACCTCTTCTACCGCCAGCGGCAAGACATGCAGCGGCATGGTCGGCTGATAATGCTTGATGGCCTGGAACTGGACATTGAACAAGGCCATCGGTTCGATGCCTATGACCAGACCAGCACCTGCCCCCAGCATCCGCCAGCCGTAATAACCGTTGCCACAACCGACATCAAGGACCAGCCGCCCCTGTAAACCGGAGATATGCGGTGCCAGCCGCTGCCACTTCTGATCAGAGCGCCACTCGCTGTCGATATCGATACCGAAGATCGAAAACGGCCCTTTGCGCCACGGGTGTAACTGCCGTAGCACATCAAGCAGAATCTGGTGTTGGGTATCATCGCACTCCCGACCGTGACCGATCCGCACCGCGGATGCTACGAGATCAGTCTCGGCAGGGACAAGATCTGGCAAACGACCCAGCAATAACTGCCACTGATCCAGCTGGCCATGCGCCGCCATCCTGCTATCAGCAAATGACGCCAGGCGGTCGATCCAGCCCGGCAACCTCTGCCTGACCAGCGGGTGGTCAACGAGATACGACATTGCCGCAGGGTTCAGCACGCTGCGCCGCGGTTCATCATTGCGGTGCGCTTCATGTCCGGCATACCGTCACTTGATCGCAAGTATCGACATAAAATTCAGGCACTGAAACCAGGTCTCGGCCATGGAAAACCCGGCCGCCGTCAATCGCCGCAGATGGATATCCTCTGTCTCGGGGACCAGCACCCGCTCCAGTGCGGCCCGTTTCTGACTAATCTCCAGATCGCTGTAGCCATTGGCGCGCTTGAAGGCATGATGCAATGCAATCGCCCGGTCCTGCCAGGGCTGATCATCGAAACAGACCTTCTCGGACAGTACCAGCACGCCGCCCGCGCGCATCCCGTTGTAGATCCGCCTGATCAATTCCGAGCGCAGCTGCGGCTCGACAAATTGCAAGGTGTAATTCAATACCACAACCGATGCATCCTCGATTACCAGTTCCCGGATGTCCGCGCACAACAATTCGACTGTCAGGGGCGAATCATCATTGGCAATATTGGTGCGGCAGACATCCAGCATCGCGGCAGAGTTGTCGACCGCGACGATCGTGCATCCAGGCCGCCGGATATGCCTGCGCAGCGCCAGTGTTGTCGCCCCCACCGAACACCCCAGGTCATAACAACGGCTGTCGGCCTGGGCATATTCGGCGGCGATGACACCGACCAGCGCCAGCAGCGTCCCGTAACCCGGCACCGAGCGTCGGATCATATCCGGAAATACATTGACCACAGCCTCATCGAATGAAAAATCTGCGACCGCCTGCTGTTGGCGGGCATAGATCCTGTCCCGTTCGCTGTCCATACTACCCCCAGATCCAGAACACCTCGCCGCTGACCTCCCGGCAATATCGGCGACCATGATAATCCATCATCGGCCTGACCACAGTCGTGGCGTTACCCACACCAACCTCACCTGTGACCGGGCGCTATCCAGCGGCCAGATCCGTCAGCAGATCGATTCAAGACAAAATATAGTTTCCGAGTGAAACAATCATACATTTTAACGAAACATATAACCATATGTTTTATATTATCTATTTTATAATTATCGATGGTGATGCAAAAATCTTGGGCTAAGCATACTTCTCATGCTGCCCCACCGGATGTCGATAACAAAGATCATCAGCAAGAAATAAAGAGGCCATGGTGGGCATCTTCTCATTTCGCAGCAAACAGGAAAAACGCCGTAGCCCGCGCTATGGGGTCGAACAGTTTCTCGTCGTCTATCAAGATGATCTTCTGATCGGGCATATCAAAGACCTGAGCATCACCGGCATGTGCGTCGCCACCGAGATGGCGTTACCACTGAACAATGTCGCCAGACTGGTGATTGAAATGACGATGCCGGAAGGTGATACCAAGCGGCTGCCCATCAGTTGCCGTACCCAATCCATCCGGCCAGCCCCCCAGGGCATCAATCTGGTCGGCTTTCAGTTCATGAGCATGTCGGCAGGCACCACGCGCCGGCTCCAGCACCTGATCTCGTGTCAGCAAACCCTTCTGGCGCAGCAAAAGCCCTGACACAGGCCGCTTACCATCAGGTTCGCCGGCGTTTAAAAAAATCGCTCAGCATTGCGCTGCATTCCCCGGCCAGCACCCCGCCGGTCACCCGTGGCCGGTGATTCACCAGTGGCAACGCAAAGGCATCGACAACGCTGCCGACGGCCCCGGTCTTGGGATCCAATGCAGCAAACACCAATCGCTTGATGCGGGCATGCACCATCGCCCCGGCGCACATCAGGCACGGTTCCAGTGTCACATACAACTCGGTATCAACCAGGCGATAGTTGCCCAGCGCTGCCGCCCCCTGGCGCAGTGCCGCCATCTCGGCGTGCGCGGTCGGATCATGGGCAGCAATCGGCCGGTTCCAGCCCTCGCCGATGATCTTGCCATCATGCACCAGCACCGCCCCCACCGGCACCTCGCCCTCGGCCTCGGCGCGCCGTGCCAGCGCCAGCGCATGACGCATGTAGATCACATCCTGTTGCTCAGCGGCCATCACCTGCTCTCACCCCCCTGGATGGTCACTCCCACTCTATGGTCGCTGGCGGCTTGCTGGAGATATCGTAGGTCACACGTGAGATGCCCTTGACCTCATTGATGATGCGGGTCGACACCCGCTCCAGCAGTTCATACGGCAGATGCGCCCAGCGCGCGGTCATGAAATCGATGGTCTCAACCGCGCGTAGCGCCACCACATAGTCATAACAGCGTGCATCACCGACCACACCGACCGACTTGACCGGCAGAAACACCGCAAAGGCCTGCGCGGTCTTGTCATACCAACCGCTGGCACGCAGCTCTTCGATAAATATCGCATCGGCCTGACGCAGGATATCGGCATAGTCCTTCTTCACCTCACCGAGGATACGCACCCCCAGACCGGGGCCGGGAAACGGATGGCGATACACCATGTCAGCCGGCAAGCCCAGCTCGACACCGATGCGCCGCACCTCGTCCTTGAACAACTCGCGCAACGGCTCGATCAGCTTGAGTTGCATGTCCTTGGGCAGACCACCAACATTGTGATGGGACTTGATGACATGGGCCTTGCCGGTCTTGGATCCGGCCGATTCGATGACATCGGGATAGATCGTGCCCTGCGCCAGCCAGCGCGCGCTGCTCAGCTTGCCGGACTCCTCCTCGAAGATCTGCACGAACAGCCTGCCGATGATCTTGCGCTTGGCCTCGGGATCGGCGATCCCGTGCAGGGCGGAGAGGAAACGCTGCTCGGCGTTGATGCGGATCACCTTGACGCCCATATGCTGGGCAAAGATCGCCATCACCTGATCGCCTTCATGCAAGCGCAACAGCCCGGTGTCAACAAACACACAGATCAGCTGATCACCGATCGCCTTGTGCAGCAATGCCGCCACCACCGAGGAATCGACGCCGCCGGACAAACCGAGGATCACCTGATCGCTGCCAACCTGCTCACGGACCTTGCGCATGCCTTCTTCAATGATATTTCCGGCATTCCACAATGATGCGCAGCCACAGATATCATGGACGAAACGCGACAGGATGCGCTGTCCCTGCCGGGTATGGGTCACCTCGGGATGGAACTGCAGGCCGTAGAAATTGCGCACCTCATCCGCCATGCCAGTGATCGGGGCATTGTCGGTACTGGCGATCAGCTTGAATCCGGGCGGCAGGTCGATGACACGATCACCATGGCTCATCCACACATCCAGCATGCCATAACCTTCGGCCGTGGCATGGTCCTCGATATCGCGCAGCAAGCGCGAATGGCCACGCGCCCGCACCTGGGCATAGCCATATTCATGATGATCGGCATTCTCCACCCGGCCGCCGAGCTGCGCCGCCATGGTCTGCAGGCCGTAACAGATGCCGAGCACCGGCACACCGAGCTCAAACACACACGGCGGGGCATACGGCGCATCATCAGGATTGGTGACCGTCTCCGGGCCTCCGGACAGGATGATGCCCTTGGCCTTAAACTCCCTGACCGATTGCTCATCGATATCCCAGGGCATGATCTCCGAATAGACGCCGGCCTCACGCACCCGGCGCGCGATCAGCTGGGTATATTGCGAGCCGAAATCGAGGATCAGGATACGATCACGATGAATGTTCTGTTTCGCCAAGGCGTTCTCCCCATTGCTTAAACCAAACTGCCGGGCAAACCCGGCAGTTTGAGTAGTAATTTTGTCAGCCGTCAGTCGATCCGGTAATTCGGTGGCTCTTTGGTGATCGTCACGTCATGCACGTGACTCTCCTTCATGCCGGCACCGGTGACACGGACAAAACGCGGTTTGCTGCGCATCTCCTCGATGTCCTGGCAACCGGTATACCCCATGCTGGCACGCAGGCCACCCATCATCTGATGCACGATCGCCAGCATGCCACCCTTGTACGGCACCCGGCCCTCGATGCCCTCCGGCACCAGTTTCTCGGCCTCGCCGCCTTCCTGGAAATAGCGGTCACTGGAGCCGTTCTTCGCGGCCATCGCCCCCAGCGACCCCATGCCGCGGTAGGCCTTGTACGAGCGCCCTTGATACAACTCGACCTCACCCGGTGATTCCTCGGTACCGGCAAACATGCCACCGATCATCACTGAATGCGCGCCGGCGACGATGGCCTTGGCGATGTCGCCGGAAAAACGGATGCCGCCATCGGCGATCAGCGGGATACCCTTGCCCTGCAGCGCCTGGGCCACATTCGAGATCGCAGTGATCTGCGGCACACCGACCCCGGTGACGATACGGGTGGTGCAGATCGATCCCGGACCAATGCCAACCTTGACCGCATCGGCGCCGGCATCGGCCAGCGCCAGCGCCGCCTCGGCGGTGGCAATATTGCCGCCAATGACCTGGACCTTCGGATAACGCTGCTTGACCCATGCCACCTTGTCCAGCACCTTCTGCGAATGGCCGTGGGCGGTATCGACGATGATGACATCGACCCCGGCTTCGATCAGCGCCGCGGCCCGCTCATCCATATCGGTGCCGATCGCCGCCCCGACGCGCAGCCGGCCCTGACTGTCCTTGCAGGCATTCGGGAAATCGGATGACTTCTGGATATCCTTGACCGTGATCATGCCGCGCAGCTGGAAGGCCTTGTTGACGACCAGCACCTTCTCGATGCGATGTTTGTGCAGCAACGCCACGACCTGCTCGCGGGTTGCGCCTTCCTCCACCGTCACCAGCCGCTCCTTCGGCGTCATGATATTGGAGACCGGGCTGTCATAACGCGTCTCGAAACGCAGGTCACGCCGGGTCACGATACCAACCAGCTCATCTGCGCCTTGCACCACCGGCACCCCGGAGATGTTGTAGGCGCGGGTCAGATCCAGCACCTGGCGGATACTGGTGTCCGGCGACACGGTGATCGGGCTCTTGATGACACCGCTTTCATATTTCTTGACCCGCAACACCTCGGCCGCCTGCTGGTCAATGGTCATGTTCTTGTGGATGATCCCGACCCCGCCTTCCTGGGCCAGCGCGATCGCCAGCCGTGCCTCGGTCACGGTATCCATCGCCGCCGACAGCAACGGGATGTTCATCTTGATGGAGCGGGTCAGCTGGGTCCGCAGGCTGACCTCCTTGGGCATGACCAGCGAATGGTCCGGGATCAGCAGCACATCATCAAACGTCAGGGCATCCTGGGCAATACGCATACGAAACTCCCACCTGCACAGATAAAATAACCTTCTATATTAACTCGTTGGCCGCCTGCCGTAAACCGCGGCAAACCGCCCTTTGGCCATTCCCGCATCATCGGCTATGATGACGGCCATGAGCTCTGACAACCCAGGCATGGATATCGTTCCGCAGAAAAAGATTTTCACTGTTTCCCAGCTGAATTGCAGCGTCAGGCTGCTGATTGAAGGTGAATTCCCGTCAATCTGGGTCAGCGGCGAGATCTCGAACCTGGCCCGTCCCAGCTCCGGGCATCTGTATTTCACGCTGAAGGATGCCGATGCCCAGGTCCGCTGCGCGATGTTCAAGGGCCGCAACCAGCTGCTGCGCGCCAACCCGGCCCATGGCATGCAGGTGCTGGTACGGGGCCGGATCAGCCTGTATGAACCGCGCGGCGACTACCAGCTGATCGTTGAACATATGGAAGAGGCTGGCGACGGGGCGCTGCGGCGCGCCTTCGAGGAGCTGAAGGCCAGGCTGGCCACCGAGGGGCTGTTTGCCGCCGACACCAAGCGGCCGTTGCCGGCGCTGCCCCGACAGATCGGCCTGATCACCTCGCCCACCGGCGCCGTGATCCAGGACATGCTGACGATCCTGCGCCGGCGTTTCCCGGCGATCCCGGTCGTCCTCTATCCGGTCCCGGTCCAGGGCAAGGGCGCCGCCCGCGACATCGCGCGGATGATCGACCTGGCCGGGTCACGCCAGGAATGCGATGTGTTGATCCTGGCCCGGGGGGGCGGTTCGCTGGAGGACCTGTGGGCCTTCAACGAAGAGGCCGTCGCCCGCGCCATCCAGCGCTGCCCGCTGCCACTGGTGTCGGCGGTCGGCCATGAGACCGATGTCACCATCGCCGACTTCGTCGCCGACCTGCGGGCGCCGACACCCAGCGGCGCGGCCGAGCTGGTGGTGCCGGATCGCCATAGCTGGCTGCAGACACTGACGCAGATCGAACACCGGCTGTCACGCCAGATCCGCCACCACCTGGCCGGGTCGGCCCAGCGTCAGCGCTGGCTGCTGGGCCGGCTGCAGCGCCAGCATCCTGGTCACCGGCTGCAGGCACAGATGCAACACCTCGACCAGCTCGAAGCCCGCATGGTGCGCAGCCTGCAGCAGACGTTGCGCCAGCGCCTGGCGCAACTCAACACCACCGCGGCCGGCCTGCAGCGCCACAACCCGCAACACCGTATCGACAACTACCATGACCGGTTCAGCGCGCTGCAGCGCCAGCTGACATTGCTGGTTGGCCAGCAGCTCAGGACGCGCCGCCACCAGCTGTCGGCGCTGGGACGTGCGCTGGATGCCATCAGCCCTCTGGCCACACTGGGGCGCGGTTATGCCATAGTGCGCACCCTGCCGCAGCGGCAGATCGTGCGTCAGGCGCATACACTGCACATCGGGGCCGCCGTTGAGACACAACTGGCCGAAGGCAGGTTTATCAGCACCGTGACCGCTACCCATGAAAGCTAGAACTGTTCTGTATACGCTGGCCCTGCTGGCATCCTGCCTGCTGCAGGCCAGCGAGCTGCCCACCGAGGCCGCGGTGCCCGGCGGTATCGTCATCCTGCCACTGACGGGTATCGATCCGGCCACCACCCGCGTCTTCTACAATGAGCAGCGGGTGATGCTGGTTGCCAATGACCAGCGCTGGTATGCGGTGGTCGGCATACCGTTATCAGCCGCACCCGGACCACAACACGTCGTCATCGATGAACAGGGGCAGCAACGCCAGTTGGATTTCACCATCGTCGACAAGAGCTATCCGACCCAACGCCTGACGGTTGAGGAAAGGCATGTCCATCCCAGCAAAAAGGAGCTGGCGCGCATCGAGCGTGAAGCAAAGATTATTCAGGCTGCATTCCGCCACTGGAGCGATGCCAGCGATATCCCGCTCAGGATGGCGGCACCGCTGCCGGGTGAACGCAGCAGCTCGTTCGGACTGCGTCGCATCTTCAATGGCGAGGCGCGCAACCCGCACAGCGGCATGGACATCGCCGCCAGCGAGGGCACCCCGATTCAGGCCCCGGCCACTGGCACCGTCATCAACACCGGCGATTATTTCTTCAATGGCAAATCGGTATTCATCGATCACGGCCAGGGCCTGATCACCATGTACTGCCATCTGAGCAAGATTGCAGTCAAGAAAGGTCAACGGATCAAACCCGGTGAAATCCTGGGGCAGGTTGGCAAGACCGGTCGTGCCACCGGCGCCCATCTGCACTGGAGCGTCAGCCTCAACAATACCCGTATCGATCCGGTGCTGGTGCTGAATGACAGCGTTGCACAGGCAACGGGTGCCGCGGCACCATAACGACCCGGGTCAGGTCCTCTTTTTCAGCATCTTCTTGAAACGCTTGCGCCGCTGCAGCTGGCGCGTGGTCAGGACATTGCGGCGCCCCTTGAACGGGTTGTCACCGCTCTTGAACTCGATACGGATCGGCGTGCCGATGATATCGAGACGCTCGCGGAAAAAATTCTCCAGATAACGACGGTAGGCGCCCGGTACCTCGGCGGTCTGATTGCCATGGATGACGATCACGGGCGGGAACGCCCCCCCCTGATGGGCATAACGCAGCTTGATGCGCCGGCCATGCACCAGCGGCGGCTGATGCTGGGCGATCGCCTGCTCGAGCAGCCGGGTCAATTCCGGCGTCGCCATCGACAGACCGGCGGCGGCATACGACCGGTCGACCGAGCGCATCAGCTCACCGACACCGCTGCCATGTAACGCCGAGATGAAATGCAACGGCGCAAACGAAATAAAGTCCAGCCTCCGCTCCAGCTCGCTGCGGATGGCGTCGCGCGCATCCTGGGTCAGGCCATCCCATTTATTGATGCCCAGCACCAGCGCCTTGCCATTCTCCAGCACCAGGCCGAGCAGGTGGGCATCCTGATCGGAGATCCCCTGCCGGGCATCAAGCACCATCACCACCACATGGGCAATACTGATCGCCTGCAGCGTCTTGACGATGCTGAACTTCTCGATCATATCGTCGACACGGGAGCGGCGCCGGATGCCGGCGGTATCGATCAGCGTGTATTGAGTGCCATCGCGCTCAAAGGGGATCGCGATGCTGTCGCGGGTGGTACCCGGCTCATTGAATGCAATGACCCGGTCCTCGCCCAGCAGGCGGTTGACCAGCGTCGACTTGCCGACATTGGGGCGGCCAACGATGGCGATGCGGATCCCCGGATACTGTTCCTCTGCATCAAGCTCTCCATCCGTAGCGCCTGGCAAGGATGCCAGCACATCATGGATCATCTGCGACACGTTATCGCCATGCGCCGCCGAGATCACATGCAGTTCATGGATGCCCAGCTCGACAAAATCGGCGCTGGTCATGGCCGGGTCACGCCCTTCCGATTTATTGACCACCAGCACGATACGCTTGCCACTGCTGCGCAACAGCCGCAGGATCGATTGATCGGCCGGCGTCAGCCCGGCACGGCCATCGACCAGGAACAACAGCACACTGGCCTCTTCGATGGCCTGCGCGACCTGCAGGTCCATCTGGCGCTCGATGCCGCCATGCTCCTCGGTCAGCCCGCCGGTATCGATGACGATGTACGGGCGATCACCGACCCGCCCCACACCATAGATACGGTCACGGGTCAGGCCAGGCAGATCAGCTACCAGCGCATTACGCGACCGGGTCAGGAAATTGAACAACGTGGACTTGCCGACATTGGGACGACCGATCAGCGCAATCACAGGTTTCATTACTAGCGTCCCATATACAGTGCTGACGGGAAACAGTCCCGTCAGCCGCAGATCAATGCCTGGTGAGTCTCAGTGCTGCAACATGCCCCGCCTGATCCATGACATAGATCCGGTCATCGGCCAACAACGGGCGTGCGGTGATCGGTCTTCTGCCCAGACGATAGCGGCCCACCATATGACCATCGACAGCAGACAGCACATGCAGATACCCTTCGCCATCCCCCACTACCAGCAGATCATGAGCCACCAGCGGTGGACTGAGCTGGCGATGCAGCAGATCCTCCTGCTTCCACATGACACTGCCGGTGCTGCGCTCCAGCGCCCACAGGGTGTCATTGTTACTGCCCAGATACAGCGTCTTGTCATCCGCAGCCATGCCGACATGGGTTGCAACATCGCTGGTCCAGACCAGCCTGCCGCTCACCGGGCTGATGGCTACAGTACGCCCCTGGAAGGCGCTGGCATACAACATGCCATCAAACAACAGCGGATCGGCATCGACATCAACGACCCGCTCCAGCTCGGAACGCCCCTGCGGCGCCGCCACCACCGTTTCCCATTGTTGCCGACCATCACCCAGCGACAGCGCCACCATCCTGCCGCTGGACGTGCCAACCAGCAACTGCTCGCCACTGACCAGCGGCCGGCCTTCGCTGTACAAGGTCAAGGCCGGTTCATTGCCTTCTTCCTGCCACAACTGACGACCACTGACGGCATCCAGCGCATGTATCCCCCCGTCGGCCGTGCGCACCACGACACTGTTCTGCGCCACCACCGGCGCCGACAGGATCGATGAGGACAACACGCTGTGCCAGCGTAACTGCCCGTCTTCGTTGACGGCAAACACATCACCATTCAAGGTGCCTGCCACCAGCAAGCCGCCACCACTGCCGACACCGGCGCTGAGCGGCATGCCAAGGTCAGTGGCCCATACGCGGGCACCACTGCGCCAGTCCAGCGCCACCAGCCGCCCGGCCGGCTCAACCACGACCAGCCGGTCTGCCGTCAGGGACGGCACCAGACGCAGATCCTGCTGGGGAGATTTCAGCGCATACTTGGCCTGCCAGACCACATCCACCGCAACGGTCGGCGTGAACTTTTCCAGCTGCGCCGGCTTCAGCACCTCCTCACCATCCGTGGCACAACCGCTCAGCACCACCAGCGCCATCAATACCAGGGCTCTCATCGCCATATCAACTGCCAAGGTTATCAAGCTTCATCTGCAACAGGGTACGGTTGTCTTCGGGCTGCAACGCCTGCAGTGCCGCAGTGTAGGCCTGCCTGGCCTGCTGGGGCTGATGCATGGCGTGATACACATCACCAAGCGTCTCCTGCAACACCGCGCGGAAGGCATCGGTCTTGATCTCGGTCAATAATGGCACGGCCAGGTTCGGCTTGCCCTCGGCGACCAGCACTCGGGCCAGACGCAGGCGCGCAGTGATCTCGATATCCGGTTGGTCACAGTTGTCCACCACCCACTGCAGCTTGGCGTGCGCGGCGCCCAGGTCGTTGCCATCGACATAGACCCTGGCCATCGCCAGCGCGGCCAATGCTGCATAATTGGAGCGTGGATACTTGCTGACCAGCGTACCACCAATCTGCAGGACTGACTGGGTGCGATTCTCCTTCAAGGCATTGCCGAGTTCGCTGTAGATCTGCGAGGCCGCCTGGCGCTGGCTCTCCTGATAACCCTGCCAGCCCCGGTAACCAAATACCGCGGCAAACCCCAGCAGGGTGCCGACGATGACGATCTTGTGATTGTCGCGCCACCACTTCTTCAGTTCTTCGAGTTGTTGCTCTTCTGTTTCAAAATCCGACATTGTTCACCCTCGCTCTACTTCACGTTTGCAGTATCCAGCCACGCCGTCAGGTGGCGCAGCAATTCGTCCTGTGCCAGGGCCAGCTGGGGCCGCTCCTCGCGCAGGTATTTGATGGCTGTCTTGCCATCACGCAGCTCGTCTTCACCCAGCACCAGCGCCAGCGCGGCGCCGCAGCGATCGGCTCGCTTGAGCTGGTTTTTGAACCCGCCGCCGCCACAATGAACCCTGAGCCGCAGTACCGGCAACTGGTCGCGCAGACGCTCGGCCAGCAACAGGCCATGACGCTCAGCCGCCGCGCCTACCATCACCAGATAGGCATGCGGCGCACCATGATCCGCCACACTGCCCTGCTCCAGCACCAGCGCCAGCAGCCGCTCGATGCCGAGGGCAAAGCCGGCGGCCGGCGTCGGCCGCCCCCCCAGTTGTTCGACCAGACCGTCATAGCGCCCGCCGGCACATACTGTACCCTGGGCGCCGAGCCGGGTGGTCACCCATTCAAACACGGTCTTTTGATAATAATCCAGGCCCCGTACCAGCCGCGGATTGATACGATAGCGTACACCGGCGGCCTCAAGCAGCGCGCACAACTGATCGAAATGCTCCCGCGCCTCATGATCCAGATGATCGCCAAGGCGCGGCGCCCCTTCGATCAGCGACTGCAGCGCCGGGTTCTTGCTGTCGAGGATCCGCAACGGATTGCTGTGCAGCCGGCGCAGGCTGTCTTCATCAAGCTGTGCATGATGCGCCAGCAGATAGGCCACCAGCTTCTCGCGATAGTCACTGCGCGCCACCGCACTGCCCAGCGAATTGAGCTGCAGTTCAAGCACGTCCTGCAGGCCGAGGCGGCGCCACAGCCGCGCCGTCATCAGGATCATCTCGGCCTCGATGTCCGGCCCGGCAAACCCGAAGGCCTCGACACCGAACTGGTGAAACTGACGATAGCGCCCCTTCTGCGGCCGCTCATGGCGGAACATCGGGCCGCCATACCACAGCCGTTGCTCCTGGTTATGCAGCAGCCCGCCTTCGATACAGGCCCGCACACAGCTGGCCGTGCCTTCCGGCCGCAGGCTCAGGCTGTCGCCATTGCGATCCTCGAAGGTATACATCTCCTTCTCGACGATGTCGGTAACCTCACCGATGGTGCGGATGAACAGCTCGGTCTTCTCGACCAGCGGCATGCGGATCTCATCGTAGGCATAGGCCGCCATCAACGCGCGCCAGGCCGCCTCCAGCGTCTGCCAGGCCGGCGTCGCGTCGGGCAGCAGGTCATGCATGCCGCGTATCGCCTGAATATTGTGTGCCACGTTGTCAACCTTTCAAGGTATCTGTACCGCTCCACCGGATCAAACCGGGGATACGATGTCCTCTATCGCCACCCGATGCTCGGTAGCTGGCCGCTCGCCACCGGCTTGCCGGCGCCGGATCTGTTCGCGGATCACCCGTTCCAGCTCATCGACCAGCCCGTCCTGTTCCAGTTTGCGCTCGGGTTTGCCATCGATATACAGCAGGTTCGGCTCACCACCGGTCAGGCCTACCTGGGCCTCGCGCGCCTCGCCCGGACCATTGACCACGCAGCCGATGACAGCGACATCGATCGGTTCGACGATGTCCTCCAGCCGCGCCTCCAGCGCATTGACGGTGCTGATGACATCAAAGCGTTGCCGTGAACACGACGGACAGGCCACCAGGTTCACGCCCTTGCTGCGCAGATGCAGGCTCTTCAGGATATCAAAACCGACCTTGACCTCCTCGACCGGATCGGCGGCCAGCGAGATCCGTATCGTGTCACCGATGCCCTCGGCCAGCAACATGCCGAGCCCGATCGATGACTTGACGGTGCCAGAACGCAATGCACCGGCCTCGGTGATACCCAGATGCAAGGGCTGCTCGATCTGCGACGCCAGCTGGCGGTAGGCGGCCACGGTCATGAACACCTCGGAGGCCTTCAGGCTGACCTTGAATTCATGAAAGTCCAGGCGATCGAGGATGTCGATGTGACGCAACGCCGACTCGACCAGCGCCTGCGCGGTCGGCTCGCCGTATTTGCGCTGCAGCTCCTTTTCCAGCGAACCGGCATTGACACCGATGCGGATCGGGATGCCATGATCGCGGGCGCTGTCGACCACCGCCCGCACCCGGTCCTCGCGCCCGATGTTACCAGGGTTGATCCGCAAACAGTCGGCGCCGAGTTCGGCGACGCGCAGCGCGATCTTGTAGTCGAAATGGATGTCGGTGACCAGCGGGATCTCGACCTGGCGGCGGATCTGGCCAAAGGCCTCGGCCGCCTCCAGCGACGGCACCGACACCCGCACGATGTCGGCCCCGGCGCGTTGCAGGGCCTGAATCTGCGCCACCGTCGCCGCCACATCCTCGGTCGGTGTATTGGTCATACTCTGCACCGCGATCGGCGCATCACCACCCACCGCCACTGCACCGACCCGGATCTGCCGGGAACGGCGACGTATAATCTGTACCTGAGATTTCATCCCGGCCTGCCCCTCCGCTCGCTGCCCGTCATTGCCTGGGTGACATCCCCAGCCGCTTTGATTCTGCAGACTCAGGAAACTGCTGTTTCAACTGCTCTGCCAGCTCCCGCGCCTGTTTGGTCTCGCCCAGCCTGCTGGCCACCCGGACACCGAGCCACAAGGATTCCGGTGACGGTGCAGCGACCTTGCCCAGGCTGTTCAGATAGCTTTGCGCTGCCGGCAGATCGCCATGATCAAAGCTGAGCTGCGCCAGCAATAACAATGAACGGCCCCGTCGCGGATTCAGGCTCACCGCCTGCCGCAGATGCTGCTCGGCGCGTGCGGCGTCCGGCACTCGCATCATACACAGGGCGGCATTCTCCAGCGCCTCGTCACGCTGCCGGTAACCAGGCACGTCGACCGCCTTCAGGAACTGACGTTCGGCCTCCTGGTAACGGCCGCGCCCGCACAGAAAGGCCCCGTAATTATTCAACGCGCTGGCATCTTGCGGTGCGCGCCGCAGGGCCTGACGATAATAATCCTCGGCCTCGGTGTACATCCCCTTCTGGCTGTACAACTCCGCCAGATACTGATAGGTCTCGACCAGCTCCGGATCCTGCGCCAGCGCGCGCAGCAGTTTGACCTCGGCCACCTCCAGGTTGCCCGCCTTCATATACGACAGGCCGAGCTGGGCATTGATGCTGGCCGAAGACGGTTTTTCCTCACTGCCGGGCAACGGCGGTGGCGCACTGCTGCAGGCGGCCAGCATACAGCTCACGATCACGGCTGCGATCCTATTCATTGCAGCCGTGTCTCCGGAACAATGAAGCGGTGACTGCGCCGGGTGCGATCCTGCACCTTGCCGGCCAGCTGGCCGCATGCGGCATCGATGTCATCACCGCGGGTCCTGCGGGTCACGGTCACGATACCGGCGTCCAGCACCAGATCGCGGAACCGGTCGATGACCTCGCGCGGCGACACCTGGTACGGCGACCCCGGAAACGGGTTGAACGGGATCAGGTTCAGCTTCGATGGCACATCACGCAGCACCTGCACCAGCTGCCGCGCATGCTCCAGGCTGTCATTGATGCCCTGCAGCATCACATATTCAAAGGTGATACGGCGCCGCGGCGCCGTCGCGGCATAATCACGACAGGCCTGCATCAGCTCGGCGATCGGGTATTTGCGATTGACCGGCACCAGTTCGTCACGCAGCGCATCACTCGGCGCATGCAGCGACACGGCCAGCGAGACATCACAGGCATCACGCAGCTGATAGATCGCCGGTACGATGCCGGCGGTGCTCAGGGTCACGCGCCGCTTCGACAGGCCGTAGGCGAAATCATCCATCATCAGGTCCATGGCCCGGACCACATTATCAAAGTTCAGCAACGGCTCGCCCATGCCCATCATCACGACATTGGAGATCACACGACTGTCAGCCTGTGGCAGACCGAGCTCGAGACAGGCGACCCGCAGCTGGGCGATGATCTCGCCGACCGTCAGATTGCGGTTATAACCCTGGCGCGCCGTCGAGCAGAAGCTGCAATTCAGCGAGCAGCCGACCTGTGATGAGATGCACAAGGTGCCGCGATCATCCTCGGGGATGAACACCGTCTCGATACAGTTGCCATCCTCCAGACGCAGCAGCCATTTGCGCGTGCCATCGGCAGAATGCTGGGCAGTGACGATCTCCGGCATCCTGACCTCGGCGACCTGTTCGAGGCGATCGCGCAGCGCCTTGCTCAGATTGGTCATTCCGGCAAAATCAGCGCTCCCCTGCTGGTGCAGCCATTTCAGCAGCTGAGAGGCACGGAAGGCCTTCTCGCCCTGATTGACGAAGAAGGCCCCCATGTCCTGCCGGTTCAGGTCCAGCAGATTGATCTTGCGCGTGTCAGTCAAGTGACCTCACCGGGAGCGTGGACACAGATCGACATCGGCAAAGAAATAGCCGATCTCGACCCGGGCGGTGTCGGCGCCGTCCGAACCATGGACCGCATTCTCATCGATACTGTTGGCGAAATCAGCGCGGATGGTGCCCGGTGCCGCGTTCTTCGGATTGGTCGCGCCCATGATGTCGCGATGACGGGCAATGGCATTGTCGCCTTCCAGCACCTGGATCATCACCGGACCGGAGATCATGAACTTGACCAGATCGTTGAAGAACGGGCGCTCACGGTGCACGGCATAAAAACCTTCAGCCTGCGCGCGGGTCAGCTGCGCCATCCGGGCGGCGACGATCTTCAGGCCGGCCTTTTCAAAGCGGGCATAGATCTCGCCGATGACATTCTTTGCCACGGCATCGGGTTTGATGATCGATAGGGTACGCTCAATAGCCATCGTAAATACTCCAGGGATTGGTTACAGATTCAGAAACGAACACGGGCCCATGGGGTGGGGCCCGCGACTGGTAAAAATTAGCAGTTATTTTAACTTGTTAGCCGGCTGTTGAAAAGCCGTCAGTGGCCCAGGTTAGCCTCAGGCACGAACCTGGACCGCCCGGCGCACCGCTATTACAGCAGCAAAAACGACCAGTTGAGCTTGATGCTGTCCCCCTGGGCCGGATTGGCGGCCGGCGCGATACCGTCGCTGGCCCGGTACTCAAGGATCATCGCATTACTGTCATCGAACTCATAACGCAGCGCCATGACATGGGCGGTATATTCCTCACGCCCCAGCATGGTGTAAAAGCCGTCCTGGGCATCAAACACCAGCGATTCAAAGCGATAGGTTGGCAACAGACGCTCGGCCACCCGATATCCAGCCTGCAGATAATAGGCCGTTGACCGGTGACTGCCACCATCGCCAACACCCGCCTCAGCATCATTAGAAATCTGGAAATACTCGCCCATCAGGCTGAAACCCTGATGCTCATAACGCCCATCGACCCCGATCACTGTCTGCTCGACCAGCAACTGGCCCTGCCCCTTGGAACCGCCATCAACACCACCTAGCACAGCCCCTTCGACAATCGGATTGTACAGATACGACACCCCGATATGGGCGCCGCTATCGTCATATTCATGGCTGACGCGGGCATACAGCGCCTTGTCATCGGCCATATCAAAGAAGTTACCCACGCCCAGTGTCCGCTCCGCAATCGGCGCAGCGGTATCGATAAAGACGGTGTTCGCCAGCGACAACTCATACCCGACCGCGCCCGCCTCACCCTCCAGCGATGCACCGATGGCATGTGTCGGCAGCACGGCCGTGGCATTGTCCTCAAACTCCAGGAAGGCGGGGCGTGACACGGTATCCTGCATCAGCACGCCATGATGATAATGGTTGTTCCAGAAACCGATCGGCGAGTGAAAGCGCCCGATGCCGAAACGCAGGTCCTTGCCAACAGAGCGCTTGATATACAAACGCTCCAGGTCGCCGTTCAATGCTGCACCATCACCTTCCAGTACATACTCGAAAAAGCCTTCGGTCCGGTCATCCATCTGGTCATGGACATAGACCGACAAGGCCCCGAGACCAAACTGGCTGGCCTTACCCAAGGCACTGCGGTCGGCCCAGCCGACATCGCCAAAGATTCCGATATTAGGCTCGGCGCCTACCGGGGCTATTCCACCCAGCAGCACGGCCAGCACCGCTACCCTGCCACCTGTCAGCCCGCCCCCGATCCACTTCATAAAAGACACTCCCAGCATGCTGTGTACTGACGACAAACCAATAATTGATCAGGGCAACCTTAACAAGACCTTGACCGAATCATCTGCCACGTTGGCATCGACATAACCGATACGCCCGACCTTGGCTGCCACCCATTTCATCACCGCCAGGTCGTGCGGCAGCGTGCGCAACGGGGCACCCTTGCCGGTAAAGACCCGCTTCGCCCAATAGGCCTTGATCTGATTTGAGGTCTTGCCCATGGCCTTCAGATAGAATTCGTCACGGGTGTCATTGCCGTCCGGCAGGTCAATGACCTCGACCGCAACCCCGTCCCCCATCCTCTGCAGCTTGCCAAGGTAGAACTCCTTGACCTCCTCCTGACTCAGGGCATCCGCCGACATCGACAGGTTGCCCACAACGACGACCTCGGCCCGGGCCGAGGCAGCTGCCATCGAAGACAACAGGGCCAGTAACGGCCAGATAAGATGTTTCAATGCGTTCCCCATATCTGCTGCCCGGTGCTATCTCAACAGCGGGCTGGACATCCCACGCATCATACACTGCGGCTGTATCCGAGGACCAGATCCAGCACATTGCTGCCGGTGGGCCCGGTGCCGATCAGGTCCCCGCTTGCAGCAAGATAGCGGCCGCTGTCGGCCTGGCGCAGACACTGTTGCCAGTCCAGCCCCTGTCGTGCGCCGCGCGCGACGCTCCGGCCATCGACCAGCGCCCCGGCGACCTCGGCACCACCGTCGCTGCCATCGGTGGCGCCTGCCAGCAGCACAAGGTCGCGGCCCTGACAGCGTCCTGCCACCTCCAGCGCCAGCGCCTGACAGCGGCCGCCCTGCCCCGGGACCGGCGGCAGGCAGACGGTGGGTTCAGCACTCCAGACATGGATGATATCAGGCCCCGCTGCCAGCGCCTCGGCCACGGTCGCTGCAACCTCGGTAACGTCGGCTGTCAGCACGGTGTCATGTTGCAGCACCCGATAACCGAGGCCCTGCGCCGCAGCGCTGGCGGCACGCCGGGCCCGTCGCGGATCCATAACGATCTGCCACGTCACCGGCTGCCGTTGATGCAACGGCGGCGATGCTGCCGGCACCATGTGCTGCAGCCAGTCCGGCACACCTGGCGGCAACGGCGCCGGGGCATCGGCAAACAACAGGCCGGAACCAATGACCGCCGGGTCGTCCCCCGCCACGTCGGACATCAGCAAGGCATGGCAGCGCCGGTCTGTCAGCTGTGACAATAACCGTCCGCCCTTGATCATCGACAAGGCCTTGCGCACCCGGTTGAGCTGATGAATAGCGAGGCCCGAACCCAGCAGCCAGCGGTTGGCGCGCTGCAGATCGTCCAGCGTGACCCCCGGCGGCAACACCTCGACCAGTGCCGAACTGCCACCGGAGATCAGAAACAGCAGCGGCATGTCGGGTGCAGTGTCGGCGATGAACTGCAGCAGCTGCTGTCCGGCCTGCAGACTGTAGTGATCAGGCAGCGGATGTCCAGCCTCGATCATGATCGCCTGCGGCAGCCGCGCGGCAGCCGTGTACCCATGGCAGCTGACGACCAGCAGCGCCGCGATGCGCTCCCCGAGCACGGCCTCGGCGCCCTCTGCCATCGCTTGCGCCGCCTTGCCCAGCGCAATCACCGCCAGCGGGCCCGGCGGCAACGGTTGTGCAGACAAGGCCGTGATGACGGCCGCGCGACCCTCTACCGCCGTCAACGCCGCCCGGTAGACCGTCAGCATGTCCTCGCGCAATGAAGACACTTGCGCCCCGGTGTGCGGCGGCATCTTGTGGCCGGGGCTCAGCCCAGCGCGGCGAAACCGCGCTGCAGATCGCGCTGCAGGTCGGCGACGTCCTCCAGCCCCACCGCGATGCGCACCAGATTGTCACGGATGCCGGCGGCGGCCCGCGCCTCCGGCGTCAGCCGGCCGTGGGTCGTGGTCGCCGGATGGGTGATCGTGGTCTTGGCATCGCCGAGGTTGGCCGTCACCGAGATCAAGCGCATCGCATTGATAAAGCGCCACGCTGCCTCGCGACCACCGCGCAGCTCGAACGCCAGCAGGCCGCCGAAGCCGCGCTGCTGCTGCCGCGCCAGCTGATGCTGGGGATGGGTCTCCAGCCCGGCATAATAGACCCGTTCGACCGCCGGCTGGCCCTCGATCCAGCGCGCCAGCTGCAAGGCGGTTTCACTGTGGGCACGCATCCGCAGCTGCAATGTCTCCAGACCTTTAAGCAACACCCAGGCATTGAACGGGCTCAGGCAGGGGCCGGCGGTGCGCAGAAAACCGTAGATCTGCTCGCCGACCAGCGCCTGGCTGCCGACCACCGCGCCGCCCAGACAGCGTCCCTGGCCATCGATGTATTTGGTTGCCGACAGCAACGAGATGTCGGCACCATGGCGCAATGGCTGCTGCAACGCCGCGGTACACACCGTGTTGTCGACCACCAGCACGGCGCGATGGTCATGCGCCACCTGCGACAGCGCGCGCAGATCGACGATCTGTGCCAGTGGATTGGCTGGCGTCTCGACAAACAGCATCCGGGTCGACGGGCGCAACGCCGCGCGCCAGGCCTCAAGATCGGTCAACGGCACATAACTGGTGTCGACAGCAAAGCGCCCCAGATAGCTGTTGAACAACACTGCAGTGCTGCCAAAGATGCCGCTGGACGCAACGATGTGATCACCGGCCTTCAGCAGCCCCATGCAGGTCACCAGGATCGCCGCCATGCCGGATGACGTGGCCACGCAGCGTTCGCCCTCCTCAAGCGCCGCCAGCCGCTGCTCGAACATCGCCACCGTCGGGTTGGTAAAACGCGAATAGACATTGCCGGGCTGCTGCCCGGAAAAACGCGCCGCGGCCTGCTCGGCACTGGCAAAGACAAAACTGGAGGTGGTGAAGATCGGTTCGGACTGCTCACCCTCGGCAGTGCGACGCTGCCCGCTGCGCACCCCGCGGGTGGCCATGCCCCAGGAACCCTGCTCGGAATCACTCATGCTCTCTCCTCTCACAGATGTGACAGCGGGCCGAGTTGGGGCTGCAGTACGGCAGCCGGCCCGGTTTAGCTGTATTTGTTATGCGCCCGCAAGCTGAGTCAAATCGGCGCACTGAAAGCCTGATATTAAGAAGCGCCGCTCACACTGTCAACCGTCACTGCGAGTTGTGCAGATCGATGATATCGGCGTTGCGACTGGCCCGTTTGCCCTTGGCATCGTCCGAGCGCTTGCGGGCCAGCGAGGCCAGGTAATCGCCCTGCACGTCGCCGGTGACATATTCACCATTGAAACATGAGGTGTCAAAGCGGGTGATCGACGGATTGTCCTCGCGCACCGAGGCGATCAGATCGTCGAGATCCTGATAGATCAGCAGATCGGCGCCGATCAGCTTGGCAATCTCCTGCTCGCTGCGCTGGTAGGCCACCAGCTCCTCGACCGTCGGCATGTCGATGCCATAGACATTCGGAAAACGTACCGGCGGCGCCGCCGAGGCGAAATAGACCTTGCGGGCACCGGCCTCGCGCGCCAGCTGGACGATCTGCTCGGAGGTGGTGCCGCGCACGATCGAGTCATCAACCAGCAACACGTTCTTGTCCTTGAACTCCAGCTCGATGGCATTGAGCTTCTGGCGCACCGACTTCTTGCGCTCCTTCTGTCCCGGCATGATGAAGGTACGACCGATATAACGGTTCTTGATGAAGCCCTCGCGATAATCAACCCCCAGCGAGGTGGCCAGCGCCAGTGCAGCGGTACGGCTGGTGTCCGGGATCGGTATCACAACATCGATGTCATGACGCGGATACAGGCGGCGGATCTTGTCGGCCAGTCGCTCGCCCATGCGCAAGCGGGCGCGATACACCGGAATCCCGTCCAGGATGGAATCGGGACGCGCCAGATAGACGTATTCGAAAATACAGGGCGAATACTGAGGATTGTCGGCGCACTGCTGGGTATGCAGCTCGCCGTCCAGCGTGATGTAGATGGCCTCGCCGGGTGCGACATCACGGATCAGATGGAAACCCAGTACATCCAGCGCCACACTCTCCGATGCGATCATATACTCCGGACCCTGATCGGTATCACGCTTGCCAAACACCAGCGGCCGGATGCCATAGGGATCACGGAAACCGACAACGCCATAACCGGTGATGACGGCAATCGCCGCATAGCCGCCGCTGCAGCGCCGATGCACCTGACGGACCGCTGCAAAGATGTCCGTCGCGTCGATCCGCAGCTTGTTCAGCGCCTGCAGCTCATGGGCAAAGACATTGAGCAGGATCTCGGAATCGGAATCGGTATTGATATGGCGCCGGTCCTCGCGAAACAGTTCGTGCTTGAGCTGGGCGGCATTGACCAGATTGCCGTTATGGGCCAGCGCGATGCCATACGGAGAATTGACATAAAACGGCTGGGCCTCGGCCGAGGTCGAGGTACCGGCGGTCGGATAGCGTACATGGCCGATGCCGACATTGCCGTGCAGATTGATCATGTGCGCGGTATTGAAGACATCACGCGCCAGACCATTATCCTTGCGCAGAAAGAAACGCTTGTCCTCACAGGTGACGATCCCGGCCGCATCCTGACCGCGGTGCTGCAACACCGTCAGCGCATCATAGATCGCCTGATTGACCGGACCCTTCTGAACCAACCCGACAATACCGCACATCCGTCATGCTCTCCTTTGGTAAACGCCCGCTACTGCCATAACATCCCGCGATACACAGCCAGCTGATCCTGCAATGGCGTGGCCTCAATGGCCCAGTGCCACAGCGGCTCAAACAACGCCACCGCGTGCGACTGCTGCCAGACTGGATCCAGTGTCAATGGCGTCATGTCAAAGACCGCCAGCAGCAGCATCGCCATCACCATGCCACGCAACGCGCCGAACACCACGCCGGCCAGACGATCGATGCCGCCGAGCCCGCCCAGCGTCACCAGGTGCGAGACCAGGCGGGCAATGATTGCGCTGGCCACCAGGGTGGTGCCACACAACACTGCAAAGGCAACGAGGTAACGCAGGCCGGCGCCGGGGATCAGTGACGCCAGGTGATTGGCCGCCCACGGGGCATATCTGATTGCCAGCCACGCTGACACGACCCAGCCCACCAGCGACAACACCTCGCGCACAAAGCCGCGCAACACACCGTACAGCGCCGAGATTGCCACCACCAGCAGCAACAACCCATCGAGCCAGGTCATCGCCGCGGGCCCCATTTTATCACAGACCGGGGCCTGGCATGACCTCCGCTCATCGGTAGACCACCACCATGGCCTTGACACCAAACGAGGCGTTGACCGCGTCGCGGATCCGTTCGGCATTCTTCTTCACCAGCTCCGGACCGATCTGCACCCGGTATACCGGGCGGGTATTGTTTTTTCCCTTCTTGATGAAGGCCGCATAACCCTTGCTGCGCAGCCGTTCACGCAATGCCCGGGCATTGGCCGCGCTGTCAAAGCTGCCGAGCTGCACCATCCAGGCGCTGGGCGGTGGCAGACCGGTGGCCTGGCGGGACGCCGGCTTTTGCGTCACCGGACGTTTGTCACCCTTCTTCGACTCGCTGCCCTGGACTGATGCCTGGATCTCGGGCAGCACCTTGCGCAGCGCCGCGACATCCGGCAGCGGCGGCGGACCCTCTTCAACGGCAGGCGGCTCGACAGCAGGCGCCGCTGCTGTCACGGATGCTGCTATGCCTTGTGGCGGCGGCTCTGCCGGTTTGGCCGGCGGCCTGACCTCAAGCGGCGGCAACTCATCGAGCTTCAGGATCTCGACGCGGAAATTATCCGGCTTGGGAGGGATGTTGCTGGCGACGATGATGTTGCCGTAGTCCTGGCGATAATCGAACAGAACCAGCAGCAATGCACCACCGAGGATCAGCAGTGCAACGGCACCGACGATGCGCTGCCTGCGTCCCGCTGTCTGCCTGCCGCCCGGTTCAGTCATGCTGCGCATTCTACTCCATTTGCCGCCGCGATACCCACTGCCGCAGCGCGGGCAAGGCCTCGGCCACGGTATAGAATGAACCGCAGATGATGACCCGGTCCTCAGCCGCGGCCTCGGCCAATGCACGCTGACAGGCCGCCATGACCTCATCACCGCTATGGTGAACCGTGTGACCGGAATCGGTCAGCACCTGACGCAGCCGAGCGGCCGCGGCGGCACGCGGACACGCGGCCTGCGCCGGATACCAGTCGTCGACCACCGCCGACAGCGCCTGCAGATAGCCGCGATAATCCTTGTCGGCGAGCATCGCGACCACCGCCCGGGTACGGCCACGCGCCGGACGCTCGGCCAGGTGCAGCGCGATGGCCCGGGCGGCATGGGGATTGTGACCGACATCCAGCATCACATCCGGCGCGGCGGCGACATGCTGGCAACGGGCCGTCAGCATCACCGCGCGTAACCCCTGCTCAATGTGTTGCTGTTCCAGGTGCAGCCCATGCCGCTGCGCCAGCGTGAACGCGGCCATGATCGCCGTCGCGGCATTATCCAACTGAAACGGCCCGGCCAGTGCCGGCAGCGGCAGACCGGACATCCGTAGATGATCGGAAAACCATTCCCAGTGCTGATGTCCCTGCCGCCGCCAGCCAAAGGCGTTGCCGCGCTGCAGCAACCGCGCGCCGCGCCGCTCTGCCTCCGCGGCCAGCCGCGCTGGCGGGGCCGGATCGCCGCTGACCACCGGACGGCCGGGGCGCATGATGCCGGCCTTCTCACCGGCGATGCTGTCGCGGTCCGGCCCCAGCCAGTCGGTATGGTCGAGATCAATCGACGTGATGACCGCCACCTCGGCATCAACGATATTGACGGCATCGAGCCGGCCGCCGAGTCCGACCTCGAGCACAATGACGTCCAGCGGCACGGCGGCCAGGATCTGCAATGCCGCCAGCGTGCCGAACTCGAAATAGGTCAGTGGCACCGTTCCCCGTGCTGCCTCAACGGCGGCAAAGGCCTGGCACAACGCTTCATCGCCAACCATCTCGCCATTGACAGTGATGCGTTCGTTGTAGCGCAGCAGATGGGGTGAGGTATAGCTGCCGACCCGATAGCCGGCGGCGCGCAGCATGGCGTCCAGATAGGCAACGCAGGACCCCTTGCCATTGGTGCCGGCAACGGTGATCACCGCTGGCAGCCGCGGCAGCTGCAGCCGATGATAGACCGCGTTGACGCGCTCCAGCCCCAGCTCGATAACGGCCGGGTGCAGCTGCTGCTGCCAGGCTAGCCACTGCTCAACGCTCCAGTGCTGGTGTACGGGCGGAGTAACCATGCGACCGCCCCCGCTCCCGAAGCTCACCTCAGGGTGAGGTGATGGCAGGCCGACGGGTCAGGATGGACAGCACGCCGGACAGCCGCTGGCGCAGCTCGCGGCGATCGATGATCATGTCCAGCGCGCCATGTTCGAGCAGAAATTCACTGCGCTGGAAACCCTCCGGCAGCGTCTCGCGCACCGTCTGCTCGATGACGCGCGGTCCGGCAAACCCGATCAGCGCCTTGGGTTCGGCGACATTGATGTCGCCGAGCATCGCCAGACTGGCCGACACGCCGCCCATCGTCGGATCGGTCATCACCGACACAAATGGAATCCCGGCCTCGCGCAGCCGCGCCAGCGCGGCACTGGTCTTGGCCATCTGCATCAGCGACACCAGCGCCTCCTGCATCCGCGCGCCGCCGCTGGCCGAGAAACACAGCAGCGGACACTTGTTCTGTAGCGCAGCATTCGCCGCACGGACGAAACGTTCGCCGACCACCGAGGCCATCGAGCCACCCATGAAGCGGAACTCAAACGCCGCAGCGATCACCGGCATGCCCAGCAGCTGCCCCTGCATGACCACCAGTGCATCCTTCTCGCCGGTCGCCTTCTGGGCCTGGCTCAAACGGTCCTTGTATTTTTTTGAATCGCGGAACTTCAAGGCATCGACCGGCTCGATCTCATCGCCGATCTCCTGACGATTGCCGGCATCGAGAAAGGCCTCGAGTCGGCGGCGGGCACCGATGCGGTGGTGATGGTCGCACTTGGGGCAGACCTCCTGATTGCGCTCCAGCTCACCGCGATACAGGATCTGTCCGCAGCCTTCGCATTTGGTCCACAGCCCTTCCGGTATCGAACGTTTCTTGCTGCCCTCGGTATTGATCTTGGTCGGGAGCAGTTTCTGTAGCCAGCTCATGGTGCCTCGAATCTCGGTGGTATCATTTTCATTCATCGCTCGCCCCCTCGCTTCCGCGCTCACGCGGCATCGATTGCCTGGCGAATGGCCGTCAGGTAGTCGGTGACTTCAGTGATCGCGCGCCCACTGTCCGCACCACACTGTTCAATGATGCTGACCACGGCGCTGCCAATCACCACGGCATCGGCCAGTGCCGCAGCCTGCGCCGCGACCTGCGGCGTCTTGATGCCAAAACCGACCGCCAGCGGCTGATGAATGTCACGGCGGATCGCCGCTACACTGCCGGCCACCGACTGCAGATCAAAGGTCGAGGCGCCGGTCACGCCCTTTAAGGATACATAGTAGACGAATCCACTGGCCAGCGCACCAATCTGCCGGATCCGCGCCGGGGTGCTGGTCGGCGCCAGCAGGAAGACCGGGTCCAGTCTGGCCGCGCGCAACGCGGCGATATACTCCGCGCCTTCCTCCGGCGGGAGGTCGACGGTGATCACGCCATCGGCGCCAGCCTGCTGTGCCGCCGCGGCAAAGGCGCGATAACCCATATGTTCGATCGGGTTCAAATAGCCCATCAGTACCACCGGCGTGCGGGTGTCGGTGCGCCGGAACTCGGCGACCATTGCCAGCACATCATGCAGCGAGACATGATGCCGCAGCGCCCGTTCGCTGGCACGCTGGATCACCGGCCCCTCGGCCATCGGATCGGAGAACGGCACGCCGACCTCGATGATGTCGGCACCGCCGGCCACCATCGCATGCAGCAACGGCACCGTCGCCGCCGGGGCCGGATCGCCGGCGGTGATGAACGTGATCAGCCCCTTGCGGCGTTGCTGGGCCAGTTCGGCAAAACGGGTCGCGATCCTGCTCATACCCGGATCCCCTCGCGCGAGGCCACGGTGTGGATGTCCTTGTCGCCGCGCCCGGACAGGTTGACGATGATGATCTGGTCCTTGGCCAGCGTCGGCGCCAGCTTCATCGCATAGGCCAATGCATGGCTGGACTCCAATGCCGGCATGATGCCCTCGAGCCGGGTCAGGCTGTGGAAGGCCGCCAGCGCCTCGTTGTCGTCGATCGCGACATAGTGGGCGCGTCCGCAATCCTTCAGCCAGGCATGCTCCGGCCCGACACCGGGATAATCGAGGCCAGCCGAGATTGAATGGGTCTCAATGATCTGACCATCGTCATCCTGCATCAGATAGGTGCGGTTGCCATGCAGCACCCCGGGGGTGCCAGCGCACAGCGGTGCGGCATGTCGGCCGCTGGCGATGCCGTCACCGGCCGCCTCGACACCATAGAGCTTGACCGAGTCATCGGCGAGAAACGGATGGAACAGGCCGATGGCATTGGAACCGCCGCCGACACAGGCCACCAGCGCATCGGGCAGCCGTCCAGCCTGCGCCAGGCACTGCGCCCGCGCCTCACGGCCGATGATGGTCTGAAAATCCCGCACCATCATCGGATACGGGTGTGGGCCGGCGACGGTGCCGATGATATAAAAGGTGTTGTCGACATTGGTCACCCAGTCACGCATCGCCTCGTTCAGCGCATCCTTCAGCGTCTTGGAACCCGATTCGACGGCAACCACCTCGGCACCGAGCAGCCGCATGCGGTAGACGTTCAGCGCCTGGCGCTTGATGTCCTCGGAGCCCATGTAGACGACACACTGCATGCCGAGGCGCGCCGCGACGGTGGCCGAGGCCACGCCGTGCTGGCCGGCGCCGGTCTCGGCGATGATCCGGGTCTTGCCCATGCGCCGCGCCAGCAAGGCCTGACCGACGGTGTTGTTGACCTTGTGCGCACCGGTATGATTGAGGTCTTCGCGTTTCAGATAGATCTGCGCGCCACCCAGCTCCCGGCTCCAGCGCTCGGCATGGTACAGCGGCGACGGCCGGCCGACATAATGGGCCAGGTCGCGGTCCAGTTCGGCATGAAAGGCCGGATCGGCCCGGCATTGTTCATAGGCGATGCGCAAGGCCTCGAGCGGCGCCATCAGCGTCTCGGCGACAAAGATGCCGCCATAGGGGCCAAAATGGCCGCGCTGGTCAGGGTAAGCAGAAAAGTCAGTCATGGTCTCAAACTACACAATGGAAAGAAATATTAGCTGCACCCACGCACCTGCTCGATGAAGGCACGCAGCCGCTGCGGGTCCTTGATGCCCGGGGCCGCCTCGACACCGCTGCTGACATCCACCGCATACGGCCGCACCGTATGGATTGCCGCCGCAACATTGTCCGGACCCAGCCCGCCGGCGAGGATTATAGGCCTTTTCAACCCGCTCGGCACCTGCGCCCAGTCAAAGGTATCGCCAGTGCCGCCGGCGACACCGGGGCGATAGGCATCGAGCAGCAGCGCGCGGGCCGCCGGATAATCGTACTGCACAGACTGCAGATCGGTGCCGTCCTGCATCCGGATCGCCTTCAGATAGGGCCGGCCGTATTTCACACAATCGCCCTCGCGCTCATCACCATGGAACTGCAACAGGTCCAGCGGCAGCGCCGCCAGCACGGCGCGGATCTCAGCCTCGGCGGCATTGACGAACAGACCCGTCGTCGTGACAAACGGCGGCAAGGCATGCACGATCTCGGCAGCCTGGCTGATCGTCACATGGCGCGGGCTGCGCGCAAAAAACACCAGGCCGAGCGCATCGGCGCCGAGGCTGGCGGCCAGCAAGGCGTCCTCGACACGGGTGATGCCACAAATCTTGATCCGGGTATACATGACGGGGTCCGATGACTGGTTAGCAACAGTGTACTGCCAATCGTGACAACAGGTCAGCCACCCAACGCTGATAGATCCATCGCAGGCATGGTCAGCGGGATTGCAAACTGTGGCGGATATTCGATCGCACACAGATACAGGCCATCGGGCACGGCGGTGACGCCGCCGAGCTGGCGGTCACGGTGCTGCAGCACCTCGGCCGCCCACTCTGCCGGCTGCTCGCCGCCACCGATCGCGATCAACACGCCGGCAATGTTGCGCACCATGTGATGCAAAAAGGCATTGGCCTCGATGTCGATCAGCACCAGATCGCCGTGGCGCTGCACCTGCAAGCGATAAACGGTACGGACCGGACTCTTGGCCTGGCAGGCATAGGCGCGGAACGACGAGAAATCATGTTCACCGACCAGCGCGTCGGCGGCCTGCTGCATGCGTTGTGCATCAAGCGGGCGATACACCCAGCTGACCAGCGGCTGCTGCCATGACGGCCGGATCGGCCGGTTGAAGATCACATAACGATAGCTGCGACGGAAGGCCGAATAGCGGGCATGGAACTCGTCGCTGACCGGCTGCGCCCACAGCATCGCGACATCCGGCGGCAGGTGGGCGTTGGCACCGAACACCCACGCACGCGGGCTGCGCAGCGCCTCACTGTCAAAATGGATCACCTGGCCGCTGGCATGGACCCCGGCATCGGTGCGGCCGGCGCAGAACACCCGCACCGGATGATCGGCCACGGTCGCCAAGGCCTGCTCGACGCAGCCCTGCACGGTGCGCACCCCGTCCTGCAGCTGCCAGCCCGCGAAGGCCGTGCCGGCATATTCAACCCCCATCGCAATGCGCATACTGGCCCTGAATGATTCGAAAAGTGCGTCATTGTAGCAGAACCACCCGGCCGCATCGGCGATGCCGGACAGCGCCGCAATCATCGGTTACACTAAGGCCCATGTTAACAACACGGTGATGTCCTGACGATGACCGATCTGAACCACCTGTTTGCCAATAACCGGCTGTGGGCACGGCGCATCAAGGAGTCCGACCCGGATTTCTTCACCAAGCTGTCCCATCTGCAGGCCCCGGAATACCTGTGGATCGGCTGCTCCGACAGCCGGGTACCGGCCAACGAGATCGTCAAGCTGCTGCCCGGCGAGCTGTTCGTCCACCGCAACGTCGGCAACATCGTGCTGCATACCGACCTCAACTGCCTGTCGGTGCTGCAATATGCCGTCGATGTGCTGAAGGTCAAACATATCATCGTCTGCGGCCACTATGGCTGTGGCGGCATCAAGGCCGCGCTGCACAACAAGGAGCTGGGGCTGATCGATACCTGGATCCGCAACATCAAGGACATCTACCTGAAAAATCGTGACGAGATCAACGGTCTGCCCGATGAGCAGGCGCGCCAGGACCGGCTGTGTGAACTGAACGTCATGTCGCAGGTGGCCAATGTCAGCCACAGCAACATCCTGCAGGATGCCTGGAAACGCCAGCAGGACGTCACCGTCCATGGCTGGATCTACAGCATCGACGACGGTATCCTCGAAGACCTGAAGGTCGATTGCTCCGGGCTGGAGCAGCTGGAAGACATCTACCGGCTGCGCTGAGCAAAAAACCCATATAAATATTGTTGATTTGACGCTCAGGCTATATATTACGGTATCTGTGCGGAATGGCACTTACTTAAGGAGGTAGCCGGCGGGTAGCCTGGGTTGAGCGACAGCGAAACCCGGGTTTCACTCCGTTCAACCCAGGCTACCTCCTATCAAAAACGCTTAAGTAAGTACCATTC
>JACREF010000030.1 GCA_016218365.1 Gammaproteobacteria bacterium
CTACTGAAAGTGCTTTACAACCCTAAGGCCTTCTTCACACACGCGGCATTGCTGGATCAGGGTTGCCCCCATTGTCCAATATTCCCCACTGCTGCCTCCCGTAGGAGTCTGGGCCGTGTCTCAGTCCCAGTGTGGCTGGTCGTCCTCTCAGACCAGCTACGGATCGTCGCCTTGGTAGGCCTTTACCCTACCAACTAGCTAATCCGGCATAGGCTCATCTAATAGCGTGAGGTCTTGCGATCCCCCACTTTCCCCCGTAGGACTTATGCGGTATTAGCTTAAGTTTCCCTAAGTTATCCCCCACTACTAGGCAGATTCCTATGCATTCCTCACCCGTCCGCCACTCGTCAGCATCTAGCAAGCTAGACCTGCTACCGTTCGACTTGCATGTGTTAGGCATGCCGCCAGCGTTCAATCTGAGCCATGATCAAACTCTTCAATTTTTAAAGCTTGTGCTGTCTATGACAGCGAATTTTCACCAGTCATCACCCCGGCAAGCCGGACTGATAACCGTTAAATGGTGAAATACTCCACTGACGTAAGCACCCACACAGATTGCTTGGCATCTACATATTGTTAAAGAACACACGCACACGTATGTGCGGCAGGCGGATTATTCTACACGAATCAATCAGCCTGTCAACCTGCGGGCCCGGTCACCGTGCCTGTCCCGCGTCTTCCGGTGCTTTTGGCCCCGAAAGAGATGCGCATTATACGCATCCAATTCAGACGGTCAACATCTTTTTTTAAATATTTATGACAGCCCCGTCCCGCCATTGCCTCAACCCAGCTGTACCCGGGCAAAGCGGCGCTTGCCGACCTGGAATAGATAACCCTGACCGGCCGGCAGCTGCAGCTCGACATCGCTGACGCGCTGCCCGTCGATACTGACACCGCCCTGCTGGATGGCGCGTCGCGCCTCCGAGGTGCTCTTGGCCAGTCCGGCCTCCTTCAGCAGGCTGGCGATCGCCATCGCCGGCCCGGCGCAGGCCAGTCTGATCTCGGGCATATCGTCCGGCAACGCACCTTTCTGAAAGCGGTCGATGAAGGCCTGCTTGGCCTGCTCGGCCTGCCGTGCATCGTGGAAACGGCTGACGATCTCGATGCCCAGTTCAAACTTGACGTCACGCGGGTTGCGACCCTCTGCCACCTGGGCCCGCAGCCCGGCGATCTCGGACAGCGGCCGAAAGCTCAGCAATTCAAAATAACGCCACATCAGCGCGTCGGACACCGACATCAGTTTGCCGAACATCTGCTCCGGCACCTCGTTGATCGCGATATAGTTGCCCAAGGACTTAGACATCTTCTGCACGCCATCGAGGCCTTCGAGGATCGGCATCGTCAGCACGATCTGCGGCCGCTGGCCATACTGTTTCTGCAGCTCGCGGCCGACCAGCAGGTTGAACTTCTGGTCGGTGCCGCCGAGCTCGACATCGGCCTTCATCGCCACCGAGTCGTAACCCTGGATCAGCGGATAGAGGAATTCATGGATCGCGATCGGCTGGCCGGAGCGGTAACGCTTGCTGAAATCATCGCGTTCCAGCATCCGCGCCACGGTGTGGCGCGCCGCCAGCCCGATCATATCGGCCGGGCTCATCGCATTCATCCAGCTGGAATTGAACATCACCAGCGTCTGCTCCGGATCCAGCACCTTGTAGATCTGCTGCTCGTAGGTGCGGGCGTTCTCGATCACCTCGTCGCGCGACAGCGGCTGGCGCGTGACGTTTTTACCGGTCGGATCGCCGATCATGCCGGTGAAATCGCCGATCAGGAACATCACCTCATGCCCCAGCCGCTGGAACTGGTGCAGCTTGTTCAGCAGCACGGTATGCCCCAGATGCAGGTCCGGCGCCGTCGGGTCAAACCCGGCCTTGATGCGTAGCGGCCGCCGTTCCGTCAGGCGCTCGCGCAGCTCATCGACCAGCAGGACCTCGTCGCTGCCGCGCTGTATCTGGCCCAGGGCCTCGTCGATTGCAGACATGTATATCCTTCAATGCTGTTCAAGAAAACCGTGGCCTTCCCCGATATATCCATAGTCCGGGCAATGTTCCGGAATTACGCGAAAACCGCGGGATGCCGGCCTGCCCGCCCCGGCGGTTTTCCTTCATTTATCAAGGCATTTTGTTGACCTGACCCCTGTCGCGGGCTAAGGTAGCACAAAATATAAAGATTCAGGGAAATACGTGGACAATTCTAGTCTCCTCAAACGCGATTACAAGGGCCATAACCCGGCGCCACACCGCACCACCGTGCGCCGCACCTTGGCCGTTGCCGGCATCCTGACCCTGATCGGGGCCAGCATCATGCTGGCGCCAACAGCGCTGACAACAACCGCTCAACGTACTGTTGAGCAGGCTGCGCCGTTAAAGAATGCCCAGGCTACAGAGGGTCTGCCTGTCCAGAACAGCAACGCCCAGAACCCAAGCGGCACGGCACGCACCGAGACCCCTGCCACCACCGCTACCCGCGCGCCCAATGCGGTACGCGATTTCCTGCCCTATGGCCAGTGGAAAGAGGCGACGGTACTGGAGGGTGAAAGCCTGGCGGTACTGTTCAACCGCCTGGACATCGATCCCCAGCAGCTGCATCAACTGATCAGCATCGACAGATCGACCAAACAGGCGTTGAGCAACATCCAGCCGGGCGCCCAGCTGCGGGTCAACGTCGCCGCCAGCGGCGTGCTGAACAAATTTATCTATGTCATCGATCAGACCCATACCCTGTACATCTCGCGGTTGCCTGCAGGTCTGCAGACCTACACCGATGAAATCACCCCGGACGTACACTTGGCCCGCGGCAGCGGCACCATCGACAGCTCGCTGTTCCTGGCCGGACAACAGGCCAACCTGCCGGACAGCACAACGATGCAGCTGGCCAATATCTTCGGCTGGGATATCGATTTCGCGCTGGACATCCGCCACGGTGACCATTTCTCGGTCATCTATGAGGAGCTGTACCTGGGCGACAAAAAGCTGCGCAATGGCAACATCATCGCCGCCGAATTCGTCAACCAGGGCAAGCGCTACCAGGCCTACCGCTACACCGACCCCGATCATCGCAGCGACTACTATTCGGCTGACGGCAAGAACCTGCGCAAGGCCTTTCTGCGTACCCCAGTCGAATTCTCGCGCATCAGTTCCCGTTTTACCCAGGCGCGCTTTCATCCGGTGCTGAACCGGATCCGCGCCCATAAAGGTGTCGATTATGCGGCGCCGACCGGCACACCGATCCGCGCCACCGGTGACGGGCGCATCGTCTTCCACGGCGTCAAGGGCGGCTATGGCAAGACGCTGGTCATCCAGCATGGCAGCCAGTTCAGCACGCTGTACGGCCACATGAACGCCTATGCCCGCAATGCGCTGCCTGGGCAACGGGTACGACAGGGCCAGGTCATCGGCTACGTCGGCAGCACCGGCCTGGCTACCGGCCCGCATCTGCACTATGAATTCCGCATCAACGGTGCGCACCGCAACCCGCTGACCGTGAAGTTCCCGGATGCATCACCGCTGCCAACCGAGCTGGTCGCGGATTTCAACAACCATATCCGGCCACTGCTGGCCCAGCTCGACGCCATGGGTCGCACCTCGCTGGCCATGAACGACACCCGGCCGCTGCGCTTCTGAGCGGCGGCCTGATGATGCCTGTCTCGCGGCAAACCCTATGAGCGAGCTCTATATCGGACTGATGTCCGGCACCAGCCTCGACGGTGTCGATGCCGTACTGGCCGATTTCACCACCGGCAAGCCGGTGGTGCTTGCCACCCACTACACACCCTTTCAAGCCGAATTGCGCCAGGCACTCAAACGGCTGTGCAGTGGCTGCGAGCATGAACTTGCGCTGTATGCCGAACTCGATGTGCACCTGGGCCGGCTGTTCGCAGCGGCCAGCACTGCCTTGCTCACCGAGAGTGGCATCCCGGCACAGCGGATCAGGGCGATCGGCAGTCACGGCCAGACGGTGCGCCATTATCCGGATCGCGCCTTTGCCACCAGTCTGCAGATCGCTGACCCCAATCTGATCGCTGAATTGACCGGTATCCCGGTGGTCGCCGACTTTCGCCGCCGCGACATCGCGGCCGGCGGCCAGGGTGCGCCGCTGGTTCCGGCCTTTCATGCTGCGCAGTTTCATCAAGCCGGCGTCAGCCGCGCGATCCTGAACATTGGCGGCATCGCCAATCTGACCATCCTGCCCGCCAGCGCCCAGGACCCCATCACCGGCTGGGACACCGGCCCTGGCAATACGCTGCTCGATGGCTGGATACTGCAGCATCGCGGCGCCACGCACGACGAGGGGGGGCGCTGGGCGGCCACCGGCACGGTGGTGCCCGAGTTGCTGGAACGGCTGCTGGCCGATGACTATTTCCAGCGCCGGCCGCCCAAGAGCACCGGCCCGGAACATTTCCATCTCGCGTGGCTGCAACGGCATCTGGCTGGCATCACCCGGGCGCTCGACCCGGCCGATGTCCAGGCCACGTTATGTGAACTGACGACTGCCTCGATCGCACAGACGGTGATCGACCACGCCCCCGGCTGCACTGAGGTGCTGGTGTGCGGCGGAGGCGTGCATAATCACCACTTGATGGACCGGCTCAAGGCACGGCTGCTGCCGCGAACCATCCGTTCCACGGCCAGCCATGGCATCGATCCGGACTGGGTCGAGGCACTGGCCTTCGCGTGGCTGGCCCGACAACACCTGGCCGGGCGCGCCGGCAATCTGCCTGCCGTCACCGGCGCGCGGTCTGCGGTGATACTGGGAACATTCTGTCCTGCGGCAGGCCACAGGCCGGCCTGAAAACGCCACGGCCCCGTTCAGGGGCCGTGGTATCAATGCTGATCGAGTAAAAACTCAGACACTAAATGAAGAACCGCAGCCACAGGTCGTCGTGGCATTGGGATTACGGATGACAAAATGCGCGCCTTCCAGCCCCTCGGTGTAATCGATCTCGGCACCCGCCAGATACTGGAAGCTCATCGGATCAACGATCAGCGTCACACCACCATTCTCGATCCGGGTATCACCGTCATTGACGGCCTCATCAAACGTAAATCCATACTGAAACCCTGAACAACCGCCGCCGGTGATAAAGACGCGCAGATTGAGTTGCTCGTTTTGTTCCTCCGCAATCAACTGCCGGACCTTGGCCGCGGCGCTGTCGGTGAACAACAAGCTCGGTGCCTCGATTGCTGCTGCATTGGCTGACATGGTCATCCCCCTACTATATAGATGGAATAAGGATACTATTCCATAGAGTTTTAGTCAACTACTTACCGCCACCCGCTGGCGACTTGCCGGA
>JACREF010000031.1 GCA_016218365.1 Gammaproteobacteria bacterium
GAGCTCGAGTCCTAAACATAATGAGGGAGAAACTCAAAATGATGAATAAAAAACTGATCGCACTGGCCGTGGCCGCTGCTGTAACCGGTGGTGTATCTGTGGCCCAGGCTGCGGACGTGACCGGGTTTGCTGCTGCACAGTTTACCGTCTCTGACGATACTGCCACCAATGAGAGCGCTTTCCATCCTACCGGAGACACGCTGGCCGAAGTTGATGTTGCCGCCAAGGGCGTGCGCATTGACGTGGATACCAGCGCAGGTGGCGACCTGAACTTCGAGCAGGCCAATGTGACGACCGACGTCGGTCCAGCCAGCCTGACCGTCGGTGTATTCAATAGCAACATCGGTCTGGAGAAGCAGGACGTCAACGAGCGCAGCTTCATCGAGACCGGTCTGGCATTCAATCATATTGCTACCCAGAATGCGATCAACCTGACGGGCGCGAATGTCGGCTTCAAGGCCGGCCCGGCAGCGATCGGCGTGGCGCTGGTCAATGACCCGACCTTTACCCCTGCTGCGGGTGAATCAGATAAGACTTCATTTGGTGTCAGCGCCGACTTTGACGTGGCTGGCGTGGGCGTAGGCGTGGATTACCTGACCCAGGACAGCACTGCGGTCGGTAACATTCTGGACCTGAGCCTGACCTACTCTATGGGCGCGCTGGGTCTGAACTTTGAAATGGTGAATGACGATGCCGTTGATTCACTGTATCAGTTCGGTGGTACCTTTGATGCAGGCAATGGCATCACGGTAGCTGCACGCTATGGCATGCAAACCAATGCCGCTACTGGCTCTGACGACCAGACCAAGCTTGATCTCGCTGTGAGCTATGCACTGGCCGACAATGTCGATGTCAGCGCCGAGTACTCGAGCTACGACGACGGCTCAACTGCCGGTACCACCAATCGTGACGTTACGCTGGTTGGTGTAGTTGCCAGCTTCTAATATCCGCTTCGGATAGCTGGAACGGAGACCGGGCCCTTGTGGCCCGGTTTTCTTTTGGGGATAGAGCCCGCCAGCGGGGTGTTCGAGTAGTCTTTTCGAGCGATAAACCGGATGGCCTGTTGTCGTGCCGGGTGCTATTCATGGTTCGATACGCGCTGCTACGCAGCGCTACTCACCACGAACGGTCTTCTTCCTCTCTCCGTTCGTCCTGAGTAGCGGCGCGAGCCGCGTATCGAAGGACGCCTGCTCACCACGAATGGTCTCCTTTATTCGTTCATCCTGAGTAGTGTCACCGGCCGTTCATGGTTCGATACGGCGCTTTCGCGCCTACTCACCACGAACGGACTCATTCTACACGCGCCGCTGCGCAGCGCTACTCACCATGAACGGTCTTCTTCCTCTCTCCGTTCGTCCTGAGTAGCGGCGCGAGCCGCGTATCGAAGGACGCCTGTTCACCACGAATGGTCTCCTTTATTCGTTCATCCTGAGTAGTGTCACCGGCCGTCCATGGTTCGATACGGCGCTTTCGCGCCTACTCACCACGAACGGACTCATTCTACACCACGAACGGTTTCCTTCCTCCCTCCGCTCGTCCTGAGTAGCAGCGGGATGCCGCGTACCGAAGGAGCCTGTCCTGAGTAGCAGCGGGACGCTGCGTATCGAAGGGACGCTTTTCCCGCTTCCATCGAATATGTTATAAGTGATTGTCTGTCATGGCAGACCCGTTATTATGTCATACGGGTCGGTGTAATCAGGACCAGCGAACTATAACGATGAAAATGTCTCGGCTGTGGATGGCAGGGGGTGTGGGGGCGGTGCTGGTGCTGATCGGCGCCGGGGCCGCGCTCGCCGGCATCTTCAATACCAAACATAACCTCGGCAGCAGCGGCGTCAACGCCGCCAGCAACTTCTCCGGCACCGAGGAGATCTGCGTGTTCTGCCATACCCCGCATGGCGGCGATTCGACCGCCGCGGTGCCGTTATGGAACCGTCACCTCGACCCGGCCGGTTACCAGACCTATGACCAGCGCGGCACCACGACGCTCGACGCCAACATCGAGCCGATCGGTTCGGTGTCGGTGGCCTGTCTGTCGTGCCATGACGGCACCCAGGCGATGGACTCGGTGATCAACGAGCCGGGTTCCGGGGCCGATGTCTGGGCCTTCTCGCAGGGGCGCTGGCGTGGCCAGGCCGCCGCCGTCTCCGGCCGCATCGGGCCGGTGACCGTGATCACCAACCTCGGCAAGGACCTGACCAACGATCACCCGATCGGCGTGCAGTTTGCCGGTGGCGGTTATGCCGAGGCCAACCCGGCCGGGCCGGGCCGTGACCGCGACTTCCATGCCGCCGAGAGCAAGGTCGTTGGCAGCACCCGCATCTGGTGGGTCAATACCAGCACCGAGGGCGGCACCGCCGATTTCGAAAAGTCCGACATGAAGCTGTATACCCGGGTGGCGACCCGCGGCGCCTATGCCGGCGAGCCGCAGCCCTTTGTCGAATGCGCGTCGTGTCATGACCCGCACGTCGATTACAACCCGACCTTTCTGCGCATCAACCCGGCCGGCAGCAACGTGTGTCTGACCTGTCACAACAAGTGACGGGGGAGGGCATGGCAAGGCGGGCCAGGTGTGGTTTGACGGGACGGGCAGTGCTGCAGGCCGGACTGCTGGCAGTCAGCGCGGGGATGCTGTCGATCGCCGCGGCCGCCGAGACCGTGTTGCGGCCCGGGGTGTTTGCCAGCGTCGATGGTGTCGAGATCGCGCGCGAGGAGTTCGAGGTCCATGTCGAGACCGGCCTGCGGCAGCGTTTGTACCATGGTCACGCCGATGCCGCGCGCCTGGCTGCGCTGCGGCGCGAGATCGGCGAGCAGTTGATTGAGCAGCGCCTGCTGCTGCGCGAGGCGCGGCGGCGCGGCCTGAAGGTGGATCGTGCCGCGGTCGAGGCCGGGGTGCAGCGGATCGAGGCGCGCTACCGCGACAGCGCGGGTTGGCGCAGCCGGCGCCAGGCCATGCTGGCCAGCCTGCGTGACACGCTGGAACAGGATGATCTGATCCGGCAGTTGAAGGACAGCATCACGACCGTGGCGCTGCCCGATGAGCGGCAGTTGCGGGCCTGGTATGCCGGGCACGCCGACCGCTTCACGACGCCGGAGCGGCAGCACGTGGCACTGATCCTGCTGAAGGTCGAGCCGTGGGCGCCCGCGGCCAGCTGGCAGGCGGCACTGGATGAGGGGCAGCGGCTGCGCAGCACGCTGGCTGCGGGCGCGGATTTTGCCGCGTTGGCGCGGCTGCATTCGGCTGATCCGTCGGCGCAGGCCGGCGGTGACCTGGGGTTCGTCCACCGCGGCATGTTGGCCGATGAGGCCCAGCAGGTGGTTGACCGGCTGCATGAGAACGAGGTGTCGGCACCGGTCAGGCTGCTGCAGGGGGTGGCGCTGTTTCGCTTGCTGCAGCGCGCGCCGGCGCACTTGAATCCCTTTGAGCAGGTGAGCGAGCGGGCGCGTGGCCTGTGGCAGCGCGAGCAGGCCGAGCAGGCGTGGCAGCAGGCCAGACAGTCGCTGCGCCGTCAGGCGCGGGTCGTGGTCGATGAAGCCGCCTACGCGGCAGATAACAACAATGACAAGGCCGCGCCGTGATGCACGGCGAGCGGTGGTGGCTGGCAGGGCGTGACATGACGGCTAGGGTGGTGATGACGGCGCGGAACAGGGCATGGCTGGCAGCAGCGCTGATGGCGATGCCTGTCCCATTGCTGGCGGCCGCCTTTGCCGGGACCCCGGAGATCTCGGGCAATCTTGGTTACACCGTACGGTCGATGGTGGGCTCTGACAGCAGCGATTCCTTCAGCAATCAGGGGCGCGCCTCGCTCAGTGGCAGCAGTTATCTGCTGCAACCGTGGATCGCCAACTATGGCTTTGGTCTCAACATGACCGCCGATCTCAGCTCGACCACCGATGTCACCAGCGGCAAGATCCGGAAAAATGCCACCCGGATGGTCACCGGCGATCTGGATATCGGCGTGTTGCCCAGCAGCCATACCCCGTTTCACCTGACCTATCGCCAGAACGACAGCCGCGTCGATAACTATATTGCCCACAATGCGCTGAATGCGATCCATGACGTTGAATACGCCAGTCAGCGGCTGGCGTTGACCCAGTCGTTGCTGACCGAGGCCGGTGATCGCTACCAGTTGCGCTATGACAATGATCACTATACCTCAACGCATTCATCGTATGACGATGAGCTGCTGGGGATTGATGCCGATCTGCGCTTCACCCACCAGACACTGCTGGCCAAGGCCAGCCTGCAGAACACCGACTATTCGATGCTGAGTCAGTCCAGCACCAACCAGGTGCTGAACATCGACCATTTCTTTTACCCGAACCGGGTATGGCGGCTCGATACCATGGGCAGTCTGTACCGCTATGACCGGACGTCGCAGCCGGTGGTCAATGCCACCAACCAGCCGGACAGTACCACCGACCTGTCACAGTTCTCGACCTTCGTGTTTTATCGCCCCGAGGACCGGCCGCTGTCGGTCAGCGGCGGGGTCCGGCTGTATGATCTGGCGAGCCAGAACACCGGCAATGCGGTCGCGGTCACCAGCTGGAACGCCACCGCCGGGCTGCTGTACCAGACCACCCGCCACCTGCGCCTCGATGCCCGGGCCGATATGATGACCAACAGCGGTGACGGCCAGCAGTCGGACACCACCCAGCAGCGGCTCGGCGCGTTGTATCAGTCTGATCTGTACGCGGTGTTCGACAGTGCCTCGTATCAGTGGTATCTGTCCGGGTCCGCCGCGCAGCGCGACAGCAGCGGGGCGGCACCGTCGTCGGAGCTGTTGCAGAACCTGCGTTTTGGCCATGATGTGCTGCAGTCCTGGCGCAGCAGCGAGAGCAGCGGCTGGCGATTGAGCCTGAGCCAGACGGTGGGCGCGGACGTGGTCAGTGGCTCGTCCGGGGACAGTGACAGCCAGCAGCTGACCCATGCGGCGAGCCTGGGCTGGGACAGCCGCGATGGCAGCGGCAGCAATCTGGCCCAGCTGACCCTGTCAGATTCCCGGACCGGTGGCTCCCAGGTCAATGAGCAGCAATTTGCCAATTTCCAGCTGTCACGCAACCAGTCACTGACACCGCGCAGCGACCTGTCCGGAAACCTGACCGTGCAGACAGTGCGCCAGGTCTTTAACGACGGCGGCGACAGTGTTACAGTTACCACGGCGACCGGTCAGGTGAATTATCAGCATTCGCGTGTCCTGGGTGTCCCCCGGCTGCGTTTCGGGTCGGACCTGCGGGTATCGCAGGCGGCCTATGATGAGGGGATCGACCGTCTCGAGTGGGAGAATGCGCTGGATTATGCCATCGGCCTGGTCGACAGCCGGGCCAGCTGGCGGATGATTGATCTTAACGGTACCCGTTTTGATCTGCTGTATTTGCAGGTCACGCGGCGCTTCTGATGGGGCGTCGGCGCGACCTGAAGAATAAAAAATCTGTGAAAGGGGAGTAAGTCTATGTCAGTCAAGACCGAGCGTCGTTATCTGTGGAAGACCCTGTTGCTGGGGCTGATGGTGTGGGTGGGTGGCATGATGGCACCGCAGCCGGCCCAGGCCGAATATGCCGACGTGGTGATCAACAACTATTCTGATGCGGCCGGCATGCGCCCGGCGGTGTTTCCACACTGGTTCCATCGCATCCGCTTCCGTTGCAAGGTATGCCATGCCGACCTCGGCTTTCAGTTCAAGGCCGGCGGCAACAAGATCACGATGGCCAAGATCATCGATGGCCAGTTCTGCGGCGCCTGCCATAACGGCGAGGTCGCCTGGTCGGTCGAGAATTGCGCGATGTGCCATTCCGGTGTTCCGGGTACCCCGACCCATTTCCACGGCAGCACGGTACAGCGCCTGATTGCGCCGGTATACCAGCCGCTTAATGACAACAAGAAAGTGCAATAAGGGGTATGGCGACCATGAACTACAAGGCGAATATCACAGTTGTTTCTCTGGTGGCATTGTTGGTGGTGGTGTGTGGCGGTGCGCAGGCGGCACCGGTCCAGCCGAAGGTCATCCAGCTGGCAGCGGCCGATGTGTCGGATGCCAACATCTTCAACCGCAATCTGAAGAAACCGAAGGCGTATAACCTGCCACCGGCCGAGGATGGCATCCACGATGCCGGCAACGATGCGACCCATACGCTGCAAAAGCCGCTGGAGGCCTATCAGGGCCTGCCGACGACCGAGTTCGGCAACCGCATCGACTGGGTGCAGTCCATCGACAAGGGGCTGCTGAAGCCACGCTGGGACCGGGTTGATCCAAATGAAGAACCGTTCGTCATGGACCTGGACATCGTGCGTCCGGTGAAGGCCTCGGTGCCGGATGTCGTGTTCCCGCATCGCCAGCATACCGAGTGGCTGTTCTGCTCGAACTGCCATCCGGCCATCTTTATTCCACAGAAGGGTGCCAACCAGATCAGCATGTCGGCGATCCTGCTCGGCCAGAAGTGCGGGGTCTGCCACGGCAAGGTGTCATTCCCGATTGCCACCAATACCTGCAAGAAGTGTCATTCCAAGCCGAAGCCGGCCGACTGGACCCCGCCACTCAGCGAGGCCAGCGTCAAGAATCCTTGGAAGTGATGGGCCGTTACTGATCGCGCTGGCAGTTACAGGATAGAGGGGTGGACATGGCTTTCCGGCAGCGGTGGGCGTGGCTTGCGGGAAGTGTGTTGGCAGTTGCGGCCTGCAGCCATGCGCCGACGATCTCCCCGGTTGGTCAAGACAACGGAGGCCGCCCGATAGCGGCCTCCGTCCCGGTAGAGAAGACTCCACAGGCTGAGGCGGCAACGGCACAGCCGCTGCCTGGTGAAACAGCCCCGAGCGTGATCGAGACCCCGCTCAGCGTCGCACCGGCCGCCGCGCCAGCCCCCCCGATAATGGTTGAAAGTGCTCAGGCGCCAGCCCGTGCGGCCGCGCCCGCGGCCACCAAGCCAGCAGCCCCTGTTTCCCAGGACAGCGCAGCGGCAGCCGTGCCTGATGAAAATGCCCCGCACCATCAAAGACGAAGTCTGCCGATCGACATGATGACCGAGGAAGGTCCGGCCGATTTCGTCATCACTGCCGCAGTCAAGGATCCCAAGCATCCGTTTTACGGCGTCGGTCACACCCAGGGCCTGGTCGTCAATGGTGAATCAGGCAAGGAGCTGATCGTGGTGCGCGGCCAGGGTTATCTGTTCAAGGTCGACACCGGGGTGCAACACGACTTTTACCTGTCGACCAGCCCGCGTGGCTGGGGGGCCGCAACACTGGCCGACGGGGTCAGGGGGAATTTCACCTATAACGGCTTGGTCGAATTCACCCCGGGCCCGCAGACCCCGGCGCTGGTCTATTACCAGTGCCGCAATCACAAGAACATGGGCAGCATGATCCATGTCGTCAACAAGGGCGACGAGGGTACGGTCAAGCTTGGCGTCAGGCCTGAGAGCGGTGACGCGGCAGACGCGGCAGCGGCCGCCCGGCCGGCGGCCAATGGCGGTGCGGATTCACCGGCGCGGCAACGGCTGCGCTTTGCCCAGATGTTCATTGACATGTCACCGGCAACCAAACGTATCGAGTCCGGTAGCAACGGCGAGGCCAAGCTGATGCTGGGCCGTGCCCGGGATACGCTGAAGCTGGCGCAGCAGTTGCTGGACAAAGGCAAGGATGATGAGGCCCTGGCGCGGATCAATGACGCGATGCAGGCGGTGACCGAGGCCGGCAAGCTGGTGCCGGATGATAGCCAGCAGGCAGAGCAGAAGGCCCGCTATGATGAGCATGTGCATGCCGTCCAGACCTTCCGCGATTCCTATCAGCGTAATTACAAGCTGATGACGCAGAAGAAGGGCAAGAAGGTTCAGGGGCTTGATCTGCAGGATCTCGATGGCAAGGTTGCGCAGGCGCAAGCGCTGGCGGCGGCACAGAAATATGTCGAGGCCAATCGGCTGCTGGGTGAACTGCAGCGTACCCTGACCACAGGACTGGCGAGTCTGCTTGAGGATGAGGTGGTGTCGTATGAGCTGACCTTTGACTCGCCGCAGGAACAGTATGAATACGAGCTGTCGCGCTACCACAGCCATGAAGAGCTGGTGCCGCTGGCGATCGAGCAGAAACAGCCGTCCCAGCAGATCCTCGATCTGATGAACCGCTTTGTTGATCGTGCCAAGGAGATCCACGGGCTGGCGCTGAAGGAAGGCGAGAAAAAGAATTATGGCGAGGCCATCCAGATGCTGGAGGGTGCAACCAGTCATCTGCAGCGGGCCTTGCAGACGGTGGGGGTGCGCTGAGTGGCGCGGTGGAGCAGCAGGGTGCGCTGGCTGGCAGGCGGCATGTCGCTGGTGATACTGGCCGGTTATCTGGCCATGGCGGTAGCCGCCGAGACCAGGCCCGCTGCAGCGGCAAAGAATGCCGCCACCAAGGCTGGCCAGGACAGGCCGTTCTGGGCGGGCGGCAAACATTATCAGCTGACCGGTGATGTGGTGCTGGTCGAGAATGACGGTATCCATGATCCGAGCAATGACACGGTCAAGGTGTTGCAACAGCCATATGAGGCGATGTCCGGTTTTCCGCGCGATACCCAGGGCATCCTTGACTGGGTCAAGGTGCTGGATGACGGCAAGATTGCGCCGCGTGGCAGCATCGATGGCAGCGAGGAGATGTTTCCGGTTGATTTCGACATCATCTTCAAGAACACGGCATCGATGCCCTTTGTCCGCTTTCCGCATCGGCCGCATACTGAATGGCTGACCTGCGCCAACTGCCATCCGGCCATCTTCATTCCGCAAAAGGGCGCCAACCCGATCACGATGTCACAGATCATCGAGGGAAAATATTGCGGTGTCTGTCATGGCAAGGTGGCCTTTCCGCCGACGATGAACTGCGGGCGCTGCCACTCGGTGGCGCGTGAGGCGATCCTGATAAACCGTTAACCGGACGCGTGACGGGCGCATGGCCCGTAGGGTCGTTTGATCACTCACAGCATGATGATGAGGCGGGATGGCGGTGCCATTTCCCTGATAACAGCGGTGCGGCACGTAGAGGGTATGACAAGAGTGTCTTACAAGGATGGGTTGCTTGGACTGTGCCTCGGCATGGCCCTGATGGCATCCGGTTGCGCGCTGCATCTTCCCGGCACGGAGAGACTGGCGGCACGCTCTGGCGCAGTTGACCCGCTGCAGCAATGGACGGTGATCGATGGCGGCAAGACCGGCAACATCCTGTTCGGCTATGTCGTCATGCGACTGGTGCGTCCGGTCGCTGTGGCGGCACGCGGCAGCCAGATCTATGTCATCGATGCCGGCCAGTCGGAATTATATGCCATCGACCGTGAACGACGCCGGATCCGCCGCGTGCTGGATCTGCGTTCGATCACCCGCGGTGAGATCACGGATATCTATGTGGCAGCGGATCTGAGCTATTACCTTGCCGATGTCACCAATGATCGGGTGCTTCATTACACCAGCGAAGGCCGGTTGTTGTCCGAGATCCATCTGATGACCGAGGTTCATGACCTGATCCTGACCGGCAAGTCGGTTGAGATCTCCGTCGATGAACGGACCGGTATGCTGTATGTGGCGGATGGCTACGACGATGATGTGACGATCTATAACTCCGACGGGGTGCTGTTATCCGAGATCGGCGAGCGCGGTGACAGCGCAGGGAAATTCCGCGGCCTGACGGCGTTTGCCCGCAGCGACAGCGTCATGTATGTCGGCACCCGTTTCGGCGCCCGGCGGGTTCAGAAGTTTGACCACACTGGCGCATTCGTCTCGGCGCTGGAGGCCGACACCGTGACCTTTCCGGCGGCGATTGCGGTTGATGAACAGGGCAGGGTCTATGTCAGTGATAATGCCGACAACACCATCAAGGTGTATGCGAACGACAGGCTGGTTGCCACGCTGGGCGGAACCGGCAGTACGCCGGGGCGCTTCATGCGGATCACTGATCTGTGGATCGACCAGGGCATGTTGTACGTGGCCGACAGCCTGAATGCCCGTATCCAGCTGCTGCCGCTGAGCGCTGTGCCGGGCCAGATTCAGAACCCGTCGCAGAACCCGCCCTCTAATCAGACCACCAGGGGGCAGTAGGTGAGGTCAGGCCGCGGCTTGGCAACGGCCGCGCTGCTGCTGTTGTCATGGCTGGCGGTGGGTTGCGCCAGCGCCCCAGTTGTTGCGCCGGGTGTCACGGGCAGCGCGGGTTTCCAGCATCTGCATGTTGACGAGCTGGGCCAGCGCGACCGGCTGTGGCCGGCGGCGCCCGAACCTGCCCGCTATCGGTTTGTTGGCCAGCTGACCGGCGAGGATAACTTCCCGCGACCGCATGCATCGTTGACCAGGCGATTTTTTCGCTGGCTGGTGGGCCTGGGTTCGCGGCGGTTGCAGCGGGTGGAGCTGCAGCGTCCGCAGGGGATCTATGGCGACGGGGCCGGGCGCTTGTATGTCACCGATGTCAGCCGTGGTGCCGTCTATGTGTTTGACGATGCGCAAGGCCGCTTGCAGGTGTGGGAGATGGCCGCCGCCAGGACCCGCTTCGATACCCCGATCGCGATCACCGGTCTTGCCGATGGCAGCCTGCTGGTCACTGACAGCAAACTCGGCAAGGTCGTCAGGCTCAGCCATGACGGGGTGCCGCAGGGGTATTTCGCCGACGGCGAACTCGAGCGCCCGACCGGTATCGCCCGGGATGCGCAGCGCGGCCGGATCTATATCGCCGACAGCCGCCGGCACCATATCAAGGTGTTTGACGAGCAGGGGCAGTGGCTGCAGACGCTGGGCAGTCCCGGTGACGGTGCCGGGCAGCTGAATACCCCGACCCACCTGCATGTCGGGCATGATGGCAGTCTGTATGTGTCGGATACCCTGAATGCGCGGATCCAGGTGTTTTCCGCCGCCGGCCGGCCGCTGCAGACCGTGGGGCGGCGCGGGCTGTTTGTCGGTGACATGCCACGACCCAAGGGGGTGGCCACCGACAGTCATGGTCATGTCTATGTGCTGGAATCCTATTACGATTATCTGCTAGTATTTGACGCAGATGGCAAGTTTCTGCTGCCGATCGGCGGCACCGGCAGCGGTGTCGGCGAGTTCTATCTTCCGGCCGGGATGTGGATAGACGACAACACGGACCGGATCTTCATCGTCGATGGTTTCAATGGTCGGGTTGTGATTCTTCAGTATCTGGGACAGGCATGAGACGTGGGCGGCTGAATCGGGCGTTGCTGGTCGGCGCTGCATTATTGACCGTAACCGGGCTGGCCGTGGCCGCGTCGATGGCCGACATTCGCAACACCAAACATAATTTCTCGGCGCTGGTGGTGCCGTCGGCGGTCAACCGCACCGCCTCGGCCAGCACTGAATCGCAGATCTGCGCCTTCTGTCACACCCCGCATGGCGCCACCGATGCCCCGAAGGCCCCGCTGTGGAACCGCCAGCTGTCCGGTGCGACCTATATCCCGTACAGCTCGACCTCGATCGATGCCACTGACCTCGGTCAGCCGGGCGGCAAGTCCAAGCTGTGCCTGTCCTGTCATGACGGCACGATTGCGCTGGGGTCGGTCAATGTGCTGAACCGGGTCGAGAATCCGCAGATCGGCTTCACCGGCACCCAGTCCGACGGTACGATACCGGAAGGGCCGCACGGCGCGAGCACGGGATTTACCCGGCGTCTCGGCGTCGACCTGCGCAACGATCATCCGATCTCGTTCACCTTTGATGCCGCACAGGCGGCGCGCGACACCGAGCTGTATACGCCGGCCACGGTTGCACACCTGGCCAATCGTGATGCCAAGCAGGGCATCAAGCCGACATTGCCGCTGGAAGACAACAAGGTGGAGTGCATCAGCTGCCATGATCCGCATGTGCGCTCCGATGTGCCGGGTGAAAATATCAAGTTCCTGCGCGTCAACCGCTTCCAGCAGCAACCGCCGGTGCAGGGCCAGTTCGATGCCAAGAATGACCTGATCTGCCTCGGCTGCCATAACAAGGAAGGCTGGGCTGGCTCGGCCCATGCCCATCCGGCCGTGGCTGATGAGCATTATCAATCCGCAGCGGCGCAGTTGCGGGAGTTTCCGGACAATACCCAGGTGTGGCGGGCGGCGTGCCTGAATTGTCATGATCCGCATACCGTGCAGGGTTCACGGCGTTTGCTGCGTGAAGGTACCGATGGCCCGGTGACGGTGACCAATCAGGGTGCGCGTTATAAACAGGGCGGCAATCCGGCGATCGAGGAGGTGTGCTGGGCCTGTCATTCGGCCGATGGCGCGGTGCTGCAGGGCCAGATCGATCCGAGCAACAATCCGGCCTTCCAGGTGCCGGACATCAAGACCGATTTCACGACCATGGCGCGCCATATGCCGATCCAGAGCGCGGACCAACCGGCCGGTTATGAGGTGCACAGCATCGGCAGCGGCCCCGGCGACCAGCCGCGGCGTGGCCAGGATTTTCTTGAGGACCCGAATAACCTCGGCAAGACCGATCTGACGAATCGCCACGCCGAGTGCACCGATTGCCACAATCCGCACCGCGTCATGAAGAACCGGTTGTTCAATTCCGACAACAGCACGCCGCACCTGGCCGGCACCCATGCCCACACGCCGGCACAGCTGGCCGAGGCCGGACAGACCAAACACACCAATCTGGCCTCCGGTGTGCTGCGCGGCATCTGGGGGGTTGAGCCGCAATATGGCTCCACGGCCTTCGGGTCCGCCGGTGTGCCGGCCACCTTTGAGGTCAAACGCGGTGACCCCGGAGTTAACCCAAATACCGACGTCAGTGCGTCCTATCTGACCCGTGAATACCAGATCTGCTTCAAGTGTCATTCGAACTATGCCTATGGCAACGATGTCAGCAATACCGAGGCCGGTAATGGCCCGCCATTGCTCGGCTCGTTCAGTGGTGGTACGCCGTACAGCACCAATGTGATGAAGCAATACACCAATCAGGCGATGGAGTATCAGTCACCGACGGACCATATGGCGGAAGGGACCTCGGGATCGCCGACCGGCGCCTATGACGGCAGCAGCGGCTGCAGCGTCACCAATGCCAGTACCGAGAGCGGCATCAACCTGACGATCAATGGCACGCTCGATCATGACGGCAATTGCACTGACTGGAGGAATGACAATCACCGCTCGTGGCATCCGGCGGTCAGGGAGACCGGCCGCACCCCGGCAGTGCGCAAGGCCGATGCCAATGACTGGCGTTCACCGTTCAATCTGGCGGTTGGCGAGCAGACGATGTACTGCACCGATTGCCATGGCTCGTCGACCGCGCCGGATACCGTGGTGCCGAACGGCGGCGAGGACGGTTATCCATGGGGACCGCATGGCTCGAACGACAACTTCCTGCTCAAGGGCGGCTGGTCGGACCAGACCGGTGTGCCGGCGGCTGGACAGAACGATCTGTGTTTCCGTTGTCACCAGCCCGACCAGTACCGGCCGACCGCGGTGCCGGGTGTGGTCCAGCTGAGCGGCTTCCGCATGGCGCTGGGCAGCGGCAGCGGCTGCCTGAGCTTCAAGCTGACCAATCTGCATGTTGCGCATGCGACCGGGGTTAACGGGGTTGTGAACTTCCGTTGCACCTATTGCCATATCGCAGTACCGCATGGCTGGAAGAACAAGGCCTTCCTGGCCAACCTCAATGATGTTGGGCTGGAGGCGCCGTTACTGGCCGGCGAGGCCGGATCTGCTGACAGCCGTCAGGTGCGCTACACCGGTGCGCCGCAAGGCACCGGCCGTTATTACAACGGCCCGTATTACAACGGCGCGGTACTGAAGGTGCGCAAGTTTGCGCGCAGCGGCGAATGGCTGGATGTCAATTGTGGTTCATCCGGTACGCCGGGTAATGGTATCGCCGGCGTCAGCTGGATGAACAACAACAGCGAGACGTGCCGCAGCCTGCCGTGAACCGCGCCCTTCGCTATCTGGGTTCAACGCGTTTCACCTTGCTTGGCATGGCGGCGCTGGCGCTGGGCGCCGCGCTCAGCTATGACAATCCGGCGGGCACGCCGGCATGGGTACTGGTGGTGCCGCTGGCGGCGCTGGCGCTGAACCTGCTGCTGGCGATGTGCATCAATCCGCGCATCCATCGCCAGTGGGGCCTGCTGGGCTTTCACCTCGGGTTGCTCGGTGTCGTGGTGCTGGCCGCGATCGGCCGGTTGACGTATATGGAGGCCCATCTGGAACTGGTGACCGGCAGCGCCTTTGATGCCGGGGAGTTGTTTGATGTGCGACGCGGACCGTGGCATGACGGTGGACTGCAGCAACTGCAATTTGTCCAGGGGCCGTACACCGTTGATTATCGCGCGGGTATGGTGCGCGGCCGGACGCACAGCCAGGTGCATGTTGCCGGCCCGCATGGTCAATGGCAGCCGCAGGACGTGGGTGATGACCGGCCATTGCGCGTGCACGGCTATCGTTTCTACACCACGTTCAACAAGGGTTTTGCCCCGGTGCTGACCTGGATGGCGGACGGCCGCCCGGCGGTGACCGGCACCGTCAACATGCCTGCCTATCCGTTGTTTGATTTCCGGCAACAGAACAGCTGGACGCCGCCCGGTGGCCGCGCGATCCGTTTCTGGCTGAAGCTCGACACCGGACGCGATGACCAGCGGGCGTGGCGTCTTGATGTGCGTACGGTCAGCAGCCGCCTGATCGTCAACAGCGACGAACAGCGCATCGAGCTGTTGCCGGGTCAGCAGGTGCGGCTCGACGGCGGGGTGTTGCGTTATGATCGCCTGGCGGCATGGATGGGGTATAAACTGTTTTATGATCCAACGCTGCATGCCTTGTTTGCGGCGGCGGTGTTCGGCATCCTCGGTCTGTTTGTGCATTACTGGCGCACGATGTTCCGGCAGCCGTTGCCTGGCGCTGACGCCGGGGAGCATCTGCAGTGATTCAGGGACCACTGCGGCACAGGGATGTGCCGCCATCGTCAATGACAGCGGGTCATTGACGATGAAGGAAAACGAAAACCACGTTTTCCGTTTTCCGTGCCCTGAGAATTCCAGGATGGAATTATTCAGGGCTTCATTTTAGAGGGCAGGCGTGATGATGAGCGGTGAAGTGCCATGGCTGTATGCCGGGCTGGCGAGTTATGCGCTGGCTACTGTGCTGGCGTGGCGTGGTCTGACGACGCTGCAGCTCGCTGTGCCGGCCGTGCAGCGGCGGGCCGAGTATCAGGTATTGATCGCCGTGCTGGCAGGTGTGGCCTTGCTGGTGACGGCGCTGGCGCTGCGCTGGCAGCGTCTGGGGCACGGACCGTTCGTCAATCTGTTCGAGCTGCTGATGAGCCAGCTGTTCAGTCTCGGTCTGATCTATGCGCTGGTGTACTGGCGGGTGCCGCAGGTACGGCCGGCGGCGGCAGTCACGCTGGCCTTGTTCTGGGTGCTGGGTCTGTGGATACTGGCGCTCGAGCCGGTCGACAGTGTGCTGCCACCGACCTATTCGAATGACTGGTTATGGGCGCATGTCGGTTTCGGCAAGGTCTTTCTGTCATTCTGCCTGGTGGGCAGCGGCATCGCCGGCGTCATCCTGTTGCGGCGCGCGCACTGGTTCGCCCGTCGCTGCGCACGCCTGCCGGATGATGCTGTACTGGACCAGCTGGCGTGGCGCTTCATGCTGATTGCATTTGTCTTCCACAGCCTGATGCTGGTGGCCGGTGCAGTGTGGGCCCAGGATGCCTGGGGACGTTACTGGGCGTGGGATGCACTGGAGACCTCATCGTTCCTGAACTGGCTCGGGCTCGGTGCCGCGCTGCATGCGCGCGCCACCTATCGGGTGCCGGTGCGGGTTGGCGCGGCACTGATCTGTATTCTGTTCGTGTTTGCATTTTTTACCTATTTCGGCGCGCCGTTTTACAGTGAGGCGGCGCACAAGGGGGTCATTTGACGGTGGGTCGATTATCCGATGCGCTGGTCAGTGCCGGATCGTTGCTGGTGGTCGCGGCAGTGCTGGGTGTGCTGGTGGTGCTGGCGCGCCAGCCGGCGCTGCAGCAGTTCATGCCGGCACAGATCCATCGCGGCGGCGCGGTCAATGATGAATTGACGGTGCGCTTCCAGCAGGCGGCGATGATGTTGCATGCCGGCCGTTATGATCATGCGCTGGCGGCATTGCATCGCGTGCTGGAGCTCTCGCCCCGTTTGCCCGAGGCCCATGTCAACATAGGCTATGCCTTGCTGGGGCTGGGCAAGCTGGAGGCGGCGCGGGGGTTTTTCCTCAGCGCCATTGATCTGCGACCCTATCAGGGCAATGCCTATTGGGGGCTGGCCCAGGTCTATGAACAGCAGGGCGACCTGCCGGCCGCCCTCGGCGCCATGCGCACCTACATCCATCTGGCGCCACCCAATGACCCCTATGTGCGACGCGCCCGCTCCGCTCTGTGGGAATGGGAACAACAGTTGCAGCGTGGTCCATTGCCCGAGGCCGAGCAGCGCTTCCTCGACCAGGGTGCGCGGCAGTGGGAGGATCGCAACAGCCCGCAACTCGACAGTGCCGATCCGCCACCGTCCGGCATGACGGATGCTCCGCTGCAGCCATGAAGACGCTGCTGGCCTTGTGCATCGCAGTGTGGTCGTGGCCAGTGATGGCGACGCCGCCATCGTTTCAGGCCGGGGTGCATTATCAGCTCATTGAGCCGCGCCCGCCGCTGACCACGGCCGCGGGCAGGGTCGAGGTCATCGAGCTGTTCTGGTATGGCTGCCAGACCTGTTTTGCCATTCAGCCTGAATTGACGCGCTGGCTGCAGCAGCATCAGGCCCAGGTCAGCGTGCTGCGGGTGCCGGCATTGACCGAGCCGCAGATGCTGCCGCTGGCCCAGGCCTATTATGTCGCGGCCGAGCTGGGCATCCTCGGCCGGGTCCATGAGCGCTTGTATAACGCGGTGCATCGCCAGCAGCGGCCACTGCGTGATATGGCGGACGTGGCACGGCTGTTCGCCGAGTACGGCGTCGATGCCCGGCGTTTCAATACCACGCTCCATGGCCGCGCGGTCGGTGAAAAGATCCGCCAGGCCCGGCTGCTGGGGCAACGGCTGCGGATTCGTGGCGCGCCGACGCTGATCATTGATGGCCGTTATCGCCTCGATGCCTCGATGGTCGGCAATGCGCGCGAGATGATGGCAGTGCTTGATTATCTGGTGCGGCAGGCGCAGACCCCGGCGCGGTGACGGGGTGTTCACGCCATGCCGGACTTGGCATACTGGGATGCGACAGGAGGGGGCATGCGGCGGCGAGCAGTGTGGAACAGGGTGAGGCGGTGGTCATCAGGCGTGCTGGTGGCGGCACTGGTGTTACCAGGGTTGGTCGCGTGCGGGGGTGGCAGCACTGTAGACCAAGGTGCGCCGACCCTCACAGCCGTGACGCCTGCTGACGGCGCCACCGGCGTTGCCACCACGGCCAGTATCACACTGACCTTTTCCAAGGCGCTGGACGCGCATACCGTCACGGCGGCCAGCGTCGGGGTGTTTTCCGATCACGGCTGGGTCGCCGGCGTATTGGCACACTCGGGCGACACCGTGACCTTCACCCCGGCATCCGCGCTGACGGCGGCACGCCAGTACAAGATCTATGTGGCCTCGACACTGGCCGATGCCGCGGGCAATACGCTGGGGCAGACGATCAACAAGTCCTTCACCACGGCAGCGCAGCTTGTCATACCAACGGTGCTGGGGCACACACCGGCCGATGCCAGCGTGGCCTTTCCGGCACGCATCACCGCCCGTTTTTCAGGCCCGCTCAATCCCGATACGGTGAATACTGCGCGCTTCTCGCTCAGTGATGGCAGCAACCCGCCCTTGGCCGGATCGGTCGCGGTGGTCAATGATCAGGCGATATTGACGCTGAGGCCGGACGCCGTGATGTTGCCGGGCACCTCCTATACGGCGACGGTGTCACATCTGATCCAGGATGCGGGCGGGACACCGCTGGGCGGGGATGTCGTCTGGTCGTTCATCACACCAGCGCTGCGCGGCACCGCCCAGCTGATCGAGGCAGACAATACCGGCAACGCCACCGCACCCGCTGTGGTGGCGGACACTGCCGGCAATGCGCTGGCGGTGTGGCAGCAGTTCGATGGCAGTTATAACAGTGTTTATGCCAATTATTACAAGGTTGGGCTGGGCTGGCAGGGGCGGGTGCTGGTCGCGACGGCATCCGCCGGCGATGCCAGCGGCCTGCAGCTGGCGATCAATCCGCAGAGCGGGGACGCCACGGCGGTGTGGCTGCAGCGGACACTGACCATGTCAGCGGGCGTGGTGACAGCGGTCGGGACGCAGGATCTCTATGCTGCACGATTTACTGCCGCCACGCAGACCTGGGGGGCGGCGGCATCCATTGAATCATTGGCCGGTGATGCGAGTTCGCCGCGGCTGTTGCTCGACAGCAGCGGCGCCGCGGTGGTGGCCTGGCTGCAGGATCAGGGCACGTACAGCCGCTTGTATGTCAAACGTTACAGCGGCGGCAGCTGGGTTGGCGAGGTTGCCTTGAGTACCTTGACGCGCGATGCGCGCGATCCGGCGCTGGCGGCCGATGGTGCTGGTCACGTGCTGGTGTTGTGGGCGGAGAGCGATGGCAGTCAGTACAGTGTGCTGGCAAATTATTATAACGGCTCGGCCTGGGGCAGTACCGCGGATGTCGATCAGTTCGCTGACGGTGATGCCGCCGAGCCCGCCGTGGTGTTTACCGGCACTGGCACAGCAACGGCAGTATGGCAGCAGCAATACGCCAGTGACGGCACCAATCCGCGCCAGACACTGCATGCCGGCCACTTGGAGGCCGGCAGCTGGTCGACGGTCGAGGTGCTGGAACAGGCCGATGCCGGCAACGTACTGGGGGCGGTCGTGACGGCAGATGGCAATGGGGCGGTGACAGCGATCTGGCAACAGCATGATGGCCTGCACTGGAACCTGCTGGCCTGTCGTCGCAGTGCCGGACAGTGGGGCGATGTATATCAAATCGAGAATGATGACAGCGGTGACGCGCTACGGCCGCGACTGGCACATGACAGTCAGGGAAATATCGAGGTGGTGTGGCAGCAGCATGATGGTCTGCGCTGGAACATCTGGTCCAGTTCATATTCGATGACCGGTGATGCCTGGCAGGCACCGACCTTGCTGGAGAATGACGCGTTGCGGGATTCAAAAGGCGCGGCGCGTAATGCCGAGCAGCCGGCGGTGGCCATTGATGGTGATGGCAATGTCACGGCGGTGTGGCAGCAGCACGATGGTACGCGATTCAATATCTGGGCAAGCCGCTACTGATCGCCTGATTGGCCGCCGGGCGTGAATGAGCGGGGTGACCAGCGGTCATCGCTGGCAGGCGGCTGCGTCACGCGTTGCCGGTCGTGCAAGCGCTGCACCATCTCGCTGACGCGGTGTGACAATGCCGCCTCACCATCCGGTCGTTTGTCGCGGCCGTAATAATATCTTTGCAGGTCCAGCACCAGCTGCTGCAGTTCGGTATCCGGACCGTGTTGGGTCTGCCATTGTGACAGACCTTCGTCCAGCGTCCGGCCCGGTAGCGCTGCCAGCAGCGCCGCGCTCAGTGCCGGTTGCTGTGATCTGAGCGGTTGCTGATTGCGGGGCCGTGAGCGGTGACGCTGCCACCACAGCGCCAGCAGCGTCAGGGCCAGCGCCGTCAGCAGCGCTGACAGTATCGATCGGCGCCAGTTCATGGCGGTGGGCGCGGGAGTGTGTTGATCGGCAGCCCCGGACAGGGTCGCCGGGCTGCTCGCCGTTGCAGCCTGTACCTGCAGTCGTTGAGCAGGGGCCACGGCGGCGCGTACTGCACCGTGTTGCGGATCGAAATAGGACAGGCGGATCTCCGGCAACAGGAACTCGCCTGGGCCGCGGGCCATCAAATAACCGGTGTATTCGACGACGCTCTCAACCGGCGTGCGGCTGTCATCAATGTGGCGTTCACTGCGATCAATATAGACCATCAATTGTGGAGGGAGCGTTTGTGCCGGCAATTGCTGTGGCAAGGCCGACAGCGGCGCCGTGCTGCGGATCACCACCTGCCATGGGTAACTCTGGCCCGCGATCAGTGGCGCATCAAAGGTTGTTTGCCGGATCTGCACTGTACCCACCGGGACCCCGGAGGGTGGTGTGTTTACAGGCTCAGTGATATTCAGTCTGACGCGGCTGACCGGCAGCCGCAGCCGGCGGCCGGCCGCAGTCTCGATCCAGATATCAGGTAATGTCAGCGTCACAGGGCCGCTGCGTGCGGCGCTGACCCGCCAGGCGCTGCGTGTCACCTGGTATTGATGTCCGTGATAGAGGGTTGATGAATCGCGTGCCGGCAGGATCTCGACGCTGAGGGCGTGTGACGTGGCATCGAGCGCGGCACCGAGCCGGGCGGTCTTCAATGGCACGCGGGAATATAGATCGAGGTAGGCCAGTGTGGCCTGCTGCGGCAGCAGTTTCAGTTCGGTGGCGCCGGAACGCACAAAGACCTCCGGTGCCGCTTCGATGACGGGATCGAGGACGCGGATCTGCAGCGGTCGCGAACGGCCGTTCTCAAGCTGATAGGACGGGATCAGCAGGCTGCCACTGCGCCTGGGGAACAGCGCAAGCTGCAGCGTTGAGACCGGTTGTCCCTGACCATTGGCCAGCGTAAAACGATGCCGGGTCACGATCGGCCCCAGCTCAAAATCCCCGGTCAGGCGTGACAGATCGATATTGGGTTTGATGCCGTCGCCGCGCAGCCGGGTATCGCTGCCCTGCAACGTGAAGGTCAGCATCAGGTATTCATTTTGATGCAGGGTATCGCGATCGGTGCTCGTCAGCAGCGTTGCCGCCGCGCTAGGCAGGGCATGTGTGATCAGGACCAGCCACATCAGGCCGCACAGATAACGGCTTACCATGGACGCAGCTCGCGCCGCGCCGGATAGCGGCTGTCCTGCGCCGCAAAACGCTGACGCAAGACCTGGCGGGCATCATCAGGCAGGGTGCGGGCGGGATCACTGGGGTGTGAGGTCAGTAAGGTGTCCGTCGCCTGACGGCGGGTGATTGGTGGCGAGCTGCGCTGCCCGTCAATCGAGGTATCAGCGGCATCGTCAGCCGGTTGCGGGCCATTGCCCTGGTGCGATCGCGCTGCGGCCATGGCGGCATCCTGGGTCTGGAGTTGCTGCCGGCGTCTGATCTGTTGCAGGTTGTAGGCGGCCTTTTTGTGCCAGCGATCCAGCGTCAGCGCCTGCTGATACCAGTGGATCGCCTGCGCAGTATCATCGAGTTCAAACAAGGTATTGCCGAGATTGAAGCAGGCGCTGGCGCGTTGTTGAGCGGTCTGTGCCAGCTGCCGGGCGCGTAGAAAGGCCTGCTGCGCCCTGGGGTAGTCACCGCGGCGATAGGAGGCAACGCCGTAGCCGAGCTGGCCGTTGTAGGTATTGCTGTCCCGGTACAGGCGTTGTGCCAGCGGGTAGTCGGCGCGCATCAGCGCCTGATGTGCGCGCTGTTCATCCACCATCCCGGCCCGCACATGCCCTGGCAATACCAATATAGATAATAGCAGCCAGCCGGCCAGTAATGCCGTAGTGAGGCGTCGAGGTGCGATGATCTGGTCGATGACCAGCAGCACCATGGCCAGTGCCAGCGGCCATTGAAACAGCGCGTGGTGGTGCTGGGTGTCGGCGCTGCGCTGGTCGTGAGACAGCTGCCGCAGCTGTGCGGACAGTGTCGACATCGATCCGGGATCGGACAGTGGCAGATAGCGGCCGCCGGTCAGTGTCGCCAGCGTGGCAAGTACCGGCGCCTGCAGCCGGCTCACCACCGGGTGATCCTGTTCGGTGACAATCCGTCCCGTGCTGTCGCGTACCAGTGCACCACCGGATGTCCCGACGCCAAGGGTGTACAGGCGGACATGTTGCAGCGTCAAGTGCCGCGCGGCAGACAATGCCTCGTCATGGTCATGCAGATCGCCGTCACTGATCAGGATGGCTGCACGGTTGTTGGTCGGGCCGTGTGACAACTGCCGGGCAGCGAGCTCCAGCGCGGCAGAGAGATTGCTGCCCTGCAACCGCGTCAGGTCGGTGTTCAGTGCGGCAACAAAATGATCGACGGCATCCAGATCCGATGTCGGCGGCAGTATCTGATAGGCATTGGCCGAATAGGCGATCAGTCCGATGCGATGACCCTGCTGCGAAGGCAGCCAGTGCCGCACTCGTGTGAGTGCATTGTCGAGGCGGCTGGGGGTGACATCAAGCGATGACATCGATGGCGACACATCGACGATCAATGCAATATCCAGTGACGGGCGGTTGCCGGGATCGGTGGTGATATAAGGACTGGCCGCGGCCAGGACCAGTAACGACCACGCCGCGGGCCACAACCCGCGGACGGTCGCAGCGGCCAGTTGTTTGGCCGGCAGCAGAAACTGCCACAACGCCGGTTCTGCATATTGCTGCAGGCGGTGGTGGCTGCGGCGCCGCCAGTGCCGGATCAGCAGCGGCAGTCCGAGCAGTAACAGCAGCCACGGCCGCTCCAGGCCAACTGCGGGCAGGCCGCTCAGCACGGCAGCACCTGATGACGTGACCGCCATTCAGACCACAGCAGCAACAACAGCGCCGAAGATAATGGCAGCCAGAACAGCTCATGATGTCTGGCGGCACTGGGATCTGTCACCCTGCCCGGTTCCAGGTGATCGATCTCGGCGAAGGCCTGATCCAGCGTGTGTTGCGCGGTTATATGAAAGAAGCGGCCGCCGCAGCTGGCAGCGATCTGCTGCAACAGCGCGGTGTCGGGCGGCAGCGCCGTGGTCAGTGGTGGCAGCACCGGACCGCGCGGAAAGGCCACCTTGCCGGCAGTGCCCAGCGCTACTGTATAGATACGGACATGGTGTTGCCGGCAGAGCTCCAGAGCCTGCAGAGGGCTCAGCCTGCCGGCGGTATTCGCGCCATCCGTCAGCAGTATCAGGATGCGTGAGGTGTCGACGTGCTGCAGCCGGTGGCTGGCCAGTGCGATCGCATCACCGAGTGCGGTACGTTCACCGGCCAGTCCCTGCTGCAGGTCGGCCAGCAGCCCGGTCAGCAATGCGTGATCGGTGGTTAATGGCACATAGGTGACGGCATCATCGGCAAAGGCGATGATGCCGATCCGGTCGCCGGCACGGCGGGCGATGAAGCCGGGCAGCTGCTGTTTAAGCATGTCGAGGCGGCTGATCGCTTGCCTGTCATGCTGGTAATCCAGCGTGCGCATCGAGCCCGAGACATCGATGGCCAGCATGATGTTGTGTGCCGGATGTCCGCTTGCCGTAGGCCCGATGATCCACAGCGGACGTGTCAATGCCAGGCATAACAGGGCGATGCCCAGCCACCAGGGCCAGCGCGCCGTCCTGTTATGGTCGGCTGTGACCAGTGTCGCCAGCAGCCTGGTCTGGGGATGCAGCAGGGACGGCAGGCGCAGCGGGCGCTGGGTGCTGAGACGTGAGGACAGCCACAGTACTGTGATGATCAGCGGCAGAGCCAGCAACCAGTGTGGCGCGGCCAGTGTCAGCACGGCGTGTCCGTATTGACCGTGGCCGCGGTCAGCAATCCGGTGATGAGATCAAAGAGTCCGTCGTCGATATCCCCGCCGCTCTGTGTCGGGTAGCGCAACGCATCAAGGCGTTGCAGCGCGGCGCGCCATTGCGCGGCCGGCAGCCGTGGAGGCGGCGCGTCTGCCTGCAGTCTGGACAGGTTCAGGCCGAGACGTAACGCGGTGGCCAGGCGGTACGCCGCTTCACGCGGATCGATCGCCCCCAGCTGCCATTGCTGGCGGATCTGCTGAATGACGGCGAGGGCGGAGTGGGTGACCGGGGTCGGCAGGGTTGAGTGCTTGCGCTGCCATATAAACCACCACAGCAGGAGCAGCGCCAGGATCAGCAGCGTTATTGCCAGGACCAGTGGCCAGACGGCCGGGGCGACCGGCAGGTCAAGGTCGGCGAGCTGCGGCAACGTGTTCACAGCACATGATCCAGCTGCATCAGCGCGTCCCGATCGTTATCCAGCGTCAGCAGTGTAATGTTGGCGCGGCGGCAGCGCCGTGCCAGCTGCTGATCATGCTGAAGCACGGCCGCGGCATGACGCTGGCGAATGACCGGATCACTGCTGTCAACGACCAGCATGGCATCGCCTTCCGGGCTGCGCAGCCGCAGCCAGCCGGCGTCGGGCAGGGTAAGTTCGGCCGGATCACGGACCCGGATGAAGACGGTGGACAGCTGCTGGCCGCAACGTTGCAGTTGCGCATCGCTGACCGATCCGATGTCAGCGAGATCGCTGATCACACACAATGCAGTGCCATGCGAGCGCTGTCGCAATGCCAGGTCGATGGCCTGCGCCAGTGACGGTGAAGCTTGAGGTGATGACGTGGGCGGTGCCGTGACGGCCTGCAGCAGCGGTGTCAGGGCCTGGGTGCTGCGGCCCGGCGCAAACTGCTGCAGCCCATGTTCCAGGACGATGCCGCCGACACGTCCGCCATCGGCCAGCGTCGCAAAGGCCAGCAGTGCGGCGCAGCGCGCAGCGGCAGTCATCTTGATCTCGCGCCGTGTCCCAAAGGCCATGGCGGGGCGGCGGTCAACGATCAGCAGCAGTGCGGGCTGACGTTCGGCGATGAATACGCGCGCATAAGGCCGGCCGCGCCGTGCGGTGGCGCGCCAATCGAGGTGACGACGTTCATCGCCGGGTTGATAAGGACGCAGCTCGTGTAATTCCAGTCCCTGTCCGATGAACGGCGAGTGGCGGGTTCCCGGGAACGGTGTGGTCGTGCGGCGGCGTTGCCGGTCGCGGCGGGTCAGCATCTGGCTGCGCAGCCGGGTCAGTTCGGTGTCGCTGAGCAACGGCCCCGGAGCGACGGTCGTGATCAGGGTGCGGGTACGCACTGCAGCAGCCGATCGATGAATTGCCGCGGGGTCAGGCCCTCGGCGCGCGCCGTGAACCCGAGGCCAATGCGGTGATTCAAGATGTCACCGGCTAGCGTGATGACATCGCCGGGTTCGACGAAGTCACGGTCACGCAGCAGGGCCAGGGCCTGGGCACCATATGCCAAGGCCAGGGTGGCGCGCGGTGAGGCCCCGTATTCGATCTGGCCGGACAGGGCCTGGTCCCAGTGTTCGGGATGGCGGGTCGCTGCAACCAGTTGCACGATATAGCGCTTGACCATGTCATCGATATAGATACCGTTGACCGCAGCGCGTGCAGTAGCCAGTTGTTCCGTGGTCAGTGCGGGGGGTGAGGTGAGGACGGTCTGTGGCCGCTGGCGTTGTCGCTGCGCCTGCTCAAGGATCGCAAGCTCCTGCTCGGTGTCGGGGTACTCAACATTCACCTTCATCATGAAGCGGTCGAGTTGCGCCTCCGGCAGCGGATAGGTGCCCTCATGTTCAAGCGGATTCTGTGTGGCGATGACCAGGAACCACGGTGACAACGGCCGCGTGACGCCGCCGGCCGTGACCTGCCGTTCCTGCATCGCCTCCAGCAGCGCCGATTGCACCTTGGGCGGGGCACGGTTGATCTCGTCGGCGAGCAGGATATCCGTGAACAGCGGCCCCGGGACGAAGTTGAAACTGCGTTCATCGGGCAGAAAGATCTCGGAGCCGGTGATGTCGCCGGGGATCAGGTCCGGTGTGAACTGGATACGGCGGAAGTCGAGCTGCATGCCATCGGCCAGTGCCCGCGCCGCTGTGGTCTTGGCCAGTCCGGGCAGGCCCTCGATCAGCAGGTGACCGCCGGTCAGCAGGCTGACCAGCAGCCGTTCACGCAATGCGGACTGTCCAATGATGATCTGTTGCAGGTGGCTGTTCAGTGTATCGATGCCGTACCGCATGTGCATGCTCCCACTTCAATGATTGCCGTGATGCTCAGGGTTGCTGCTTGTCATGTTCAGCGGGTGGAGGAGTGTCGAGCTGGTTCTGTTTGATCCGCATCTGATCACCAAGCGGATGCGCCTGGCGGCGGCTGTTCATATCGCTGATCTGCTTGTCGATCATCTGCTGCACCTTGCCGATATCTTCCATGGTGATGTTGGCATCCTGATGCGACGGGATGGTGCGCATGTTTTCCTCGAACAGTTCCTGGCGTGTCATCTGCGGGTAGCCCGCCGGGAAATTGAATGTGCCGGCGGCAAAGCCATCGACCTCGCGGATGGCAGTGATGCGGTGCAATACCTTGCCGTCCGGGGCCACGGTCCGCAACGGGATGCCCAGTTCCAGATAATAATTGTCGACCAGCTGTTTGGCGGCCTCGCAGGGCGGCAGTTTCTCTATCGGTGCGCCGAGTACCACGGGTTGATAGGGCTGGGATGCGGTGGCGACGGCGCCGAGCAGGCGGCGGATATCGTCATTGCGGATCGCCGACAGCGACTGGTATTCATCGAAGCAGTGGATGGCGTCGGCGGTCACGCGGTAACGGGTGGTGGCATGGCCGATGATCGAGGGGCCTGGGCCCTGGGCGACGACATCAATCCTGGGCAGTGGCGGCGCGGCCGGTGGCGTGTCACCCTCCGGCAACGGGTAGCTGGGGGGTGGCGAGTTGAGATCGAGCACCACGCGTTCGGCATGATTGATGGCGAACAGTTGTTGCAGCGGAAAATTGATCAGCGTGTAGCCGCCGTTGTCAGCGCCGTCGATACGGGCGTAGGTCTGAGAGATCAGGATGCGGCTGACAGCGCCATGCTGATCGACGCTTTCGATCAATGTATCTGCGAGCAACGTGCCGGTACACAGTGATAGGGTGATGAGCAGCAGGGGCAGACGTGTCAGGTGCATATCTTAAGACTACAGACGGATGACGTGCATGCCAAGATCACCCAGGCCGTCGAGTCGGGCCTGGTTGGTGATGACAGCGGTGCTGGCAGTGTCAGCTTTGAGGTAGCGTTCACCGACCTTGTGCAGATCACTCAGTGTCACGGCCAGCACACGGGCACGGAAACGCTGCCGCTGTTCCGGGGTCCGGCCATACAGGGTGTTGTGAAAAGCGTCCTTGGCCTCACCTGCCGGAGAGCCGGGTTTATCCATGCCGCTGATGACTCCCAGCAGCGCCTCTTCGAGCTGTTGTGTGTCATGTTTATAACTGAGCAGCCAGTCTATGGCGTGAGAAAAATCCTGCAGCGTCTCCACCAGCCGCGGGTCACGATAGGAATAAAAGCGGAAGGCTGCGGAGTCGCTGTCATATCCGGCGCCGCCGCCATAGGCGCCCCCTTGTTCGCGGATGGCACGGTGCAGATAGCCATTGCGCAGAAAGCCGCCCAGCACGGTCAATGCGGCAGCATCAGGATGCTCGATCGCCACCGCAGGGTAGGCGCGGGCGCAGAAGCTGACCTGGGTGCTGGTGATCCACATTTGCTGGACCGGATAGCGTGCTGCAGGCAGGGACAGCCGTGCCCCAGCGGGCGGGCGCTGTTGAGGCCAGAGGTGTTGCAGATCCTGTTCCATGGCCGGGATGCGGGATCTTTCACCGATCACCAGGAATTGCCGTGGCGCATCACGAATGATGCGGTGGCAGGCGGCCAGGCCGGCTGCAAAGGTCTCCAGTTCTCCGGCATCATCAAGACTGTCATCGAGTTGTTTCAATGCCTGCAGGCCCGCCAGGCCGCGTACCCGGTGGCTGAGCTCCGCCGTCGGGCTCATGCCGCTGCACGCGGCCATCATCGCCAGGCTGTGTCCATGACCGGTGATGCCTTGTTCGCGGCGTGCCCGGTCCTGGGCGATCAGTTCACGTAATCGAGGCAGTTCGTCAAAACGGGCAGTGAGCAGGGTCTGATACATCAATTCACTGAGTGCGGGATGGTTGCGGTTCAATGCCTTGCCCGACAATACAAAATGACCATGCACCTGCTGTTCATCATCGATCTGGCCACGGATGGTCGTATAGGCGCTGATCCCGCCACTGACGCGATCCTGCCAGGTCTGCATCTCCAGATAGCTGTGTTGTCCGCAGCCTACTTCAGTCAGCATCCTGGACAGATAGATGGTGGAGAACAGTGCCTGAGGATCGCCGGGCGGCAGATCAATGATGATCTGCTGATACGCGATGCCGTTGGTGCCCTGTTCATAACAGGTCAACGGCAGGCCAGTGGCTGGCGCACGATATCCCTGGGCAATCGTTGTGACAGCGGGGATGTCGGCACGTGTCACGGTAGGCAAGATACCGGCGTCATCAGGCTTGCCCTGACGCTCGGCCAGACGTTGCGCCAGCGCAATGATCTGTTGTGACTGCTGCGTGGTCAGGCCCTGCTTGATCTCCGCCAGCCGCTGTGTTTCCTGCTCGGTCTGTATCTTGCCCAGCTCGGTGTCGGGTCGCATCGTCAGCCGGATGCGGTGACGGTTGTCGAGCAGGTGTTTGCGGATCAGCTGTTTGATGAAGTCCGGGTTATTGATCTGCTGGCGCAGATTTTCCAGGATCGGATCAGGATTCAATGCGGCAAACGGATCGCCGCGATGGATCGCTGCCGGCAGCGCGGACATCATCAGGTGCAGGCCATACGGGTAGCCGTCGCCGGTGATCTCGCGATGACTCAGTTCCAGCTGATGCAGCACCGCCTCGACCTGAGGCTGAGGCACGCCCCGTTCGGCGACATCACGCAACACGGCAAAGACCAGATCCTCGAGGGCGGCAGCATGTTCCGGCTTGCTGCCTTCGATGCCACAGATAAAGCTCATCTCGCGATTGGAATCTTCGAGGCCGCACAGCGGTGATGGCGCGCTGCCCAGTTCAGTGGTTTCCAGCGCATGACGCAGCGGTGAGGCGCTGTTATCCAGCAATACACTCGACATCAGGTGTGCGCACAGCAATTCCTCAGGGTCGGAGCTGTGGCCGAGCAGCCAGCCAATGACGATGTGGGTCTTGTCGGCATTGTCATCGGCCGGGTCAACGGCATAACGGTCCTCGATCTGCAGCGGTGCGGCCAGGCGTTGTTCATCCGGGACGCTGATGACCCGATCCAGCTTGTCGAAACGGGACAGCGCCAGATTTTCGAAGCGCAGATGATGTTCATGAACCGGGATGTCACCAAAGGTCATGAACACGGCATTCGCCGGATGATAATGAATCCGGTAAAAGTCCAGCAGCTGCGGGTGGCTGAGATCAGGGATGCGGGCCGGGTCGCCGCCGCTGTTATGATGGTAGGTGGTGGTTGGGAACAGCTGGCGGCACAAGGCCTCCCACAGCACGCTGGTGGGCGAGCTCATCGCCCCTTTCATCTCGTTGTAGACCACGCCCTTGAAGACCAGCGGCGTTGCCGCATCGTCCGGCTGTGCAAATTCGACCCGGTGACCCTCCTGGGCGAAATCCAGCGGATCAAGCCGGGAGAAGAACACTGCATCCAGGTAGACCTCCAGCAGGTTGTTAAAATCCTTTTTGTTCTGGCTGGCAAAGGGGTAGGCGGTCCAGTCGCTGCCGGTCAGCGCGTTCATGAAGGTGTTCAGCGAGCGGCGGATCATCATGAAGAACGGATCGCGTACCGGATAGCGCTCGCTGCCGCACAGCACGGTGTGTTCGAGGATGTGGGCCACCCCGGTGGAATCGGTCGGTACCGTGCGCAATGCGACCATGAAGGCGTTTTCACTGCTGTCCGAGGCGATATGGTAATGCGCGGCCCCGGTCTTGAGGTGGCGGTACTCTGTGATATCTATGCCGAGACTGGGGATGATTTCACTGCGCAGCCGTGCAAAGGCCGGATGCTGGGGCGGGGTCTTGGGCATGTGCGCGCCATATTTCCTGGTTGCTGGATAACCGGCACATTCTAGCGTGCATCGCCCGCTCGCCGCCATGGGGCGGCATTACAGCTGCGGGGAGGTCAGATGTTGAAAAGGCTGGCGGTGGCGGCAAACAGCTGGCCGGCTTCGCCAATCACGCCCTCGGCATCAAACGCCTGCTCGTTGATATGCAGAGTACTCCAGACACATGGGTCGATCTGGTCATTGCCCTGGGTGAATTCGATAAAGCCGCCGATCTCCGAGCGGTTGGCCAGTGCATTGCCGATGTGCAACAAACAGGCCTCGATCGGTGCCGTGTCAGGCGCCTTGGCCGGCTCATGATGCCAGCGGACGGCCTCGCGCAAGGTGTCGGGCAGATTCCAGCGCTTCAGCAGCAGATAACCGAGGTCGGCATGTGTGAAACCCAGCGACTTCATCTCGGCCCGGTACAGTGTGTCCTCATTGCCCTTGGATTGTTGCAGCAGGTCGCGTGCTATCTCCGGGATCCTGTTATAGATCACCATGTTGCCGATGTCATGGAGCAGACCGGCGACGAACAGACGTTCCGGATGCAGGACGTTGCAGCGTTGTGACAGGATGCGGCAGATCAGGCCGGTGTACAGGCTGTGACGCCAGAAGGTGTCGATATTGACGATGTTCTTCGGAATGTTGTGGAAGGTCTTCACCGCCGACACCGCGATGATCAGGCTGTACAGTTCATGGATGCCGACGATGGTGACGGCCCGGCTGATGGTGTCGACCTTTTTCCCCGGGAAGAAGGCCGGACTGTTGACCAGCCGCAGCAGCTGCGCGGTCAGATTGGGGTCCTGGCTGATGATCTGGCCAATGTCCTTGCTGGTGGTGCCCGGTGAATCGATGATGTCAAAGATCTTGATGCATACATCTGGCGGCGAGACCAGCCCGGCAACGTCCTGGACCCAGGTGCCTGCCACCTCATAGGCCTCTGCAGTGCCAGGTGTCAAATTTGTACGTACCTTGCTCATATTAATAAACCAGTTCCAGATCAGTGAATTAAGTTTTATGCCGGTCCACCGGGGTCTGCAAAGCGTGGACCTGATCACATCATCGGCCAGGTGGAAGTGTTATTTAATTGTGGCCCGGAACAGACGGGGTCATTTGCCAGGGGATGTGTGTATGAAGAGTAGCCAGGCCGGCAATAAAGAAATGGATAATCAATCAAATAAAGACAATCTCCGCGGCGGACTGGTAGAGCTGTTGGTGGAGGCCCTGTACCCGGAGGTGTTGAAGGAGCTGGTTCGAGTCGAGAGTACGCTGGCGGCGCTGTCGCAGCTTGGGCAGGGCAAGGCTCTGGAACAGATATATGGTGATGCCCGGCAGCGCACCCGGCAACAGCGCGAACGCTTGGCCGAATCGTTATCGCGTCGCATCAGCGATGTCGTGGGCAGGTTGCAACATGCCGAGCTCGGCGCCGGCAACATTGGAGGGGGTGGAGCAACAACCGCTACGGCACCGCCCAATGAACGCCAGGCGCTGATCAAGCGTATGATGGCCAGTGGTCGTGTTGCGATGGAGGAGATCGTCATCGGCAGTCCCAGTCATCATGATGCCCAGCTGATAGAAGAGACTGCCGTGACCACGCCAGAAGATCCATATCTTGCGCTGGTCAAGGGATTGCCCAAGGGGGGGTGGCTGGAATTTACCCGGCCGGATGGTCATGTCTACCGCGCGCAGCTGGCCTGGAACAACGGGGAGCGCTGCCTGTTTATCAATGAGCGCGGGATCAAGGTTGGTGATAAATCAGTAGAGATTATGGCGGCAGAGTTTCGTGCCGGCCGTGCCCGCTGTCTTGAGGCCGGGGCCGACGGTTCATTGCTGAATCGCTCGGTTGGCAGTCTTATCACCGGTGTCCGTAAAGGCTCATCCCGTTAGCAGGCTGTCAGTGCATCATCCAGCAGATGCTGCGTCAATCCCGGCTCCGCCGTTGCGGCCGTGGCGGGATTGCTGTTTAATCACTATAGATTCAGTAATACAGATGTGGAGGGTGGCATGCGTGTGCACAAGGTGTCAGGTCAGGCGATGTTCGCGGCAGCATTCATGTTGGCAGCCATGGCCGGGGGCGTCCAGGCCGCGCAACCGGAAAAGGCGTATTGCCCTGATAACAAGAGTATTTCTATTTTCGGTTATCAGCTGATGAACAGGCAGGAGCGGGAGGGGTATTGCCAGACTGTGCAGGGCCTGAAGGGCAAGGAGCGTCAGGCATATATAGATGATCACAAAAAGAAGATCACACAGCGCGCCAGGGACGTGGGCCTCAAGCTGTAAGACTGGTCATCGGGTTGGCATTGCGGGATAATCTCGCCCTTTGCCCGGGAGCTTGGCATGTGGTTTAAGAATCTGCGACTCTACCGGTTGACCGGGCCCTTTACGCTGTCGGCGCAGGCGCTGGATCAGCAACTGGCCTCCAGGGCGTTTGCCCCCTGCGCCCGCACCGCGACCTTCAGCTATGGCTGGGAGTCCCCGTTCGGCAGCACCAACCCCTTGCAGGTGCATGCCGTCAATGGCTGTTTGCTGATCTGTGCCCGCCGCGACGAGAAGATCATGCCGGCCGGGGTGTTGCGTCATATGGTGCGCAACAAGGTGGCGGCCCTGGAACAATCCCAGCAGCGCAAGGTGCACAAGCGCGAGCGCGAGGCGATCCGCGACGAGGTCATCCAGGATGTGCTGCCCAGGGCGCTGCTGCGCTCGTCACTGACCCACGCCTATTTGTGGCCATCCCAGGGCTGGTTGATCATCGACACCGCCAGCACCAAGGCGGCTGAGGCCCTGATAGGATTGCTGCGGGCGACACTGGGCAGTTTTGTTGTCGAGCCGCTGAGTGTCCAGCACACGCCTGCGGCCGTCATGACCCAGTGGCTGATGCAACGCGCCATGCCTGCGGGCCTGGTGGCAGAGGATGAGTGTGTATTGCAGGACCCCTTTCAGGATGGCGGCACGGTCAGGTGCCGCGGTCTGGACCTGGCGGGCGCCGAGGTTCGCGCCCATCTGGAGGCTGGAAAACTGGTGACGCGGCTGGCTTTGTGCTGGAATGAATCGTTGTCGCTGGTGCTGGAACAGGATCTGGCCATCAAACGCCTGCATTTTGCCGACCTGTTGCGTAGCCGGTCCGAGGACATAGGCCATGAAGATGCGGCCGCCCAGCTCGACGCGGATTTTGCAATCATGACGCTGGAGTTGTCACGCGTGCTGACGGCGCTGGTTCAGATGTTTGGTGGTGTAGCCTCAGCCAGTCAGCCTGCCGTTCAGGCCGCCTGAGTACAGGCACCGGCTGGATCACTTTTCTCTAAGAGGATGGGTGTTCGGATGTCGACACGGAAGATCCGGGTGGCGGTGGTGGGTGGCACGGGTTATACCGGTGTGGAGTTGCTGCGGCTGTTATTGGCACACCCGCAGGTCGAGCTGACGGCGATCACGTCGCGGGCCGAGGCCGGGCAGCGTGTCGTTGACCTGTTTCCTAACCTGCGCGGCCGGACTGCGTTGCGTTTCGCCGCGCCCGATGTGGCGCTGCTGGCCGACAGTGACCTGGTCTTTTTTGCCACCCCCAATGGTACGGCGATGAAGATGGCAGCGGAGCTGTTGTCGCGGCAGACCCGGATCATTGATCTCGCGGCTGATTTCCGCCTGCGTGATGCTGCGTTATGGCAGCAATGGTACGGCATCGAACACGCCTGTCCGGAATTGTTGTCCGAGGCGGTGTACGGCCTGCCCGAGGTCAATCGCGTGCAGATCCGCAACGCCGCTCTGGTGGCCAATCCCGGCTGTTATCCGACCGCGGTCCAGCTGGGCCTTCTGCCTTTACTCTCCTCCGGCACAGTGGATTTTTCATCGCTGATTGCCGATAGCAAATCCGGGGTCAGTGGCGCCGGTCGCAAGGCCGAGGTGGGTTTTCTGCTCAGCGAGGCCTCCGAGAACATGAAGGCCTATGCGGTGGCCGGGCACCGGCATCTGCCGGAAATACAACAAGGCCTGACGGCGGCGACCGGTCACAAGGTGGGCTTGACGTTTGTCCCGCACCTGACGCCGATGATCCGCGGTATCCACGCGACATTATATGCGCGTCTGACCGGGGAGCCGGGCAACCTGCAGGCCATGTATGCGGAATACTACCGCAATGAGCCGTTTGTCGATGTGCTGGAAGAGGGTGCCCACCCCGAGACCCGTTCGGTACGCGGCGCCAATGTCTGCCGCATCGCGGTGCATCGCCCGCAACAGGGTGATACGGTCGTGGTGTTGTCAGTGATCGACAATCTGGTAAAGGGGGCGGCAGGACAGGCGGTGCAGAATATGAACATCATGTTCCAGTTTGATGAAACCCTCGGCATCAGCCAGACGGCCTTGCTGCCCTAGGCCGCGATGCGGAACCGTAACCTGCAACCCGGCGTGTAACCTGGCTAAATGGCAGCGAAAAACTCTCATGTGATCATCCGCCAGCGTCACCCGCTGCTGCAAAAGGGCGGGTACGTGCTGGCCGGGCTGGCCGTGCTGCTGGGGATCTGGCTGGCCTTTGACTATGGCCGCGCGCGCGCCGGTTTCGACAGTGGCCGGGCCGGTGACCGGCAATCGCTATTGCAGACCAAGATTGATGACCTCGAGGATATTAACGAGGAGTTGCGGAATCAGAATGCGGTGCTGGTCCAGGCCAGTCAGGTCGATCGCAAGGCCTATATGGACGTGGAGCAGAGCCTGAAGGGGCTGCAGGACGAGATCCTTGAGCTGAAGCAGGAGATCACCTTTTATCAGGGGATCGTCAGTCCCAATGGATCGGCACGTGGCGTGCGGGTCCAGGATTTCAGGCTCAGCAAGGGCGGCAGCAGTGGCGCATTTCATTATGAGTTTGTATTGATGCAGGTGGTCTCCGGCAGCACCCAGGTCAAGGGTGTTGCCGAGATGACCATCGTCGGCCTGCTGCATAACCAGCCGCATGAGCTGCGTTATGCCGATGTCATACAGGGCGAAAACAGGCAGCTGGCCTTTCAGTTCAAGTTCTTCCAGAAGCTGACAGGTGATATGGTATTGCCCGACGGGTTTGTCCCGCAGCAGGTCAAGGTGCGGGTGATACCCGAGGAGAAGAAGCTGGCGCCGGTCGAGAAATCCTATGACTGGAACGAGTTGATCGCGTAAAGGAGAGCATGCGATGTGGGGAGACAGTAAAAAACAGAAGACCGGGAAGGTCGATACGTTGATCGGTTCCAACACCGAATTGCACGGTGATGTGATGTTCAGTGGCGGGCTGCATATCGATGGCCGCATCAAGGGTAATGTGATCGCCGGCAGCCAGGGCGGGGCTGCGACGCTGCTGGTGCTCAGTGACAAGGGCTCGATCGAGGGCGAGGTGCGGGTGCCCTTTATGATCATCAACGGCCTGGTCGTTGGCAATCTCTACGCTGCGGAATCGGTAGAGCTGTCACAGAACGCCCGGATCACCGGCAATGTCTATTACAACCGCATCGAGATCGCCCTGGGCGCCGAGGTCAATGGCAGCCTGGTGCACCAGGAGGATTTGTCCAAGGGGGCGTCCTCCGGCAAGTCGCCAGCGGGTGGCGGTAAGTAGTTGACTAAAACTCTATGGAATAGTATCCTTATTCCATCTATATAGTAGGGGGATGACCATGTCAGCCAATGCAGCAGCAATCGAGGCACCGAGCTTGTTGTTCACCGA
>JACREF010000005.1 GCA_016218365.1 Gammaproteobacteria bacterium
GGAATCTACCATGTCCCGGTAGGGAGCAAGATGATGGATAGCAAAGCCGGCAAACGAGGGGTGTGCTGAGAATTCCGCTGCCGCGATCCCGAGCTGTTGCTCCATGGCGTCCTGGCCCATCCCATAAAAAGTGACCTTGCGGGGTTCGGTATCCAGCGTCTCGACACCGATCACCACGGCCTTCCCGGTCCGGTCAGCGTATTCGAGCTCATCGAGCGCATGCGAGATCATGCCATCGGACCCCTGGGCGAAGTTACGGTAGTCCATGATCGCGACGTAATCATAGATATCCTGGGCATGGTCACTGAGCCGCTGCCGCTTGCCGCGCCACGTTATATTGTCGATACCGTCAAACCAGAACGGCATCGCCGGCCCGACTGCCAGAGCGTCCCCGGACTGACGTTTCAGACGCATGAATTCCGCTGCAAGATCTAGGTACTGAATAGCGCGCAGCGTGCGCTTTGTGCTCCAGTCATCGAGCAGGTAGGGCTCAATATCGACATTGACTCCGTCAAAGCGCTCAAGCTCGACGCTGCCGGCGTTATAGCGCAGCACATTCTTGAACATCGCTGTTGCAGTCGCACGCCGCCACGGCAGGATATACTCCTGGGTATTGAGGTATATCGAACCGAGCAGCGCATAGACCTTGAACCCCCGGCCGTGCAGCGCGGCAATCAGTCGCCGGTACTTGCCGGGTTCGTCGCGGATGATGTTGCGCTTCCGGGAACGGTCTGCATACAGATAAACAGTGGTGATATTCTGATGAGCGAGAAATGAAAATGTCTCGTCCCACTGATCCTCCCGGTCCAGTAACTGGAAGGTATCATCCTCCCAGACCCAGAGCGCGCGGGCAGCGGGCGTGGCGGCCACCGCGGCACACAGATCCGCAATGCCAAACTGGGCAATACATAGCAACACCCCCCACCATCGCATACTGGACCGTACGAGACCAAACAGCATGGAGCCGCCGGAATCAGCGCTGCGAAAAATAGGCCGCATGCTCGTCGTCCGGCATCAGGGTTAAGTCATGCATAAACTTGCCATTACTCGCCTTGTAGCGGTCGAATTCCAGGCGCAGTTCCAGCCGTTTTCCATCGTCCTTGATCGGCTCCAGGTCCATGTTCTCACCGATCCTGAACAGTGTATCCTCGTTGAGAAAATACATCCCGGAGATATAATCAATCAGATTATTGATGGTGTGCTTCAGCGGATAGTGGTGGATATTGCGCAATGCAGGGCTCATATCCAGCCCCGAGCCGACCCAGGTGACCCGGTCCGGCGCCTTGATATGATAGTTTTTCTTCAGGAACGCCAGCAGCGATGGCGTGATGTCCAGATGCGAGGAGATGGACTTGATCTGCGCCGTGCGCTTCAGCAACGGTGAATAGATGATCAGCGGCACGTGATAGCGATCAACCTTTGTCGCCAGCGGGATCTCCGGCAACCGGTGATCGCCGGTGATCACAAAGATGGTGTTGTTATAGGATGGCAGCCTCGCCTGCTCCTCGAAATAACGCCGCAGCGCGGCATCGGTATAGAGGATGGTCGAATAAATCTTCTGATACTGGCGATATTTCTGTTTTTGATCCTCGGTGAAACCCAGCTGGCTCATGCGCTCCTCGAATAGCTGCAGATACTGCTGCTGACCGGTCACCGTATAAGGGGTATGCATGCTGATCGTCTGAATATAGTCCAGGTACGGTGTCCGCGCATCATCGCGTTCCGTCACCAGCGCCTTGCGCAACACCTCGGCATCCGCGTAACCCCAGTAGGCGTCCGGCAGCCGCGGATAGCCGGGCCCATAATCGTCGGCGCCGATCATCAGATCGATGTTCTGGTGTTGCAGAAAGCTGCGCTGGTTATCGAAGTCCAGACCATTACCGCAATAAAAGCGGGTCCGATAGCCGTTGCGCTTCAGGATACTCAGCAGCGTCAGATGTTTCGGCATCCGCGCCCCCAGGGCATTGAACCCCTCGTCACCAAACGGCAACGACCCCAGGATCGATGGCAACGACGCAAAGGTCCGTCCCTGGGAGGCCAGGAAGTTCTCCCAGTACAGACTGCTCCCGGCCAGTTCATCGAGAAAGGGCGTGAAGCTGCCGAGGTAGGCATCGGAACCACTGAAGGCCCGTCCCAGCCCCTCGACTGCGATGAACACGATGCTGGGTGGCGATGCCGGGTTGATTGTGAAATAACTGCCCAATACATCGGGGGTATCGTCGGCGCGCAGAAACGGGTACTGCGGGTCGAGGGGATCAACCCGAGCAGCCTGTGATGCCGTGTACGACACGGTTCCAGGCACAGCGGAGACGGCAGCGTGTTCACGCTTGATGAAATAGCGATAGGCGTCTGCAATAAAGAATGCCCCCTTGTTCAGGGCCAGACTGTTTGCAAACTCGTTCTTAAGCGCAGCCCGGGCGGACGGCGCAGAGATGCCTGAGACTGCCAGGACGATCCCGGAGATCAGGGCAACATACACCACCAGCGGTGTCAGCAGCACGCGCCTGTTGACATCCATCAGTACCATCCAAAAAACAGTAAATGGCACAACGAAGCTGAGCACAGACAGCATGGAGATCTGGTAACCGGCGCGCGCGGTAACCAGGATATCCGCCAGTGAATAGCCGAACAGGTCGGCCCCCAGCGGCACCCGCGTCACGAAGAAGTAATTGACAAGGATCAGATAGCCGGCAAGGACCAGTGAGCCGACGATGCCATAACAGCGGAGATCGGCACGCCTGCCACGGAAGACCTGGCGCAGCAGCAGAAACACCGGCAGCAGAAACACGAGCAGCTGCAGCAAGAACAGCAGGTCCGACCAGAACGCCCGGATGATCAGCGTCGCAAGATCGGCGGGAATCTCGCTCGTCATCGCAACCCCGGCCAGCTCCACACATCGTACCGCCAGGAAGGCAGGCAACAACGCCAACGACAGGTTACCGAACTTCAGCAATCCTTCATGCAGCCATGCCAGGCGTGCCGCCGCCCCTGTCGGTATAAAGCTATCCATCGCCTACATCAATACCGGGGCTGTCATCAGGCTGTTTCACCAGCGGAACAGCAGGCTGAGCGACAGGCTGCGCTCTGCGAAGGCATTCTTCTCGTCGCTGCTACTGGCCGCAAGCTTGACGCCCCACTGCCGGCCATAGTATTTGCGGAACGCGACGCCGATGCTCCGGCTCTTCGTGATATCGAGCACCTGACTTTGATGGCGATATTCCCGGCCGTGACTGAAACCACCATTCAGCTCGAGATAATCGTCGCCGTTCCCCGCGTAATAATAACGGGCGATCGCGCGGTGTGACACACCTGGCTCGGCGTCCGATGGAATGAAGAGCGTCTTCCAGCGATAATACCAGTCGCCACGGTAGGCGCCGAGCCCGAGTCCGTACATATCAACACGGCTGCTGGTAAAATCCATGTGATCATAACTGGCGGCAAGCTCCCACCCCTGCCCGGCCCCCTGGAACAGCTCCACCCGGTAAGCGTCGTCAGGGAAAAACACACTATCAGCTGTATATTGATATCTGACATTGGCATAGGCCCGGGACCACACATCGAGGTAGCCATCGAGTGCGATGGCTTCGTCGGTCAAGGCGAAACGGCTGGCCTGCAGATACTCGGCAGCGAGCGAGCCACGTTCCCAATGACGGCGCGCCGACGCACCGTACTCACGCCATTGATCGCGGGCAGGCGAGAAATTGCTGACACCGTAATCGATACTCGCCGACCAGCGGGGATCTTCCGGTGTGGCGGCCGCCTCCGCGCTCTGCTCCAGGACGGCCAGCAGCATGCAGACCCCCGCCACCCGCAGCGTTCTTGATTTCACTATGATTGCATCCCCGAATCAACCGCCCAAGGATAACGGATCACTGACCGCGAATTCAACTGCAGCCGGGGCTGTAACTGAGCTGCCTCAGCAACAGACAGCGGATGATCCAGGATGTGATCGAGGGCATCATCCTTCGTCAGTCTGTGTCGCGCCGGTCAGCGGCACAAAAATCACCGATAACACTTGCTGCGTATCATAATGATCACCTTCGCCACGGGTGATCCGCTGCAGCGACTGGCTGCAATACGGATGACCGACCGGGATCACCAGCCGCCCGCCCGGCTTCAGCTGCTGCAGCAGCGCCGGCGGCACGGCCTGGGCCGCGGCGGTGACGATGATGCTGTCATACGGTGCATGCTCCGGCAACCCCAACCCGCCATCGCGCTTCTGGACATGGACATTGTGATAACCGAGCCTGGACAAGGTCTCGCCGGCCTGCATGGCCAATGAGTCGATGATCTCGATGCTGTAGACGGTCTTGACCAGATGGGACAGCACGGCGGCCTGGTAACCGGAACCGGTACCGACCTCCAGCACGGTGTGCCCAGGCTGCGGATCGAGCAGCTGGGTCATCAATGCCACAATGAACGGCTGCGATATGGTCTGACCGGCTCCGATGGAGAGTGCGCGATCATCATAGGCATAGTCACGCTGATGCTCCGGCACAAACTCTGCGCGCGGCACGGCGCGCATTGCTTGCAAAACTCGCGCCGCCAATACTGGACAGCCTGTCAAACTGCCGCACAACGCCGCCTCATGCACGATGGTATCGATCATCGTGTCCGTCGCTGACAACTTCTCTTTTCTCACCTGTTCCACTCTGCCATAATGGAAGCCTACAGTCCAATTGGGCACCTGTGCATCACTCACTGTGTTCCGCCGTTGATGCAATGCCGATGCCCTGCGCAGGAGGTGCGTATGGCAAGCGTATACCCGGAGATAGGCGTATGGTATCGCGACCTTGAGGGACGCCTGCTGTGCATCACCGCCGTCGATGACGATGATCAGAGCATCGAGGTGCAGTATTTCGCCGGCGAGATCGAAGAGTTTGATCTCGAGGTCTGGCGACAGTCACTGATGATCGAGACGGCCCCGCCCAAGGACCTCAGCGGCTCCTTCGATGATCTGGAGGGAGACGAACGTGGCGATCCCGACAAGGTGTTCTGTCCCGAGGAATGGGGTGGGGCGTTGCGGATGCTGGAAAAGGCCTCTTGATAGTGCGCCGCGATCCCCTATACGCCCTTCGATACGCGACTGTGTCGCTACTCAGGACAGGCCCTGATGTACCGATCGTGGTGAGTAGGCGCCCTTCGATACGCGGCTGGGGCCGCTACTCAGGACAGGCTCTAAATGCCGATCGTGGTGAGTAGGCGCCCTTCGATACGCGACTATGTCGCTACTCAGGACAGGCTCTTCGATATGCAGTCAGGGCTGCTACTCAGGGCAGGCTCAAGCGCCGTATCGAACCATGAACGGTACGGAACTATGCAACCTCATCGTCACCGTGGCCGCGTGGTGGCGCGGTATATTCATGCCGCAGGTCGGCCAGATATTGCAGGCGATCGGCCACCGCACGGTTGACCGATCCTTCCGGATAATTTCCTGACTCATCGATGCTGCCGGCGCTGATGCCGGTCAGCATCTCCAGCGCCTCATCAACGGAGGAGATGGCATAGATGTGAAAGCGCCCGGCAGCCACTGCAGCCACCACGTCGCTGCGCAGCATCAGGTTCAGCATATTGCTGCGCGGGATGATGACACCCTGCTGACCGGTAAGGCCACGGGTAATGCAGACATCAAAATAGCCCTCGATCTTTTCATTGACACCACCGATCGGCTGTACCTCGCCGTGCTGGTTCATCGAACCGGTGATCGCCAGCGACTGCCGCACCGGGATGCCGCATATCGCCGACAACAGCGCACAGCATTCGGCCAGTGATGCGCTGTCGCCCTCGACGATGCCATACGACTGCTCGAACACGATATTGCCGGTCAGCGACAACGGCCGCGCATAGGCATAACGTGAACCGATGAACGAGGCCAGGATCAGCACCCCCTTGGAGTGCAAGGCACCACCGAGCTCGACCTCACGCTCGATATCGACGATCTCCCCTTCACCGAGCCGCGCCGTCGCCGTCACCCGCGCCGGCAGCGCGAAGCTGAACTCGTCCAGATCGACGACGAACAGGCCATTGACGGTACCGGGCTGCATGCCATCGGTGCGGATCAGGATCTGGTCACGCTGGATGGCCTGATGCAGATTGCGGCGCATCCGGTCCTGGCGCTGGACCTGCATGTCGATGGCCTGCTGCACATCCGGCGCCTCGGCCTGGCTGGCCTTGCGCTCGCGCGCCCAGAAATCGGCCTCGCGCAACAGATCGGCCATACTCAGCCGATGGGCCGTCAGCCGGTCGCGATCACCGGCCAGACGCATGCTGTGCTCAATGATCCGGGCCACGGCGCCGGCGCTAAACGGCAACAGCCCTTCACCCCGGATCATCGCCGCCATCATCCGGGCATACAGCAGGGCATTGGCGCTGCTGAACTCCAGATGGTCCTCAAAATCGGCCGCCACCTTGAACAGCTCACGGAATTCCGGGTCATAACTCAATAGCAGGTAATACAACATCCGGTCACCGAGCAGCACCACCTTGATATCAAGCGGGATCGGCTCCGGCTCCAGTGACTGTGTCGCCATCAGACCATAGATCTTGCCCAGCGATTCGATGGTCAGCGTCCGGGAACGCAAGGCCCGCTTCAACGCCTCCCAGGCATAGGGCATCGTCAGCACCTTGTGGGCATCCAGCACCAGGTAGCCGCCGTTGGCCTTATGCAAGGCACCGGCCTTGATCAGCAGGAAATCGGTGACCAGCGCGCCGAGCTGCGACAGGTATTCGACGCTGCCCACCAGATTCTGGTGCAACGGGCTGTCTTCATAGCACACCGGCGCCCCATTCTGCTCATGGTGCGACACCAGCACGTTGACGCGGTAGCGGCGAAACGCCGCCTCGGCCGCGGCATCACCCTGCAACGACGGTGCGCCCTCATCCGGGATCAGGAATTCATTCAAATGGTCTATGACATCATCCTGCAGCGCGTTGAAATACACCTGCAGCTTGTCCTGGTCACGATAACGGTGGCGCAGCTCATCAATCAGATGCTTGACGGCAAACAGGCCGACATCATCATTGATGGTGCGGATGCCCTCGCGCATCTCGCGCTGCCATTGCGGGATCTGATGGATGACACTTTGCAGCTGCTCCTGCAGCGCCTTGATCTGCGCGGATATCTCGTCGCGGCGCTGCTCCGGCAGCGCCTCGAACTCATCGGGCTCGACGACCTTGCTGTCCTGCAACGGCGTGAAGGCGAAGCCCTCGGCCGTTTTCAGTAAAGCAATGTCCTTGGTGGCGGCCTCATCGGCCAGGGCATGAAAGGCCTGCTCGCGCCGCTGCTTGTACCTTTCCTCTACCCCATGAATCCGCGCATGATATTCCTCGGTCTCGAAGGCCAGCGTGATGGCAGTGCGCAGATCCCCCACCAGCCGTTCCATGTCCTGACGGAGCCGGATAGCGGTGCCGGCAGGCAATGACAGCGCCATCGGCTGATGCGGGGCGGAAAAGTTATACAGATAACACCAGTCGACGGGCTGCGGGTCCGCCGCTGCCTGCTGCTTGAGATAGCGCTCGACCAGCGTGTGTTTGCCAATGCCATTGGGGCCGAGCACAAACAGGTTGTAACCCTCGCGCCGGATACCGACGCCGAACCTCAGCGCATCAGTGGCGCGCTGCTGGCCGATGATATCGGCGGCCGGCTCCAGTTCAAGGGTAGTGCGAAATGACAGCGTATCAGGATCACAGCGCCGGTACAGCTCCGCCGCAGACAACTCGGTGATTGACACACTCGCCCCTCGCATGAATGTATTGATACGGACAGCTCACGGCTGACGCCGCCGCCAACACACCGTAGCAAATTTGCACTGCAGCGACAAGCAATGCCATGCGACGCCAGGCAGTTATTCCCTGATGGATAGTATGAAAAATAGAGTGGCGCGAACGCACCGCATCAGCTGACCGGGAGGATCCTGTACCGGGACGTGGCCTATCCGGCCAGGCGTTTCTCCAGCATCGCGATCTGCTTGTTGATCTCCTCGGAGATATTGATCAGCTCCTGGCGGGCGAACAGATTCTCGACCTGGATCTGGATCAGCCGGGCCACACGCTCCAGCAGCTGCTTGTCCTGCTCATCAAAATGCAGACCGCGTTTCTTGTTCAACACCTCGACAGCCCCGGTGACCCGCTGGCGGCTGGCGCCAAAGATCGGGACGCAGATGGCCGTATAGGTGATGAAGCCGGTCTTGATTGCCACCGCATCGTGGGCACCAATCTGGTTATCGAGATCGTTCTCGATGACCGCCTCCCCGCTGCTGATGACCCGCCCGACCAGTGAGGTGCGTACCGGGACCGTCAGCTCCTGGGCCTGCAGACCGGTGCCGGCATGCAGCCAGACATCGTTCTTGACCGGATCATGGATGAAGATGCCGCAACGCTCGGCATCCAGCAGCCTGGGAAGGATATCGACAAAAAAATCCAGCAGTTCGCGATTGACGGTCTTCTGCCAGGTCTTGTTGATCATCTGCTGACGGGCCTTCAGCTCGTCGATCCGTTTCAGTGCCTGTGCCTTATCCATGACGCCGTCCTCATATGGGCTTACCTCCGCTGTAGCGGCAGCCCACGGCCAGACTTCAGTGGTTCAGGCGGCCTGTTGCACCTGCAGGATATCAAGCATTTGATCAAGATATAGACAGGACTTGTAGTAGGCATTATGCAGCTGCTGTTCGGACAGGCCGGCAACGAGCATCACCGCTTCGAGCTGTGCGGTAACGGCCGGCGGGTCGACCTCGCCACCGCCGATCGGGTCGGCGACCAGGTCGGCAATGTTCAGCAGCGCCGCACCCAGCGGAAAATTGACCGCCGCCGCAGGCTGATGGTGGCAGCTGACGATCTCCTGCAGAAACGGTGGCAAACGCCAGCTCAGCATCAGCTCGCGGCCGACATCGGCGTGGCTGAACCCCAGCTCCCGGGTCTCGATGTCATGCAGCGGGGTCTTCATGTTGTCAGCGCGCTGACGCAGTTCAGCGCTGATCTCCGGCAATTTTTCCGCAATCACCAGCTCACCAAGATGCGACATCAATCCGGCGACAAACATCGGCTCGGTGTATAACAGGTTGCACTCGACCGCCAGCTCCCGGTTCATCGCCGCACACGCCAGGCTGCGACGCCAGAAGGCCCGGCCATCGATGCCGGCGAGTTTCAGCGTGGAGAATTTACTGACAATGGCCGCGGACAGGACCATGTCACGCAGGCCTTTGGTGCCGACCAGCGTCACCGCACGGGAGATCGAATCGATGCGGCCACTCATGCCGTATAACGGGCTGTTGGCAAGCTTCAGTACCTTGGCCGACAGCTCCAGGTCCAGCGCCATGGCGTCGGCAATCTGCTTGGCGGAGGCGGTGCGTTCGACGAGCTCATTGATCTGCAGCACATTCTCCGGCAATGAAAAGCTGCCCCGTGCACCGCGTACCATATCCTGTGGTGTCATGATCGCTACTCTTATGAAGGTTGACGGGCAATGCCTTAACGATTTATTAAGGATTTGTTCAAATGAATTATGATGTTACTTTATTATCGTGACGGACTACGAGAAACTTGAGAGGCGATGTCATCAAGTCGCCGCTGCAACCTGACCGCCGACACCGCCACCGAGGTCTTAACCCCTTGGGCAAACAGTGAAACTCGCCATTCCTCGATCAGCCAGCGACATTCTGCCAACGCCTGGACGTCACCGTGCTGCCGCACCATGTCATCGTAACGTTGCAGGATGGGTATCAGTTCCCTCATCCGCCGCCGATCCTGTTCCGGGTTCAGCAGGTAACGCTCCAGCCGGATCCGCGCCGCCGTCAGAAAACGCGGCAGCTGGGCCAGCCATGGCGGCGGGGTCGCGGTGACAAAACCGGGATAGACCAGCCCGTGCAGCTGGCTGGTCAGATCGGTGACCAACTCACCCCCGGCCACGGACCCCAGCCGACCGGTCACGTCGCGATAGGCCGCAAGGCACTCGCCCACCAGCGATGCATGCTGCAGCACGGCCAGGCCCCAACCCTGACGGGCGCGCATCACCGCCTGATCAAACGCCATGCGGTCTAGCGGGATCTCGCCGGCAACAAACAATACGCTGTCCAGCGCCACCGTCATCACCTCATCGAGCAATACCTGGCAATCGCCAACAGTACTGTAGAGCATGCACAATCGGGCCGCATCAGGGATGCTGCGGCGCAGGTTCTTGGACAGTGCCGGCTGATCGAGCAAGAACAAACGGCGCACCCCGGCCCGGGTCGAGTGTTGCGCGGCCAGCGGGTCGGCGAGCAACTTCAGATCCACGCTGTCACCGCGATCGATCAGCGCCGGATAGGCCTTGATCGTGAAGGCGCCCTGCACGATCCGGGTCACGGCCGGCAGTTCGGCAAAATCCCAGCGGCGCAGCCCGCTGCGCTCGATGGCCCCGCCCGGCAGCGTCTGCGCCGCTGGCGCACCCTGGGCCAAGGCCCGCTGCAGCTCCACCAGGTCATGTCCTGACTTGATGACATTGCCGGCGGCATCGATGATGGCAAACTTGCTGCGCAGATATTCCGGCAGATCATCCAGCGCAAATTGGCTACGCCGGATGGGCTGTCCGGTGTGGCGGGACAGCCAGGCGGCCAGCACATCATGCAGATTGCCGTCACCATAGCGGACCTCGGCCATGAAGCGCCGGGCACACTCCGGCAACGGTTGCAGCTGTTTGCGCACCGCCTTGGGCAAGGAACGCAGCAGACACAGCACCGTCTCCGCCAGCAGGCCGGGCACCGGCCACGACAACACATCACTGGACAACTGCGGCAGTATCGGCAACGGCACGGTGACCGTCACCCCATCCTGTTCACTGCCCGGCTCGAAGCGATAGTGCAACGGCAGCTGGTAATCCGGCAACGTCAGCTGCGCCGGGAACTCCGTGACCAGCTGTTCGATGGCCGGGTCGCGCAGCAACTGGCTGCGCTGCAGATACAATACTGCCTGTGCATGCTCACCGCCGCGGCGCAGCCAGTCCTCAAGGCTGCGCTGATCGCAGACCTGCGCTGGCAGCTGGGCGGCGAAATGGTCCTCGATCTGTCGCTCATCGATCATCAGATCGCTGCGCCGCAGCCGCTGCTGCAGCTCATCAATCTCGGCCAGCACGGCCCGATTGTGGCCGACAAACCCGGCGGTGCTGTCGAGGTCGCAGGCCACCAGTGCATCCTGGATGAAGATCTGGCGTGCCGCCACCGGATCGATGCGTGAATAATTGACCGAACGCTTGGCCACCACCGTCAGGCCATACAGGCTGACCTTTTCATAGGCCACGACATGACCGCGCGGCCGGCTCCAGTGCGGGGCCGAATAACTGCGGCGCAGGATATGTGGTACCGTCTGTTCCAGCCAGCCAATATCGATCGCCGCCACGGTGCGGGCAAAGATCCGGCTGGTCTCGACGATCTCGGCCGCGACGATCGCCTTCGGCGGTTTGGCCGCCAGACCGGAGCCCGGAAAGATCGCCAGCTTCGCCCCGCGCGCGCCCTCATATTGACCGCTGTCATCACGCAGTGCCACATGGGATGGCAGGCCGGCCAGCAGTGACTTGTGGATCTCGTGGTACTGGGCATCGACCTGGTTAACCCGGACACCACGCTCCTTCAGCAAGGCATAGATCTGCTGGTGCAGGTCGCGCCATTCCTTCATCCGCATATAGTTCAGGTAATGCTGCCGGCAATATTTACGCAGCTTGTGCTGTGACAGCGTGTGATAGAGCTCATCAAAGCTGCCCCACAGTTTCAGATAGCTGAGGAAATCAGAACGCTCATCGGCGTACTGGCGATGTTTTTCGTCGGCCTGCCGGGCCTGATCGCCCGGGCGCTCACGCGGGTCCTGCACCGCCAGCGCGGCGACGATGACCGTCAGTTCCTTCAGGCAGTGCTGCCGCCCCGCCTCGATCAACATCCGGGCCAGCCGGACATCCAGCGGGTAACGCGCCAGATCACGGCCCAGCGGCAGCAGCGTGCGTTGCTCATCGACCGCACCAAGCTCATGCAACAATCGATACCCGTCACTGATGTAGCGGTTGTCCGGCGGATCGAGGAACGGAAAGTTCTCGATCTCGCCCAGCCCCAGCACCCGCATCTGCAGGATGACATTCGACAGGTTGCTGCGCTGGATCTCGGGCAAGGTAAACGGCGGCCGATTGGCGAAGTCCTCCGCGTCATAGAGGCGGATACACACCCCGGGGGCGATGCGTCCGCAGCGCCCGGCGCGCTGATTGGCCGAGGCCTGCGAGATCTTCTCGACCGGCAGGCGCTGAATCTTGCTGCGATAGCTGTACTGGCTGATACGTGCCAGGCCCTGATCGACGACATAATGAATGCCAGGCACCGTCAACGAGGTCTCGGCGACATTGGTCGCCAGTATGATGCGCCGCCCGGCATGGGCGGCAAACACCTGCTGCTGCTCGGCGACGCTGAGCCGGGCATACAGCGGCAGGATCTGGCAGTGCTCGGGATGATAGTGGCGCAACACCTTGGCGGCCTCGCGGATCTCGCGCTCGCCACTCAAAAATACCAGGATATCGCCGGGACCGTGACGCGACAGCTCAGCGACGGCATCGACGATCCCCTGCAGCTCATCGCGCCCCTGTTCAGCATCGTCGACCTGCAACGGCCGGTAGCGGATCTCGACCGGAAAGGCACGACCCGAGACCTCGATCACCGGTGCCTGATCGAAATGACTGGCGAAACGTTCGACATCGATGGTGGCGCTGGTGATGATCAGCTTCAGGTCCGGGCGACGCGGCAATAGCTGGCGCAGATAGCCGAGCAGAAAATCGATGTTCAGACTGCGCTCATGGGCCTCATCGATGATCAGCGTGTCGTAGTGGGTCAGCAAGCGGTCAGATTGCAGTTCGGCCAGCAACACGCCATCGGTCATCAGTTTGATGTAGCTGTCCTTGTGGGTCTGGTCACTGAAGCGGACCTTGTAGCCAACGGCACGCCCGAACGGCAGCTTCAGTTCGTCGGCGATGCGCTGTGCCACGTTGCGGGCGGCGATGCGCCGCGGCTGGGTGTGACCGATCATGCCCTCGACACCACGCCCCAGCTCCAGGCAGATCTTGGCCAGCTGCGTGGTCTTGCCTGAACCGGTCTCGCCGCAGATCACGACGACCTGATGGCCGGCGATCGCCGCGCTGATCTGCTGGCGCTGCTGTACTACCGGCAGATCGGCAGGGTATTCCGGCCGCGGCAGCCCGGCCAGGCGCTGGGCACGCTGCTGCTGCGAGGCCTGGATCTCATGTTCGATCCGGGCCAACGCCCGCTCCAGCGGCTGCTGGCGCTGCAGCCGCTGCCGCAACTCGGCGATCCGCGGCAGCAACAGATAGCGCTCCCTGAGCATGCAGCCCGGCAGGGTGTCCTGCAGCCGGGCAATACGCTCGGCATTCGTCACCGGTTCTCCCATCACTCAATGCCCGGCTGTGACACGCGCCACCATGTCATCAAGGGTTGTCCGAACATCCTGGCCGCGACGGGCCGCGGCAAAGGCCTGCCGCAACGCCAGCGCCAGTTGTGGATACTGTGCCCCGCGCCGCCAATCGATCACCGTGCTCTGCGCCAGCCGCTGCAACCGCTGCAGATTCGGATCACTGGCCATCAGCTGTGAACTGGACACTGCGCTGCGGGTGACCGGCAACGTACCGCTGCTGTCGGTGATGCGCAGCATCTCGGCAGGCTGCAGCAGGAATTCGATGAAGCGGATCGCGGCCCGCGGATCCTTGCAGCGCGTGGACAGCGCCCAACCCCAGTTGTCATGGACGCTGCGTATGCCATGGCCGAAATCCGGCAACGGCAGCACCAATAGATCATCAGCAGCGGCGGCCCGGTAACGCAGATAATGCGATTGATCAGCTATCGAGACCGCCACCCGCCCGTTGACAAACGCAAGGTCATCCCCGTTGCCATCGACACTGCCCTGCCGCAGCCAATGCTGCAGCTGCGTCAACACCCGCACTGCACCCTCGTCATTCAGCGCCCCGCGGCTGTGATCGGCCAGCGCGTCGGCATTGATGTCGACACCGGCCGATTGCAGCAGCGGCATCAACAGCGAACTGATCCAGTCATCACTCCGGTTTAACTGCAGATCGAGCACCGCATGATCGGCATCGTGTTCCGCCAGCCGCGCCAGCACCCGCGAGAATTCAGCCGCGCTCCAGCCCTGCCCCGCCGCCGGTATCATCACCCCGGCCGCCTGCAGCTGACTGCGCCGCACATACATCGCGATCACCGCATCATCGCTGGCCACCTGATACAGATGCCCCTGGGACATGCCTTGCTGCATCACCTCCGGCAACAGATCCACCTGGGTCCCCTCGGTCAGCTGCTTGTCGAGTCTCAACAAGCGCTCGCCGGAGATGGCGCGGGAAAACAATGCGGCATCGACCTCCAGGATATCCGGCAAGCGGCCATCTGCCAGCGCGGCATTGACCTGGGCATGATAATTACCGGCCGGCAACACCACAACGTTGATACGCTGGCGGCGCTGGCTGGCATTAAAGCGGGCGACCTGTCCCTGCAGCGTCTGCAGTCTGGCAGCGCTGCCGCCGTGCATCCACACCTCCAGTTCGGTGACAGCATGTGGCGCCTGCCGGTCCTCGTCACAGGCGACCAACAGACCGAAGGTGATGACCAGCAACGGCCACAGGCAATACATTCTGTTCATCGACCATCCAGTTGTCAGCAACGGCGCATATCCAGCGCAGTGCTGTTGTTTTATACTCATTGCATAGGTTATACATTTTTCCCCGCCACCAGAAGCAGGTCCGTCCGATGAATCAGCTCGATGCCGCACAGATCAAGCAGGGACAGCAGCGCGACTGGAACAGTGTGGCCGGCGGCTGGGAACGCTGGTGGCCGGCGCTGGAGGCGGGTGCCGCCCATGTCAGTCAGCGGCTGCTCGACGCGGCCGCGGTGCGCAGCGGCGGCCGGGTCCTCGATGTCGCCACCGGCATCGGAGAACCGGCGCTCTCTGCCGCGCGGCGGGTAGGCGACACCGGACATGTGCTGGCTATCGATCAGGCGGCTGACATGCTGGCCATCGCCCGCCGCCGCGCCGCGACGGCCGGCGTCACCAACGTGGAATTTCTGCACAGTGACGGTGAAGGACTGCCGCCAGGGCTGCCACCCTTCGATGCCATCGTCTGCCGCTGGGGCCTGATGTTCTTCCCCGATCCGGGACAGGCGCTGCGCTCACTGCACCCGCTGCTGTTGCCGGGCGGCCGGATCGCCGCCACGGTTTGGTCGACAGCCGATCGCGTGCCATCGATCAGCCTGCCGCTGCAGATCGTCTCGGCGGTACTGGACCTGCCACCGCCACCACCGGGCCGGCCGAATCCATTCAGCCTGGCGGATCACGGCCTTCTCCACACGCTGTTTGCTGACGCCGGCTTCACTGACATCATTATTGATACCCTGCCGGTGACCTTCACCATGCCATCGGCCGCGGACTATACCCGGTTTACACTGGATATCTCGGCACCGCTGGTCGCACTGCTGGCCGGTTATGACGAGACCCGACGCCAGCAGGCCATCGCTGCGATCACCGCCCGCATCGCCGGGCTCGCCGCGGCCGATGGCGCGATCAGACTGCAGAGTGAAGCCATCCTCATCAGTGCGATGCGCCCTATCTGAGCAGCTACACCCGGCGGCCATTACCGGGCCTGGGCCGCGGTCAACAGATTCACGATCTCCTTGTAACCATTGCGCGTGGCCACGGCGAGCGCACTGTCGCCATGGGCCGCGCCCAGCCCGACATCGGCACCATGGGCCAGCAGGCGCCGCACCACCTCGGCATGGCCACCACGCGCGGCATGGATCAAGGCCGTCCGGCCTCCTTCATTGTTCGCCTGTCCATAGGGGCGGCTCTGACCATCGATGGCATTGACATCGGCGCCGCGCTGCAGCAACAGTTCGACGACGGTATCGTGACCATTCATTGCCGCCAGCATCAACGGTGTCCGGCCCTCATTGTCCCGGCTGTCCACCACGCTGTCCTGGTCCAGCAATGCCGTCACCGCATCCAGATTACCGTTGGCCGCAGACCAGGACAACGCGACCCGGCCCTGCGGATCGCGCAGGCCGGCATGGGCGCCACGCTGCAGTAACACCCGTACCGTACCCGCGTTGTTATTCATCGCGGCCTCGATCAGCAAGGTGCGGGACTGCTCCTGGCGCAATATGCTGGCGATAAAGAAATCATTGTATTCAGTGGCGATCGGCAGATCGGGATCGAGACCATGATCAAGCAGCAGTGTCATGATCTCGCTGTGGCCCAGCCGCGCCGCCAGCAGGCCCGGTGTCTCGGCCTGGCGATTCGGCAGATTGACGTCGGCACCATGGGTCAGCAGCAGATCGACCACGGCGCTGTGGCCATTGCGCACCGCCGTCAGCAGCGGTGTATCACCACGTCCGGCCTCACGCTGCAGCACCTTGCTGCGCTCCGGCAAGGCCGCGTTCGCCAGCCGCTGTTCCGAGACCCCGCGGCCGGCACGGTTGACGCCGGCCCCTTCCTTGATCAGCATCCCGGCGATCGTCAGATAACCCCTGGTGGCCGCCATCAGCAAGGCCGACACCCCCTGTTCCATCGCATCGGGATCGACATGGTTGTTCTGGCGGTTAGCCAGCAACTCCTGCACCTTCGGCTGGTCATTAAATTCGACGGCGCGCAGCAAGGCCTGGTTATTGTCCAGGCCGGCATAACGCCGGCCATCCCGCGCCCCGGCCTGATCGAGCACGGCTGCGATATCCAGATAACCGCGATCACGTGCCAGCGACAAGGCCGTGTCGCCGTTGGCCCGCTCCACATTGGGATCGGCACCCGCCGCCAGCAGCGCACGCACCATCGGCAGCCACTGCGCCCCGTCCTCACCCTGCACACCGTGCTGGGCGGCAAACATCAGCGGGGTAAAGCCGCGATATTCCTGACGGCCGGTGCGCAACGACAGATTGGGGTTGGCACCACGTTCCAGCAATTTGCTGACGATCGCCAGCTGGCCATATTTGACCGCGTAAAACAACGCATGTTCACCATCGGCATTCCTGACATTGACGTCGGCCTTCGCCTCAAGCAGCGCATCGGCAATCGCGGCATCGCCGCGGGTGCTGACCACCATCAGTGCGGTCGTGCCATCACGTGACTGGGCATTGACGTTGGCCCGGTGCTGCAACAGATCGCGAACGATGGCACGGTGACCGGCCCCGACCGCGGCCAGCAAGGCCGTATTGCCCAGCGCATCGCGGCCCTCGGTATCAACCTGCTGTTCAAGCAACTGATGGACCATCTCCTGCTGACCATACCGGGCGGCCATCACGAGCCGGGTGTCGCCCGCACCATCCTCTTTCTGGGCGCTGTCTCTGCCCGATATGGCATTAGCCGGTGCGGCCCGCGCCGGTAGCTCCTCCACCTTGCCGGCGCGGAGCGCCTCGCGTTTGGCCAGGGCCTCGGACTTGATCCGCTCGGCAACACGGTTGTCCACGGTGCTGCAGCCAGCCAGTGCCACGAGCACCAGCAGCACGATACAACGCAGTGGCAGGCGGCAGGTCATCGCGCCTCAGTACCTCGGCATGTCAGGATCGACACTGCACGCCCAGGCATCGACACCACCGCTCAGATTGAACACATTGGTGAAACCCTGCTGCTCAAGAAACATTGCCACCCGCATGCTGCGCCCGCCATGGTGGCAGATCACCACCAGCTCCTGGTCGGCATCCAGTTCACTGACCCGTGACGGCACCTCGCGCATCGGGATATTGACCGCGCCGATGATATGGCAGATCTCGAATTCAAAGGGCTCCCGGACATCGAGCAACAACGGCGGCCGGGCGGCCGCACTCAATGTCTGCTGCAACGCCGCTGGCGTCATTTCCTTCATCTCTACCCTCCACGCTACAGACCCGCTACACTAAAATGGGGTAAGCTGGCCACTAATCAACCGCGCACCATCAACCCACGGAAGCCACACCATGATCCTAAATTATCAGGAAGACCTGGTAAAGCAGGCCTTGCAGGAGATGATCAGCAGCCTGGACCTGTCGCTCGCCATCGACAGCATCGAAGACATCAGCTGCCTGGCGCTGAACAGGTTGCCGGCACGTTACATCCGCCATCGGGTCGACAATACCTTTTATATGACGATCGGTGAACAGCAGCGTTTGCAACAGGCCGCCCGCCGTGCGGTGCTCGAGGCCTGGCAATTCATCAATCAGCCCGGCAGCCGCAAACCTGAATCGCAGACCTGAACGCTCAGCGCTGAGCCGGCGCCAGCAGCCAGGCCGATTCCTGCAAGCGGGTCAAGCCACGTTCGCGAAAACGCGGCTGTTCCGCCAGCACGTCGGCACAACACAACGGCATGACTGTTCGCCATGACCCATACAGCGCCGTCACCTCCTCGTCCGGCACCGCAAACGGCGGGCCCTCCATCTCGTGCTGCGGATAATTGATGGTCACCAGCAGGATCCGTGCCTGCGGCGGCAGGATCCGGCGCAGCTGTTCGACATAACGGGCACGCAGCGGCGGCGGCAGTGCAATCAGTGCTGCACGATCGAACACCGCCGTGACGCCGGCCAGGTCAGCGGCAGTCAATGAGAAGAAATCCCCGCACAGCAACTGAATGTCATCGTGCTGCCAGCAGGTGAAATGACCGTGTGACCGGCGCTGCGCCGCCAGCGCATGGTCAGTGAAGAATCCCTCGACCGCCTGCGGGCTGAGCTCAACACCCAGCACCGCATGTCCCAGCTGATACAGCCACAGCATATCGAGCGACTTGCCGCACAACGGCACAAACACCCGGCTGCCCGGGGCCAGCTGCAGCTGCGGCCAGTAGCGTTGCAGATAGGGATTGATGTCGGATTGATGAAAGCCGATCTCGCCCTTGCGCCAGCGTTCAAGCCAGAATTCCTGTTCCATGTCAGTTCCCCTCTGTCAGTTCCTGAGCTTATAACCGCTGGCCAGCAACCGGATCACCCAGGCCGACAGCAGCAGCCATGACAGCGTCACGACGCCCAGGCTCAACCCCACGCTGACATCGGACTGGCCGAAGAAGCCATAACGGAAGCCGTCAATCATATAGAAGAACGGATTGAGGTGCGACAGCCGTTGCCAGAACGGCGGCAGCGAATGCAGCGAATAGAACACACCACTCAGAAAGGTCAGCGGCACGATGACAAAGTTCTGGAAACCGGCCAGCTGGTCGAACTTCTCGGCCCACATGCCGACCAGCAGGCGGAGCGTCGCCAGCATTGCGCTGCCGAGGAAGGCGAACAACAGCAGCACCGTCACGCTGTGCAGCGGCACCGTGATGAACAGCATCGCGACCAGGTAGACACCGCAACCGACCAGCATACCGCGCACCACCGCCGCCAGCACAAAGGCCAGATAGACCTCAAGGTGCGACAGCGGCGCCAGCAGCATGAACACGATATTGCCGGTGACCTTGGACTGGATCAGGCTCGATGAGCTGTTGGCGAAGGCGTTCTGGATCACCGTCATCATCACCAGCCCCGGCACCAGGAACGCGGTATAACTGACGCCGGGGAAGGCCTGCACGTGCTCGTCGAGCACCTGCGAGAACACCAGCAGATACAATAAGGATGTAATCACCGGGGCCAGCAGCGTCTGCAATGCCACCTTGTAGAAGCGCAGCATCTCCTTGTAGAACAGCGTCGCAAAGCCGCGCGGGTTCATTATACCCCACCGTCCTGTTGCGTCAGCGCCATGAACACATCCTCGAGATCGGCGTGGCGGGTCTGCAGATCGCTGATGACGACACCGGCGGTGCGCAACGCGTCCAGCGCTGTGATGATCGCGTCCAGCGTGCGCGGCAGCTCCAGTTCCAGGCAATCACCATCATGACGTCTGATCAGCGCCGCCAGTGACGGCGGCAAGCTGTCCACCGCCGACCGGGTCATCACCAATAACCGTAGCGTGTTGCCGAGCTCGCGCTGCAACAGCGCCTGCTTGCTGTCGAGCGCGATCAGCCGGCCGTGATTGAGGATCGCGATCCGGTCACACAGCCGCTCGGCCTCTTCGAGATAATGCGTCGTCAGCACGATGGTGTGGCCACGGCGATGCAGGCCGCTGACGAATTCCCACAGCAAGCGGCGCAATTCGACATCGACACCGGCGGTCGGCTCATCGAGCACGACGACCTGCGGCTGGTGCACCAGCGCCTGCGCGATCAGCACCCGGCGCTTCATGCCGCCGGACAGCGATCGCATATTGCTGTTGGCCTTGTCCGACAGCTTCAAGGCCTCCAGCACCTCGTCGATCCACGGATCGATGGCGCGGCCGAGGCCGAAATAGCCGGCCTGGATCTGCAGCACCTCGCGCACCGTGAAAAACGGGTCAAACACCAGCTCCTGCGGCACGATGCCGATCAGCCGCCGCGCCGCACGGTAATCACTGACCACATCATGGCCGAGCACCGCGACCTGGCCGCGGCTGGCCCGTGTCAGCCCGGCGATGATATTGATCAACGTCGACTTGCCGGCACCGTTGGGGCCGAGCAGGCCAAAGAACTCACCCTGTTCGATAGTCAGATCGATGCCGTCCAGCGCCCGGACCCGCGGGTAGTGCTTGTCGACCGCTGTGATGGTAATGGCTGCTGTCATCGGATAGCGTGTTGGCTGGGTAGGCCCATTGTACCTGAACCGCCCGCAACGGGTGCCGCCCTCTTCAGGCACGGCAGCGGATGGACGCTAATGGTATTGACCCGCCACTCTGCACGGAACGTGGAGACCTGACCATGACGACACCCCCGATCTGCGCCGGCAAGTTCTGCCATAACGTCGAGGCCATGGTCGACAAGGCCATCGCCGCCCTCGACATCGACACCGGCGTCGCCGCGGCGATCAAGACCTGCCACTCGGTGTTACAGGTGAGGTTTCCGGTCAAAATCCGTGGAAAGATTGAAGTTTTCACCGGCTGGCGCGCGGTGCACAGCACCCATCGGCTGCCGGCCAAGGGCGGCATCCGTTATGCGCCGATCGCCGACCAGGACGAGGTCGAGGCGCTGGCGGCGCTGATGACCTTCAAATGCGCCGTGGTCGATGTGCCGTTCGGCGGCAGCAAGGGCGCGCTGCATATCGACCCGAAACACTATAACCGCGAGGAGATGGAGGCGATCACCCGCCGCTTTGCCGTCGAGCTGGCGCGCAAGGACTTCCTGAACCCGGCGACCAATGTACCGGCCCCGGACGTCGGCACCGGCCAGCGCGAGATGGCATGGATCGCCGACACCTACAAGCATCTGCACCCCGAGGACATCAATCATCTGGCCTGTGTGACCGGCAAACCGGTGCACCACGGTGGCATCCGTGGCCGCGTCGAGGCCACCGGCCGTGGCGTGCAATATGCGCTGCGCGAGTTCTTCCGCCACCCCGAGGACGTGGCCCGGGCCGGGCTGAGCGGCACGCTCGACGGCAAGCGCATCGTCATCCAGGGTCTGGGCAACGTCGGCTATCATGCCGCGAAATTCCTGTCAGAGGAGGATGGCGCAGTCATCATTGCCGTCATCGAGCGCGACGGCGCCGTGATCAACGATGATGGTCTGAATATCGAAGAGCTGTACCGGCATATCGTCGAACACAAGACGATCCAGGGCTATCACGGCGGCCGCTTTGTCGCCGACGGCCTGCCGGTGCTGGAACTGCCCTGTGACCTGCTGATCCCGGCCGCACTCGAAGGCCAGATCACCGCCGCCAATGCCGGGCGCATCCAGGCCCGGATGGTCGTCGAGGCCGCCAACGGCCCGTGCACCTTCGAGGCCGACACCATCCTGAACCAGCGCGGCATCCTGGTACTGCCCGACATCTATATCAACGCCGGTGGCGTCGTGGTGTCGTATTTCGAATGGATACGCAACATCTCGCACATCCGCTTTGGCCGCATGCAGCGCCGCCTTGAAGAACAACAGGGTGACCGGCTGACGACGGTGCTGGAGCAGGTCACCGGCACCCGTCTCGATGACACGATGCGGGCACAGATCAGCCGCGGCGCCGACGAGATCGACCTGGTGCGCTCCGGCCTCGACGACACGATGCGGCTCGCCTACCAGGAGATGCGCCAGGTCTGGCATCACAACCCCAAGGTCCACGACCTGCGCACCGCCGCCTTCGTCATCGCCGTCGAAAAGATCGCCCGCTCCTACCTCGACGTCGGGCTGTTCTGAGCCTGTCCTGAGTAGCGACATAGTCGCGTATCGAAGAGCCTGTCCTGAGTAGCGACATAGTCGCGTATCGAAGGGCCTACTCACCACGAACGGCTCCATCTACCCGTTCATCCTGAGTAGCGCTGCGTAGCAGCGCGTATGGTTCGATACGGCGCTGCGCGCCTACTCACCATGATCGGTATATGTTAGGGCCTGAGTAGCGACATAGTCGCGTATCGAAGGACCCACCTTGACACCGTCCCGCCCCACCGCTATCATTCCAATACTCTTTGGAATGATAGCACCATGAACACACGCGCCACCAAGGATCTGCTGTATCAACAGGTCGCCCGGATCGGCAAGGTCGTGTCCAGTCCGCGGCGGCTGGAGCTGATCGAGTTGCTGTGCCAGGGGGAGAAGAGCGTCGAACAGCTCGCCGGTGATGCGAACATGACGGTCAAGCTGGCCAGCGCGCACCTGAAGGAACTGAAGGCGGCGCGGCTGGTCGAGACGCAGCGCCGCGGCAAGCATATCTATTACCGTCTGGTGGACAGCGGAGTCGCTGACTTGTGGGTGATGTTGCGCCGCCTCGCCGGGCACCGGCTGCTGGAGCTGCAGGCGGCGCTGACGACGCTGACGAAACGGCCGGACGAGCTGCTGCCGGTCGGCAGTCGCCAGTTGCTGCAACAGGCACGGCGCGGCGACATCATCGTCATCGATGTGCGGCCGGCTGATGAGTATGCCGCCAACCACCTGCCCCATGCCCGTTCGCTGCCACTGGCAGAACTGAAACGGCGGCTACATGAATTACCGGCCGATCGTCCGGTAGTTGCCTACTGCCGCGGTCCGTTCTGCCTGATGGCGCACCAGGCGGTGGCGCTGCTGACAAAACACGGCTACCGCGCGCAACGTCTCGAAGACGGCGTCGCCGAGTGGCGGGCGCGCGGCCTGCCACTGGCAGCATAACAACGTGATGAAAAACGCATCGGCGGATGCCAGACAAGGCGCAACAGGGCGAGGAAGCGGAGTTTACACACGAGTAAATGAGCATTTCGAGCACTGTTGCAACGCCGGATGGCGCCGCCCAGGTGTTTTTCAACAAGCTGTTAAGGAGATTTGATGAAGACACTGCTGATACTGAATGAATCGCCGTACGGCAATGAGCGCAGCTACAATGCGCTGCGGCTGGCGAGCGCGCTGACCAAGGCTGCCGGTAACGAGGTCCGCGTCTTTCTGCTCGGCGACGCCGCAGCCTGCGCCAAGGCCGGCCAGCAGGTGCCGGCAGGCTTTTACAACATTCAATTGATGCTCGACAAGGTCATCCGCGCCCCGGCCGCCGTTGGCGTCTGCGGCACCTGTATGGACGCGCGTGGCATCAGCGACGCCGAACTGCTTGATGGCGCACAGCGCAGCTCGATGGTCGAGCTGGCAACGTGGACGGCATGGGCGGACAAGGTCATGGTGTTCTAAGGCCTCTATTGATGCGTCATTCCGGGCGCAGCCTGGCTGCGACCCGGAATCCAGCGTTTCACCGATCAGGGGCGGGAGTGACGCACAGGAATACATCGGCCCCACAGGGAGAGACAATCATGTTTTTCAAACAACTGGCGACCAAAGAATCCACGCTGTCCTATTTCTTCGGCTGCGCCAGCCTCGGCAAGGCGGTGGCCGTCGATGTCGTCGCCGGCGATGAACCGTGGTTCATCGAACAGGCGCGGCAGGCTAATGTCACCATCACCCATGTCATCGACACCCATGTCCATGCCGACCATTATTCGGGCGGCCGCCGGCTGGCGGCACAAAGCGGCGGCGCCTATTGCCTGCATGAAAGCGACCGTGATCTGGTCCAGTTCGACTTTCAGCCGCTGCGCGATGATGAGATCATCGAGGCCGGCAATGTCATCATCAAGGTGCTGCATACGCCGGGACACACGCCGGACAGCATCTGTCTATTGGTCACCGACCGCCGCCGCGGCAGCGAGCCGTGGTTCGTCATCACCGGCGACACGCTGTTCGTCGGCGCCATCGGCCGTCCCGATCTCGCCGGCCAGGAACAGCAGATGGCCGCAACCTTGTTCGACAGCCTGCAACACAAGCTACTGTCGCTGCCGGACGACATCGAGATCTATCCCGGCCATCAGGCCGGCAGCGTCTGCGGCGCCGGGCTGTCCGGCAAACCGTCATCGACGCTGGGGTTTGAGAAACGCTGGAACCCGGCGCTGGCGATCCGCGACAAACAGGCCTTCGTCGAGCTGCTGACGCGCGACATCCCGCCGCGGCCGGCCGACATGGCGCAGATCGTCGCCGCCAACATCGCCGCATGATACCGCGCCATTGACGACCGCAACCGGGGACCGCATGACCATGCCACTCAGCGAACCGGTCCACGGCATCCGCGCCAACCTCGACCAGTTCCTGCATCAGCTGCTGCAGGTGTTCCTGGTCGGGCTGACCATCGGCATGATGCGCACCGTGATCCCGGCGCTGGCCGACAGCGAGTTCGGCGTGCCGCGCGGCTCGTTCATGCTGCTGATGGCCTTTGTCATCGCCTTCGGCTTCGTCAAGGGCACGCTGAACTTCGTCGCCGGCCATCTGGCGGAACGGATCGGCCGCAAGACCGTGCTGCTGCTCGGCTGGGCCGCTGCGCTGCCGATCCCGCTGCTGATCCTGCATGCCCCGAACTGGAACTGGATCGTCGCGGCGACGGTGCTGCTCGGCATCAACCAGGGCCTGACCTGGTCGATGACGCAGACCGCCAAGCTCGACCTAACCCGGCCCGACCAGCGCGGCCTGACCATCGGCCTCAATGAATTCTCCGGCTACCTCGGCGTCGCGGTAGCCGGCATCGTCACCGGCTACTTGGCAACCATCCTCGGCCCGCGTCACGGCCTGCTGATCTTCGGCTCGATCGTCATCGTACTGGCGCTGCTGCTGACGGCGCTGTGGGTCAAGGAGACGCTGCGCTGGGCCCGCGCCGAGGGCGCGCGCCATGCGGCCGGCCAGAGCACCGGACCGCGGCCGCGTTTTCCGCACAATATCGCTGACCGGCCGACCACCTGGCAGGTGTTCACACTGATGACATGGCGCGACCGGCGCATGGCGGCGCTGTGCCAGGCCGGGCTGGTCGAGAAATTCGTCGACGCGCTGGTGTGGGTGTTCTATCCGGTGTTCCTGTATCAGCACGGCATCAGCCTGCCTGGCATCGGCTGGATCGTCGGCATCTATGGCCTGGTATGGGGCGGCTCGCAGTTCTTCACCGGCAAGCTGTCCGATCATGTCGGGCGGCACCGGCCGATCGTCGCCGGGATGTGGCTCTGCGGCGCCGGCGTCGGCATGATGCTGCTCGGCGAGGGTGTCGCGTGGTGGTCGCTGTCGGCGGCGATCACCGGTTTCGGCATGGCACTGCTGTACCCGAACCTCAGCGCGGCGGTGGCCGACATCGCCCACCCGAACTGGCGCGGCGCGGCGATCGGCATCTACCGTTTCTGGCGCGACCTCGGCTATGGCATCGGCGGGCTGGCGCTGGGCATCGTCGCCCATGTCGGCGGCTCGATCAGCGCCGGTTTCTGGCTGGTCGCGATCGCGATGCTGCTGTCCGGCGCGCTGCTGCAGTGGTGGGGCGAGGAGACGCATCCGCGGCTCAATCCGCAGCGCTGAGCAACAATCTTTTAACAGCAACACGGAGGTGTGGTTATGAGTGACGGAAAAACCATATTGATCCTCGGCGGCGGCACCGGCGGCATCGTCGCGGCCAGTCGGCTGCGCAAGGGGCTGGGCCGCGAACACCGGATAGTGCTGATCGAACGCGCGGCGGACTATCTGTTCGCACCATCGCTGCTGTGGCTGATGACGGGGCTGCGCAAACGCACCGCGATCTCGCGGCCGCTGACGCGGCTGGCGCACGGCATTGAGCGGGTCCATGGCAACATCGAGGCCATCGATCCGCTGCACCGCACCGTGCAGGTCAACGGCAGGAAGCTGAGCGGCGATTACCTGGTGGTGGCGCTGGGCGCGGAACTGGCGCCGCAGACCGTACCGGGGCTGGCCGAGGCCGGTCACAACCTGTACGAACTGGCCGGGGCCGAGGCCTTGCGCGATGCCCGGTTGAACTGGCGCGCGGGCCGGCTCATCGTGCTGGTCAGTGCCGTGCCGTTCAAGTGTCCGGCGGCGCCGTATGAGGCGGCGATGCTGCTGGAATACGATTGCCGCAAACGCCGGATCCGCGATCAGGTGACGATTGATTTATATACCCCGGAACCCGGGCCGATGCCGGTGGCCGGCGCCGAGGTCTCGCAACAGGTGCGCCAGATCGTCGAGGCCAAGGGCATCGGCTATCACCCCGGCCATGCGGTGAGCCGCGTCGATGCCGGCGCGCGCCGCATCGAGTTCGCCAACGGCGCGGCCACCGGTTTTGATCTGCTGGTCTACGTGCCGCCGCACCGGGCGCCGCAGGTGGTGCAGGACGCGGGACTGTGCGGCGAATCCGGCTGGATTGCGGTCGACCGCCAGACGCTGCAGACCCGCTTTCCGGGCGTCTACGCACTCGGCGATGTCACCGGCATCATGCTGGCGATGGGCCGGCCGCTGCCCAAGGCCGGGGTGTTCGCCCATGGCGAGGCCGAGGTGGTGGCGCACAATCTGGTCTGCGCGCTCACCGGCCGCGGCCAGCCGCGGCAGTTCGATGGCCATGGCGAGTGTTTTGTCGAGACCGGCGACGGCAAGGCCGGCTTCGGCAGCGGCGATTTCTTCGCCGAGCCGCTGCCGCAGGTGCGGCTGCGCCCGCCCGGCCGCAGCCTGCACCTCGGCAAGATCGCCTTCGAGAAGTTCTGGCTGTTCGAATGGTTTTAGGAACCTCTGATTAATCAGAGGTTCTCTGTGGCACACGGACGTGCTCTGAGAATTCCAGGATGGAATTATTCAGAGCTTCCTTTAGCAAGCGGAGCGGAACGATGATCGACGCCATGCAGATGCACGACCCGTGGGCCGGCAGCATGTGGGCTGGCGGTATGTGGCTGTGGGCGGTGCTGTTCTGGGGGCTGGCGATCGCCGGGGCGGTGCTGGTCGTCAAGTCACTGCTCGGGCGCGGGCTGGAGCGCGATGCCGACCCGCTGGACATCCTCAAGCGCCGCTATGCGCGCGGCGACATCGACCGCGCGACCTTCGAGCAGATGAAAAAAGACCTCGAAGACAGCCGGTGACACCGTGATGACCGGTGTAGATCCCGCCGCCTATGAAGCCTGGTATCACACGCCACGTGGCCGCTGGATCGCCGAGTGTGAGTTTGCGCTGCTGCAACGCCTGCTGCGTCCGGCGGCCGGGGCCAGCCTGCTCGATGTCGGCTGCGGCAGCGGCCACTTCAGCCGCCGCTACGCCGCCGCCGGGCTGCGGGTGACCGGGCTGGACCGCGACACGGCGCTGCTGGCCTATGCCCGTTCCCGCGATGACCAGGTGACCTATCTGCACGGTGATGCGCTGGCACTGCCCTGCGCCGACGGCGCCTGCGATCACTGCGCCGCGATCACCAGCCTGTGTTTCATCTCTGAACCGGCACGGGCGCTGGCCGAGCTGTTGCGGGTCGCCCGCCGCAGCGTGGTGCTGGGCCTGCTGCACCGCCACAGCCTGCTGTATCGGCAGAAATGCGGCCAGGGTGGTTATCGCGGCGCACGCTGGGATACGGTGACCGATGTCCGGCGCTGGCTGGCGGCGACCGGCCATACCAGCACGACGACATTGCGCGCGGGCCATGCGCTGTGGCTGCCGTCCGGCAACACCGTGGCCCGGCTGACAGAGCGTCTGCTGCCCGCCGCATGTCCCGGCGGCGGTTTTCTCGCCATCGCGCTGCATCACAAAACGGCCGCATAGCGGCCTCGCCGTCGGGCTGTCCTGAGACGCCCCCGTTCGTCCTAACGGGTGTTCCTGTTCCATGGCAGGTGTGGGCCGTTCGTCCTGAGTAGTGCTGCGCAGCAGCACGTATCGAAGGGTCGCCCTGAGTAGCGGCAGCATGCCTGGTATCGAAGGGCAGTAGCGCCGTCCATGGTTCGATACGGCACTGCGTGCCTACTCACCACGAACGGTCTCCTCCTCCCCGCCCGTCCTGAGTAGCGACATAGTCGCGTATCGAAGGGCCTACTCACCACGAACGGGTGTTCCTGTTAGTTCCATGGCAGGTGTGGACCGTTCGCCCTGAGTAGCGGCCAACGGCCGCGTATCGAAGGACCGCATATCCCCCACCAAAACACCCGGTGCAGCAAGACCTTATTTATAGTATAATGTCGCGCCTTCGAAACCTTTAAAAACCTTCAGGATATCGCCGTGATCGAGAACCTACGCAACATCGCCATCATCGCCCACGTTGACCATGGCAAGACCACGCTGGTCGACAAGCTGCTGCAGCAGTCCGGTACCCTGGACACCCGCGGCGGCGTCACCGAACGCGTCATGGATTCCAACGACCTGGAAAAGGAACGCGGCATCACCATCCTGGCCAAGAACACCTCGATCCGCTGGAATGACTACCGGATCAACATCGTTGACACCCCGGGCCACGCCGATTTCGGCGGCGAGGTCGAGCGCGTGTTGTCGATGGTCGACTCGGTACTGCTGCTGGTCGATGCCGTCGACGGCCCGATGCCGCAGACCCGCTTTGTGACCCAGAAGGCCTTTGCGCTGGGCCTGAAGCCGATCGTCGTCATCAATAAGGTCGACCGCCCCGGCGCCCGCCCCGACTGGGTGCTGGACCAGACCTTTGACCTGTTCGACCGCCTCGGCGCCACCGATGACCAGCTCGACTTCAAGGTGGTGTATGCCTCGGCGCTGATGGGTTATGCGACGCTGGACCTGAGCCAGCCATCCACCGACATGACGCCGCTGTTCGAGACCATCATCAAGGAAGTGAAGCCGCCCCAGGTCGACTTCGACGGCCCGTTCCAGATGCAAGTCAGCTCGCTCGATTACAACAGCTACGTCGGCGTCATCGGCATCGGCCGCATCGCCCGCGGCCGCATCAAGACCAATTCGCCAGTCGTCATCATCGACCGCGTCGGCCAGCGCCGCACCGGCCGCATCCTGCAGATCCTCGGCTTCCATGGCCTGCAGCGTGTCGAGGTCCCCGAGGCGCAGGCCGGCGACATCATCGCCTTCACCGGCGTCGAGACGCTGAACATCTCCGACACCTTGTGCTCACCGGACAAGCCGGAGGCCCTGCCGCCGCTGACCGTCGATGAACCGACCGTCAGCATGACCTTCCAGGTCAATAACTCGCCGTTCGCCGGCAAGGAAGGCAAATACGTCACCTCGCGCCAGATCCGCGACCGGCTGCAGAAGGAACTGATCCACAACGTCGCCTTGCGCGTCGACGACACCGAAGACCCGGACCGCCTCAAGGTCTCAGGTCGTGGTGAACTGCATCTGTCGGTACTGATCGAGAACATGCGCCGCGAAGGGTTCGAGCTCGGCGTGTCACGCCCCGAGGTCATCATCCACGAGATCAACGGCATCAAGGAAGAGCCGTATGAACAGGTCACCATCGACGTCGAGGACATCCATCAGGGCACTATCATGGAAAAGCTCGGGCTGCGCGGCGGCGAGCTGAAAAACATGATGCCCGATGGCCGGGGCCGGGTACGCCTTGATTACATCATGCCATCGCGCGGCCTGATCGGCTTCCGCACCGAATTCCTGACCGCAACCCAGGGCACCGGGCTGATCTACAGCGTGTTCGACCACTACGGCCCGATCAAGAAGGGTTCATACGGCCAGCGCATCAACGGCGTGCTGATCTCCAACGGCACCGGCAAGATCCTCGGCTATTCCTTGTTCAACCTGCAGGAACGCGGCAAGCTGTTCGTCGGTCACGGTGAAGAGGCCTATGAAGGCATGGTCATCGGCATCCATGCCCGTGACAACGACCTGGTCGTCAACCCGCTGAAGGGCAAGCAGCTGACCAACGTCCGCGCCTCGGGCTCCGATGAAAACATCATCCTGGTTCCACCGATCCGCTTCACCCTGGAACAGGCGCTGGAGTTCATCGATGACGACGAACTGGTTGAGGTCACGCCGCAGTCGATCCGCATCCGCAAAAAGAAGCTGAAGGAAAACGACCGCAAGCGCGCCTCCCGCTCCGACGAGGATTAGCAGCGTGTTCAAAAACGTAGCGAGGACGATCAGCAGCAAGGCGCACGGCGCACAGCGACCGAGACATATCACGGTAGATAGGCGAGGGAGCGAGCACCGCGCAACGCCGCTGCTGATCACCGCAGTAGTTTTTCAGCACGCTGCCCCATGGCGTTGCTGACGCTGCGCAACGTCACGCTGTCGTTCGGCGGCGCGCCCTTGCTCAACGGCGTCAGCTTCAGCATCGAACGCGGCGAACGGGTGTGTCTGGTCGGCAGCAACGGCAGCGGTAAATCGACGCTGCTGCGGCTGATCAACGGTGAACACTATGCCGAGGACGGCGAGCTGATCATCGAATCCGGCGCCGTCATTGCCTCGCTACCACAGGATGTGCCCGGCGACCTCGATGGCCCGGTGTTCGACATCGTCGCCAGCGGCCTCGGTGCCGCCGGCCAGCTGCTCGCCGACTATGATCACGCAGTGCAGCGCCTGACTGAAAATCACGACGACCCGAAACGCATCGACGAACTGGCGCGCATCCAGCACCAGCTCGAGGCCTGCAACGGCTGGCAGCTGCAGCAGCGCGTCGACACCGTGTTGTCGAAACTGAAACTCGACGGTCACCAGCCGTTCTCCGGCCTGTCCGGCGGCATGAAGCGCCGCATCCTGCTGGCGCGCGCACTGGTCAACGAACCGGACCTGCTGCTGCTCGATGAACCGACCAACCACCTCGACATCGAGAACATCCTGTGGCTCGAGGAGTTCCTCAGCACCTTCACCCAGGCGCTGCTGTTCATCAGCCATGACCGCTCGTTCATCCGCCGGCTGGCGACCCGCGTGCTCGATCTCGACCGCGGCCGCGTCACCGACTGGCGCGAGACCTTTGACCAGTATCTGGAACACAAACAGCAGGCGCTGGACAACGAGGCGGTGCAGCGCCGTGAATTCGACAAGCGGCTGGCGCAGGAAGAGGTGTGGATCCGTCAGGGCGTCAAGGCGCGCCGTACCCGCAACGAGGGCCGGGTGCGCGCACTGGAGCAGATGCGCGAGCAATACCGCGAACGCCAGGAACGCAGCGGCAAGGCGACGATCGTGCTCGATGATGCGCAGCGCTCCGGCAAGCTGGTGGTCGAGGCCACCAATATCTCGCACGCCTTTGGCGGCAAGGTCATCTGCCGCGGGTTCAGCACCACGATCCTGCGCGGTGACCGCATCGGCCTGATCGGCCCCAACGGCGTCGGCAAGTCGACCTTGATCAATATCCTGCTCGGCTATCTGACCCCGGACAGCGGCACGGTCAAACTCGGTACCAACCTCGAGATCGCCTATTTCGACCAGCTGCGCGCCCAGCTCGATGAAAATGCCACCGTCATCGACAATGTCGGTGGCGGCAGCACCTCGGTCACCATCAACGGCCAGCCCAAACACATCATCGGTTATCTGCAGGACTTTTTGTTCACGCCGGCGCGTGCCCGCACCCCGGTGCGCGCCCTGTCCGGCGGTGAACGCAACCGGCTGCTGCTGGCCAAGCTGTTCACCAAACCGGCCAACCTGCTGGTGATGGACGAGCCGACCAATGACCTCGACATCGAGACGCTGGAGTTGCTCGAAGAACTGCTGCTCGATTTCTCCGGCACGCTGCTGCTGGTCAGCCATGACCGCGCCTTCCTGAACAACGTCGTCACCAGCACACTGGCCTTCGAGGGCGACGGCGTGATCCGCGAATACGTCGGCAATCATGACGACTGGCTGCGCCAGCGCGCCGTCGCCAGCGTATCAGTGGCCAATAGCGCACCGGTCAGCACCGCCGCGGTGCCCGCAGCCAACAAGACCCCGGCGCCGGCCAAACGCGCCAAGCTCAGCTTCAAGGAACAACAGGAATTGACCACGCTGCCCAAGCAGCTCGAAGAACTGGAGTCGCAGTTGCAGACGCTGACCACGCGCATCAATGACCCGGCCTTCTACAAACAGCCGCAATCCGAGATCAGCCAGGCACAGCACCAGCTGAGCGAGCTGCAGCACACGCTGGCGCGCAGCTACCAGCGCTGGGAAGCACTGGAACAAAAGGCCGGTTAATAACATAGTCCGTAGGTTGGGCCGAGGTACGAGGCCCAACGTTGCCGGATCACAACGAGCACATGATTTGTTGAGGTGTCGATTTCGATTTGAAAAAAATGTTGGGCTTCGCATAAACCGCTCAACCCAACCTACCAAATCGCCAATACTGTAACCATGATCGACACCAAACACGACTGGACCCCCGACTTCCTGTCAGCATGCCCGAAGCTGTTCGCACCCATCACATCGGTAGCGGCGTTACTGACCGCCGCTCACCGCACACATTGGCCGACGCTCACCGACTATCAAACACTGCTCGATCACTACGGCCAGGCACCCCACACCGCCTCTGGCGCCGCGATCCGCTTCGTCGCACAGGGCGCCAGACCAAGCAGCCTTGCCGATCACTACGAACCCCGCATCTTTCTGCGCGGCGAGGTGCAGACCCGCACAGACAACTGGCACGACTTGTTCCAGGTCTTGATCTGGACGCTGTTCCCGCAGACCAAGCTCATACTGAACGCACTGCACTACCACGCCGCGCATCAAAGACATCAGATAGATCTGGCCAACACCCGCCGCACGCCGCTGGAGAATGCATTAACCTTGTTCGATGAATGCGGCGCGATGATCCTGTCGTCCGACCCTGCGCTGCTGCAACTGATCCGCGACTTTCGCTGGAAAGAATTATTCTGGCACAGACGCCGCGATGTTCAGACACAGCTGCGCTGCATCGTCTTTGGTCATGCGCTGTATGAAAAGGCGCTGACTCCCTATCCCGGCATGACGGCGCAGGCGCTGCTGTTTGATGTCGATGAGCAGCGGATCACGGCGCCCATCGATGAGCAGATCGCGCTGAGCGATGCCCTCGCCCGCCAATTCCTGGATGACCGTCAGCACACGCTGACACCGCGCCGGCTGCAGCCATTCCCGCTGCTCGGCATGCCGGGCTGGACCGTGGACAATCATGAGGCCAGCTATTACGACGACACCCGCCACTTCCGGCCGGGCCGCACGCTCAAACCATAATCCGCCCCCCGCGTTTCATAGCAAATCCATATTAAAACAACATCGTGGCACAGGCTGCGTGGCAACCATGCCCCTGTCAGCCCAGCAGATGGATCCATCCTATCGAATGGCTGGCGAATGGCTGGCCAGGCCTGGAAACCAGCAGAAAAAATACCCCCAGTTACTTGATCCATATAGACATTATGGGTTTTTAGCTGTATATTCCCTGTGGTAATTAAGCAGCACAGTCCTTCCGCAGCATGCAATCGCTACAGGTGGCTGGCCCCTGATTTCCGATACCTGCGGCAGGCGTTGCGCAAGAGGAGACATGCAAGCTGCGCGTCCAGACATCAGACGCGGCACATGTCGAGCTATATGCATAATTTATAAAACCTCCCTGTTTTATAAACCGGTGCCCCTATAGTCCGCTCCACAACACCCGTGCTCACAGCGTGGCACCGGTCAGATTTTGTTTGATGAATTGTTAATAAGTTAAGAGGAGTACACAGCAATGGATCAATCCAATCGTTATGCCAATCTGGACCTGAAAGAGGCCGATCTGATCAAGGGCGGCAAGCATATCCTGGTCGCCTACAAAATGAAGCCCAAGGCCGGCTATGGCTATCTGGAAGCCGCCGCCCACTTCGCCGCCGAATCCTCCACCGGCACCAATGTGGAAGTGAGCACCACCGATGACTTCACCAAGGGCGTGGACGCGCTGGTGTATCACATCGATGAAGCCACCGAAGACATGCGCATCGCCTATCCGATTGAGCTGTTCGACCGCAACCTGACCGATGGCCGCTTCATGCTGGTATCGTTCCTGACGCTGGCGATCGGCAACAACCAGGGCATGGGTGATATCGAGCACGCCAAGATGATCGACTTCTACGTGCCTGAGCGCGCGATCCAGATGTTCGATGGCCCGGCCACCGACATCTCCAACCTGTGGCGCATCCTGGGTCGTCCGGTCAAGGACGGCGGCTATATCTCCGGCACCATCATCAAGCCCAAGCTGGGCCTGCGTCCCGAGCCGTTCGCCAAGGCCGCCTACCAGTTCTGGCTCGGTGGCGATTTCATCAAGAACGACGAACCCCAGGGTAACCAGGTGTTCTGCCCGCTGAAGAAAGTGCTGCCGCTGGTTTATGATGCCATGAAGCGCGCCCAGGACGAAACCGGCCAGGCCAAACTGTTCTCGCTGAACATCACCGCGGATGACCACTACGAGATGTGCGCCCGCGCCGACTACGGTCTCGAAGTCTTCGGGCCCGATGCCGACAAGCTGGCGTTCCTGGTAGACGGTTATGTAGGCGGCCCCGGCATGGTGACCACCGCCCGCCGTCAATACCCCGGCCAGTACCTGCATTATCATCGCGCCGGCCACGGTGCCGTGACCTCGCCTTCGGCCAAGCGCGGCTACACCGCATTCGTGCTGTCGAAGATGAGCCGTCTGCAAGGTGCCTCCGGTATCCATGTTGGCACCATGGGCTTCGGCAAGATGGAAGGTGAAGGCGATGACCGCAACATCGCGTACATGATTGAGCGCGACGAGTGCCAGGGTCCGGTGTATTTCCAGAAGTGGTATGGCATGAAGCCGACCACCCCGATCATCTCCGGCGGCATGAATGCACTGCGCCTGCCAGGCTTCTTCGAAAACCTGGGCCACGGCAACGTGATCAACACCGCCGGCGGTGGTTCCTATGGCCATATCGACAGCCCGGCGGCCGGTGCGATCTCGCTGCGCCAGGCCTATGAATGCTGGAAGTCCGGTGCCGATCCGATCAAGTTCGCGAAGGAACACCGGGAATTTGCCCGTGCGTTCGAATCCTTCCCGAAAGATGCGGATATGCTGTTCCCGGGCTGGCGTGAAAAGCTGGGCGTACACAAGTAAGCCCAGGCTGTATCCAGGCAGTAACGACACGCCCCCACCCTGCTGGGGGCGTTTTTTTCCAGGCATGGCGCGGTCACGCAACCGCAGACAAAAGCCGGACGAAGGAGTCAACAATGGACAATACAGACCAGTACAAGGTTCACAAGGAACCGTTCTATCAGGCGCAGGGTGATGAGGTGGCCTTGTACCAGGCAGCCTACAAGGCGCGTTTGCCAGTGATGGTCAAGGGCCCGACCGGTTGCGGCAAATCGCGCTTCATAGAATACATGGCCTGGAAACTCGGCAAGCCGCTGATCACCGTGGCCTGCAATGAAGACATGACCGCCAGCGATCTGGTCGGACGCTATTTACTCGATGCCGGTGGCACCCGCTGGCTGGACGGCCCGCTGACCACCGCGGCGCGCATTGGCGCGATCTGTTATCTGGATGAAGTGGTCGAGGCGCGGCAGGATACCACCGTGGTCATCCATCCGCTGACCGATCATCGTCGCACCCTGCCGCTGGACAAGAAGGGCGAGCTGATCACCGCCCATCCCGATTTTCAGCTGGTGATCTCCTACAACCCGGGTTACCAAAACCTGATGAAGGAGCTGAAGCAATCCACCAAGCAACGCTTCACCGCGCTGGATTTCGATTATCCCGCGGCCAGTGTCGAGGCCGAGATCCTCAGCAAGGAGGCCGGCATCGAGCCCGGTCTGGCGGCGCAACTGGTCAAGATCGGTCAGGCCGCCCGCAACCTCAAGGGACACGGCCTCGATGAAGGGATCTCGACCCGGCTGCTGGTCTATGCCGCCACGCTGATTCAACAGGGTGTTTCCCCCAAGGCGGCCTGCCGCATGGCGCTGGTGCGCCCGATCACCGATGACGCGGACATCCGCGACACCCTCGACCACACCATTGACGTGACCTTTGCCTAGGCATGACCACAGCGACTGTCGCCATGCCGGAAGCGCTGCAATCCCACTGGGAGGCATTGGGCTGCGGCTTTCCGCGAGTGGCCGAGGTGTTCCCGGACTGCATGCGCGCCGCACAGACAGCACTCTCCGCCGAGGGCGTGACGGCCTACATCGAGCAGGCACGTTTTCTGGGCAAGATGGGACGCGGCGCCGAACCGATTCTGATCTTTCTCGAGGAATGGCCGGAGATTGCCCGGCTGGTGGGCGAACAGGTGCTGCCCGACATCATGAACTTCATCCGCCGGATGTCGAAGTCGCCCAATGGCAAGGCGATCACGCCCTTTCTGCAATCCCTGCCCGCCACCGCACGCCGGCTGCATTCACATGAACAGCTACGGGATTATCTCGCCATCGCCTTGGATTTGATGGAGCGCACCACCAGCTCGGTGCACGGCATCCATCAGACCTTTGCCAGCCCCGGCCTGCCGGAACTGTTCAAAAAGACGCCGGAATTGCTGGCGCAGCTGTCATTGGGCGGCCTGAAAAAATGGATGGAGTACGGGGCGCGCTATTACCACGACCATCCGGAGCGTCAGATCGATTATTTCAGCCTGCAATCGGCCGACAGCCGCGCAGTACTGCAGCGTGAACGCCACGGCACCCTGCTGGCGGACAATGAACGCAGCTTGAGCCTGTACCTGCGTGGCCTGTGGCAGGACGAGGACATGCTGATCCCGTATTCCAGCGCCTTCGATGAACTGCGCAAGCCGGTGCCCTATTACGACAAGCTCGGCATCCGCCTGCCGGATGTCTATGATGACGCCCACGGCGTGACTGGACTGGATCGTTACCGCGCCACGCTGGCACACATGGTCGGTCATCGGCGCTGGACCACGGCCATCATTGCCGACAATCTGAGCCCGTTTCAACGCATGGCGGCGGAGTTCTTCGAGGACAGTCGCGTCGAGCATCTGGCAATGCGGGAGTATCCGGGCCTGCGCCGCCTGTTCATGGCGCTGCATCCGCTCCCGGCTGAAGATGCCTGCGATCCCGAAAAGGAATCCGGCGTGCGCCACCGCCTCACCATGGCGTCGCGGGCGATACTTGACCCCGGCCATCCCTACCGGAACCCGCATATCATCGAGTTTGCACAACGCTTTCACCAGCTCATGGCCCAGGGTGATGCCAGCACCCAGGAGATCTGCGATCTGGCGGTCTCCTTTGTCGCACGCACCCGCCGCCAAAGCGATCAACTGGCCAGCATCCATTTCAAGGACACGGTCATCGACTACCGGGATGACAACCGCCAGATGTGGAAATTCATCGAACAGGGTGACGAGGAAGAGGCCTTCGATGAACCGCGCAAGATCGAACCTGGCGAGGAACTCAAAGGGCTGCCGCCACGGCATTATCATGAATGGGATTACCATGCCCGGAGCTACCGCCCGGACTGGGTCAGCGTGTATGAAGGGCTGCACCCCTCGGGTGACCCGGCATATATCGACCGATTGTTGGCCAAACACGCCGCGCTGGCGAAGCACCTGAAAAAGATGCTGGACCTGCTCAAGCCGCAGGACAAGGTGCGTATCCGCTACCAGGAGGACGGCAGCGATCTCGATCTGGATGTGGCGCTGCGTTCGCTGATCGACTACAAGAGCGGCGCCCAGCCCGACCCGCGCATCAACATGAGCCACTGCAATAACGGCCGCAATATCGCGGTGATGCTGCTGCTGGACCTGTCAGAATCGCTGAACGAACAGGCGGCCGGCTGTGACCAGACCATCCTGGAGCTGAGCCAGGAGGCGGTATCGCTGCTGGCCTGGGCGATAGAAAAGCTGGGTGATCCCTTTGCCATCGCCGGCTTTCATTCCAACACCCGCCATGATGTGCGCTACCTGCATATCAAGGGCTACAGTGAACACTGGGGCGACGAGACCAAGGGGCGGCTGGCAGCCATGCAGGCCAGTTACTCCACGCGCATGGGCGCGGCGATGCGCCACGCTGCGCATTATCTGGCGAGACAGCAGACCGATAAAAAACTGATGCTGATCCTCACCGATGGCGAACCGGCGGACATCGACAGCAAGGACGGCCGCATCCTGATCGAGGATGCACGCCAGGCGGTCACGGAACTGGATCAACAGGGCATATACTCATTCTGCATCAACCTCGACCCCAAGGCCGATGAGTATGTCGCGGACATCTTCGGCAATCACTATGCCGTCATCGATCACGTGGCATCACTGCCGGAAAAGTTACCGCAACTCTTCATATCACTGACGAAATAATTCTAATTGGGGTCAGAGTAAAAACTCTCTGGCTACTAATTTTGGTCAGAGTAGCGGGTAGCCTGGGTTGAGCGACAGCGAAACCCGGGTTTCACTCCGTTCAACCCAGGCTACCTCCTATCAAAAACACTTAAGTAAGTACCATTCGGGTCAGAGTAAAAACTCTCTATACTATTCCGTTAGCGGAGGCGATGTTAGAAAAGTTTTTACTCCAATTTAACCCCAATTTACCATTTACAATTTACCAATTTACGCCCTGGCGATGACGACATGCATGGCCAGCTGTGACGGGACATGTTCGACGCATGTATAACCCAGCTTGTTCAAATCAATCCCGGTCAGCAGATGTTCACCTTTGCCTAGGATGACTGGGGAGATCGCCAGGTGCATTTCATCGACCAGCCCAAGCGTCAGGTATTGCCGGATCGTCGCGACGCCGCCGCCCACGCGGACATCCTTGCCCTGTGCAGCTGCCCTGGCCTGTGTCAGTGCCGATTCAATGCCAGCGGTGACGAAATGAAAGGTCGTACCCCCCTTCATCTCGATAGAGGGACGAGCGTGATGCGTTAACACATACACTGGACAATGATACGGCGGGTTATCGCCCCACCAGCCCTTCCAGCTGTCATCCGGCCACGGACCGCGCACCGGCCCGAACATATTGCGGCCCAGGATCCAGGCGCCGATATTGTCAAAACCGCGGGCGGCAAAGTCTTCATCGACACCGTCCGCTCCGCCGCCATTGCCAAACATCTGCTGGATGGTCCTGGTGCTAAAGGCCCATTGATGCAGCGCCATGCCGCCGACACCCAAGGGATTATTGATATCCTGATCAGGCCCTGCCCCGTAGCCATCTATCGAGATGCTAAAGCTTGAGACGCGCAATCTGCCCATAGTGATTCTCCTGTGTATCAACGGGAGACAAGACGCCCGCTGGTCACTCCGGGATCTCTGCCTCGACGAGCTGCGCCAGCAATAGCAGCGATTCCTGCCAGCCGAGGTAACAGGCCTCAGCCGGGATGACCGCAGGGATGCCTTCCTGCACGATGTCGAGCTCGGTTCCGCACGACACCTGCCTGATCGAGATCGTGGTCCGCATCTCCCCGGGCAGATTCGGGTCATCGAAGCTGTCGGTGTGGCGGATGCGCTCATTTGGCACCAGCTCAAGATATTCGCCGCCAAACGAGTGTCTGTGACCGGTGGAGAAGTTCGTGAACGACATCTTGTAGCTGCCGCCGACCCTGGCATCGATATGGTGAACCTTGCCGGTGAAGCCATGCGGCGGCAGCCATTTGGCCATGGCATCGGCATCGAGAAATGCCCGATAGACCCGTGCGGGCGTCGCACGCAGAACACGGTGTAGCCTGACAGTGTTTGTGGACATGATCATCCCCTTTGCGCTGTGTGAGGTGGAGAAATTTGAATCTCTAGGGAAGCTCCGATCAATTCAAAAATTACCACAGCCGTCATTCCCGCGAAAGCGGGAATCCAGGTGTTCCAAGTATTTATGGATGCCCGCTGGAGCCTGCCCTCGACCTCGATCGGGGGCGGGCATGACGACAATTCGAATTAATTCAGAGCTTCCCTGCATTAACACGATCATTTTATTGAATGCAGTGACGCCCAATACCGCCGATCAGCTGCGCCGTTATCTTGGCAGCGGCCGACTGGATGTGTTCGACGTTGATGCCAAGGCGTACATATTACGCTGTGCGCGACAGATGGCGTGCCTACTTCTGCGCCGCAGACGTGTTGCGCAGGCGCTCTTCCTGCGCACGAAGCTCCGGCGTCAGCGCGGCGCCAAAATCATCCGCTTCAAACACCTGGCGAAGTTCAATCTCCGAATCACCGCGCATTGGATTGGGGCAGCGCTTGAGCCATTCGATGGCTTCTTCCCTGGACTTCACCTGCCAGAGCCAGAAGCCGGCCACCAGCTCCGTGGTCTCGCTGAAGGGTCCATCAATCACTGTACGCGTGCTCCCGGAGAAACGGACGCGCACGCCCCTGGAACTGGGATGGAGCCCTTCACCGGCGAGCAGGATGCCGGCCTTGACGAGCTCCTCATTGTACTTGCCCATCTCGGTGAGGAGTTTGGTGTCCGGCATGATGCCCGCCTCAGAATCCTTGCTTGCCTTCACGATCACCATGAATCTCATGTGCATCTCCTTGTGATAGCGCTGCGCTGAAGCGTAGCGAATTCCATATACAGGCGCAAGCCGGCCGGCCGCTCCAGAGATCCTGGTCAGAGATCAAATATTACTAAGAAGGCACTGATTAATTCGTATTGTCGTGGTAATTTTTGAATTAATCAGCGTTTCCCTGATATTTAGAATCAATTCCACTCTGACCCGGTTTTACTTCATGGATTGCCACACTGAGCGTAATGCTGCATGAACCAGACCGCTGACGTTGCCCGCCCGCGCTTTCTGTGCGATGTGATGCTCGCCGACCTGTGCCGTTATCTGCGCGCCGCAGGTTACGACACATTGCTCGCTGAAGCCGGTCGTCCCGATCGCGAGCTGCTGGCCCAGTGTCACGCGCAGCGTCGTTATTTGCTGACGCTCGACCGGCTGATCAACGACCACAAGGCCGCGAACAATGTTGCGGTGCTGCTGCCGCGTGGCGATCTCGACAACTATGCAGCGCTGCTGAGCGAACGCTTTGCCATCGACTGGCTTAAAGATGCCTTCAGCCGCTGCCTGCTCGACAACACGCCATTGATCGCGGCCGATGGCTCGGCGCTGGCACGCATGCCCGCGGATGCACGGCGAGCCGATGAGCCGGTCTATCAGTGCCCCCACTGTGGCCGGGTCTATTGGCAGGGCTCGCACACCAAGCGGATGCGGACACGGCTGGCGCGCTGGCAGGCACATCCCCCCGATAATAATTAATCCCTATATGGTTAGCAGCAATCGTTCGTTGCCGGGCAAGATAAAATCATTACCATCGGAGGATTAATCCTTAACCTATGAGTGGAGTATCATGAAGTCCAGGTTAGTGTTGTCCCTGCTGGCCACCGCCGGCGTCATCGTCTCCGGCCCGGCCGCGGCCACCAACGGTTACTTCTCCCACGGCTATGGCATCAAGGCCAAGGGCATGGCCGGGGTCGGCATCGCACTGCCGCAGGATGCGCTGGCGGCCGCGACCAATCCGGCCGGCATGGTGCTGGTCGGTGACCGCATCGATGTCGGTGCCGACTGGTTTGCACCGAACCGTGGCGCCACCGCACCCCCGCTCGGCGCCATCGAAGGCAATGGTGTCAGCGGTTTCCTGATTCCTGAATTCGGTTACAACCGGGCGCTGAATGCGGACTCATCACTCGGCGTGTCGGTGTACGGCAATGGCGGCATGAACACCGAATATGCCATCACACCGTTTGGTCCTCCAGGCAGCGGCAAGGGTGGCATGAACATGTCACAGCTGTTCATCGCCCCGACCTATGCGCTGCAGCTCAATGACCAGCATGCGGTCGGTGTGGCGCTGAACCTCGCCTATCAACAGTTCAAGGCCTATGGCCTGCAGGGCTTCATGGGCATGTCAGCTACACCGAGCGCGGTCACCAACAATAGCTATGACACCTCGACCGGCTGGGGGCTGCGGGTCGGCTGGACCGGCCAGCTGACGCCGGATCTCACCGTCGGCGCGACCTATCAATCCATCACCCAGATGAGCACGTTCGACAAATATGCCGGGCTGTTTGCCGAACAGGGCGGCTTCGACATCCCGAGCAACTACGGGCTCGGCGTGAGCTACAAGATCAATGCCGCGACGACAGTGGCTGCCGATGTCCAGGCCATCCAGTACAGCGACGTGGCGTCGGTCAACAACCCGATGATCAGTCCGGGACAACTCGGCGATGCCAACGGCCCGGGCTTTGGCTGGCAGGACATGACAGTGATCAAGCTGGCACTGACCCATCAATATGACAATGGCCTACTGCTGCGCGCCGGTTACAGCACCAACGAGCAGCCGATCCCCAGCGATGAAACGATGTTCAACGTCATCGCCCCGGGCGTGGTGCAGGATCACCTGACCTTGGGCGCGACCTGGACGCTGGCCAACCAGGCCGAGCTGTCGGTCAGCTATATGCATGCCTTCGAACATAAGGTGACCGGCAGCGGCGCGGCCGCCGGTTATGATCTGCATATGTACGAAGACTCGATCGGCGTCGCCTACGGCTGGAAATTGTAAGCAAACTGCAGGATCAGCCTGTGATCAGCGATGCCTGTAACCGATCAGACCAAGCAGCGGCTGCTCACATCAATCACCATCGTACCGATCATCAGCAGTAAAAACTCTTCTCTATACTGGTGAGATAGAGTTTTTACTCTGACCAGAATGGCACTTACTTAAGGAGGTAGCCGGCGGGTAGCCTGGGTTGAGCGACAGTGAAACCCGGGTTTCACTCCGTTCAACCCAGGCTACCTCCTATCAAAAACGCTTAAGTAAGTACCATTCTACTCTGATCACAAACAACTACGCCCCGGGCGGCTGGTAGGCGATCGCCTGCGCGCGGCCAAGCGCGCTTAAGGTCTCCTCGACTGTCAGCAGCGGCGTCGTCTCGAATTTCGACAATGCGCCACCGCCTCCGATCGAGATTGCGACTGCGGCCATCGAGACATTGTCAGGCGCTTCCCAGAGGGTGTAGCCATCGTAGGTGCCGAATGCGTACCAGAAGCCGTGCAGCTTTCCGCCGACCGACTCGATGTACGTGCGTGCCGCCGCGCGGCGGTCTTCGGGTTTCTTCGTCAAACGGCTCCAGGTCTCAGGGGTATAGCTGAAGCGAGTTAAATAGAAAGCCATGGCAGCAATCCTCCTTCCGGTGTGCGCGATGTTTGCGCTATGGTGTTATCCATTACTCTGCCAGCGCAGACATGATGCAGAGCGGCTTGAGTTTCAAATTCATGCGGCGGCGACATCAATCCTTCGTCGCAACCAGTGAGATGCTCTTCACGCCATATTTTCGCGCCGCACCCTGGGCGTTCTCTGAAATGAACAGGTACTGCGGGTTGTCCCTCAATTTCGTCACGCGCAACCCCGCCGCCTCGATCGCCGAGGTGTAATCACCGATCTGCATCGCGCCCCCGATGCACGCGGCCCACAGCGTCGCGTCGCAGGTGATGCCTTCAGGCAGCGGCGCTTCAGTGACGATGTCGGCGAGGGCAAGCCGCCCGCCCGGCTTGAGCAGGCGCGCGGCCTCGCGGAAGACCGTCCTTTTGTCCGGTACGAGATTAATCACGCCGTTGCTGATGACCGCATCGCACGACGCGTCAGCAAGCCCGGTCGCGTCGATGTAGCCCTTGCGGTAGGTGATGTTGCCGAGTCCCGCGGCGGCACGCAGGCGTTCCGATTTGGCGAGCTGTTCATCGGTCATGTCGACGCCGATTACGGTGCCCGTCTTGCCGACCTTGCCGGCGGCGATGAAGCTGTCCGTCCCCGACCCGCTGCCCAGATCGACCACCGTCTCGCCCGGCTTCAGATGAGCGAGGTCAAAGTAATAGCCCACACCCGCAAACGAGGCGATGGCTGCACTCGGGATGGCATCGAGGTCGGCGGGCACATAGCCAAGCCGCTCCGCGAGCGCACGGCCCATTTCGAAGTGGAACTCGCCAAGCGGATCGAGGGCCACATCGCGATACATCGCCTTGACCTTCTGCTCGAGCGCGGCTGTGTCGACGCGCTTTGCGTGTACTGTTGCAGTATCCATTTTGATTCCTCCCATCGGTGGTGGAGCCCGTAAGAGATTATAGTGCGAGCATCGGCTCCGATACGCTCACCGAACATTGCGCTTGAGGCAGGCGTGTTGCAACGCACCACACGTCACTCTCGAAGCGCTTGATAGGCGCCTGCATAGGCTTACAGATGTGAAAGTGCATTTTGCACAACCTGAGCCACAGATTCTTCACGTAAAACCTTCCGCTTGCAATACCTTGACTGAAGCCACTCTTTTGGTTACTTAGAATCAAAAGATATCAAAAGGGGCGGATTCTATTGAAATGATAGATACTCACCAGCCCTGGGTATACGATTTCAATCGAATCTGACCCTTTTGCTCTTTTCGTCCTGACCCTTTTGCTCTTTTCGTCCCGATTATTCGTCTCCCGATTACGCGTCCCGATTACGCCCGCCGCGATTACGCCGCGTTCCTTAATAAATACTCTTGGCAGCCTTCTTCTTTGGCGACTCAATATTCGCACGCGAAGGATCATGGAAAAAGTGCTGGCAGTGCATGCATCGCCAACCGGTAATTTCATTCTTGAGCGGAGTAACGATCTTTGTTGCTCGGCACTTTGCACAGTATCTGAGCGCAGTGAAGTGACTTACCCATGTTCCTGTCGGTTCATCCCATTGGAGCCAAGGGCGCTGAAGGAACAAGAATGCAAATAGAACCAAGCACAGCGACAGCAATAGTGCCAATAGTTTTAGGACTGTCGTTGGCTGTTGTGCTTCCAGGGATGCCAATCGTGGCGCCAGGCTATCTTGGAGAAGCAGCACAATTCCTGGCGGTGTCGTGGCTAATAGAATCAGCGCTAGTGGCAACCACCACTTTTTTAGAAATTCACCAAGGGGCATCATTTGGGACCCTAACACGTTTGAGTTCAGCGGCGCGCCGCTTTTTGGCGCGTCCGCTGGAACGATTTGTTAGCGGCATTTTCACCGAAGTCTCGCGGCCTCTGCGGCAACGTGGCCAGCCAGAGCCGTGACAAATGTTCTGAGTCCTGTCATCGCCGACATCTCTGAAAACTCACCACTCTCAGCAGAACTGCGGGGCGACGTGATGAGGGCGGCAGTGGTGTAAAGCTGTTCCTTTACCAATTTCTGACAGAGTAAGTCATACCGGATGAGGTACGACGCCCCCTTAAACTCCTTGAAAACAGGAAAGTGCGGTGACGAATCCCTAACCGCACATCTGGATTTTGGGGCATCCTCAACCATCATCAACCAGCCAACGAAAGGGCGTGGTTGTTTGCCAAATGCCTCTTCACGGTAGGCTGTCCAGAGATCGTGCGCGGTGCCAATGGCTTCCTCGGTTCGATTGTTGAAGTTGTTCCCGAACGAGCCAACTTGGCTTTTCAGCTCGATGGCCGCGATCAACTCGCCTTTGTAGATGACAAGAAGATCCCAGAGCTTTGTCGGCCTGAAGTAGCCGGGCAGTGTCAGCATCGCCCTGTTCCGATGAATCTCGGCATGGGCAAGTCCATTGGCCCGCACGATGTCGAGTACCAAAGCCAGGAATCCGTCCATGTTCTTGCCAGCGGTAACACCAGCGCGCTCACCTTGGTCAGCCTTCCCGGACTCAATCTGCTTTTGTCTCGCTGCTTCCCGGTTTCCCCAGAAGGCTTTTACAGCCTCATGTGCCTTCTGTTCGTAATCGACAAGATCAAGCGCCATTTATTCTCCGTTGCCTCCAAGGGAGGATCGTTCTTCGTTGCTAAGTCCAAATAGTTTAAATACTGCGCGATTGCAGGCTTGCAAATCTCTCTTTTTTGCAGCGTCCGCTAGCTCCGTCCGCAACTTTGTCGAGACATCCGCCCATTGCGGAATGCGGATGCGACGTAGGTATTGCGCCTGAAACCGGAGGAATCCGCCGCGCATTTTGGTTGAGTAGGTCGTCATGAATAGACGTGTAACGGCTGAAAGCATCACAGCTTGTAATGCCCTCAAGTCCCACTCGTCGGACGTGACATAGTAAAGGTTGTGGTGCGGGTACAGCTCCCCACCCTCAAAAACTATATGGGCCTCGCCCTTGATGTCGGGAATCAGGAGCTTCGGCCTCGATGCCAGCTCTGGAGTAATACGGTCGATCGTGCGATACCAGTTGGCCGGGGTCTTCTGGGCGCAGTGACGACCCACGATAACCTCTCGTCGCACCTCCAAATAGCGGAGCAGGCGCGGATAGTTCCGTAACTCGACAAGACCGCCACCCTCGGCAAATGGATTGATTACGCCTTGGCCGTGCCATTGCACCTCGCCGGACATAATGTCTTTCGTTGTAACCAGCGGCAGTTTGCGATCAGACTCCACGTCGAGTGCGTCAAAGTCGCCGATATATGCCTTATCCGCGCCAGTTGCTACGCCGATACCCACCTTGCAGCCCACCTCTTCCAATCTAGGGAATTGTTTTTCAAGGCGGCGAATCAGCGCCATCTGATCCGACGATTCAAGCAACCACGGCTCCGACCCATTGGTGACTCGTGCCAGTTCGCGCACCGGCCCGGGTTCTTTCGGCAGGCTCCGCGCACGTAGCGTGTCGGCCAAGATCGCCAGCGTGGCCTGGTCGATGGTAGGGCGATGAGCAATGCGCGTCGCACCGGGTGTATCCCTGCTGATGACGGTGATGGCCGGATAGGCGATCACCTCGGAGTGGAACGCTGGGGTGTCCATCATATCGACGTAGATTTTCAGGTGGAACTGCTCAGCCACGAGACTGCGAAGCGGACCACCGTAACGGTTTTTCATCCAGCGATCTGCGCAAATAAAGCCCAAGCTGCCGCCTTGTTTGAGCACCATTAACGACCGCTCGATGAACGGAATGTAGATGTCGGCCCGGTCATACATCGTCTGGTAGCGGCTACGGTACTCGGCCAGCAACGGTGTTGGAATCAGCTCTTGGCGAACATAGGGAGGGTTCCCTACAACAAAGTCGAATTGCCCTTCAAGTGGTGCAAGAAGGAAATCCCCCTGCACAAGCCAACGATCAGCAAGAGCTACTGCGGATTGATCCCCTATCTCATCTTGCTTGAGCCGCTCGATCACGGCTGCGCGGGTGGTAGAAAAGGTCTTGCGATGCAGTTCAACAGCGCGAATTGCGTCGCCTAACTCTTCAACTACAGTTCCTGCGTGTTGCGATGACCTCCATGCTGCCAGCAGTCGCCCGATTGCTGGTAATAGAAAGTCACCCCCACCGAATGAAGGTTCTAAAAGTCGTTTTTCATGGAGCGGTTGATCCTCCGTGTAGCCAGCCAAATCGAGGATGAAATCCACCACCTCGGTGCGTGTAAAGATTGCCCCGCGAGATTCGGCTCCTGCTGCTGTAGACAATTTTTCAATCGCAGCAGCGACCATAGGCGAATGTGTGCAAACCGAATCACCAAATAAATCAAAATTAAGCTGCCTTGATGCCAAGTTCATATTCCTATTTGATCTGTGCTTATTGCTCGACTAGCCGCTAACGTAAATTAGCTGGCTACGCACCATCTACGGCTTTCTTTATTGCGTCAAAGGTGAAGGACATGGCCCATTTCGCGCCGACATTTAGCAAACCTGAAGGTGTGGTATTTTGAGAATCCGTTTTTACAGCAACGATCTTCCTCTTGAGTTCGACAGCCTTGCTAATCTCCCAGGCAACCCATTTACTTATATTGGTTTTTTTCCCAACGATACACAGAAAATACGTCGCATTATTTATCTTCGCGGAGATGGCCCGCTTTATTGCAGCAGCATCCGTGCTGTCAATCGAAACGTCTGCTGAATGATCGGTGAAACCAAAGTCAAACTCTTTGTTGGCATCCCATGCCAGCAGCATGTTTTTGTAGTTCCGGTCGTTATCGTAATCGTAGCTAATGAATATCGTTTTCTTAGCCATGTTGTTTCTCTTTTTCGTTAGTGATATGTGCCCAAGTTGTGTTTTCTTTCGAAATTACGCCTTCCACGCGCTCGACGAGCGCGTGGAAGGCGTCATCTTCGTTATATGGCGATGTCTTTGTCATATAGAGGAATTTCTCGTGCTTGAGCGTTTCCGCCACCGTTCGGTACTCAATCCAGTTCTCTTGGAATTTATATAAGGTCACCAGACCGGAGATCACAGCAACGCAAACCGCTATTACGCCAACAATACCCTTGAGGTAATGCGTGTCGTTAGTGATTTCACTTACAAAAAACGGGATGCTCATTGCAAACACAATCTCAAGTACGCGGAGCCCTCTAAACCATTTCTGGTTCCATTGACTCTTCTGTCCGTACCAGGCAATTTGATCATCGAGCCGATCTCGAATGTACTCTTCTGGTGACATGCGTACTCCTGTTGTTTTGCCGCTAACAGTATTTAGACGGCCGCCGCCTAGCATCAACCGATTTGTTGTTGATCACTTATATGTCCAGCGTATAGAAGAGCGCAGTATGGCGCAAGATCCCGGAGGAACATGGCATCTTCGCAGCGGGACATTGAGCGGCGTCACGACATGATAGGCCGCCAGCATGGCATAAACCTGCCAACTGGACTCCCGCTGCAGCCTGCCCTCGACCTCGATCGGGGGCGGGAATGACTCCTGGAGAGCGAGGCAATAACGGCAACGGGCTAATCCCTTTATCGGTCACGGCGCAGCCGGCCCAGCCCTTCCAGCAGCCGGTCGATACGGCCCCACAGCTGTTCACGCAACCGCGCAGCCAGCCCGCGCTGATGCCAGTCTGGATAGCGGATCTCGATGCAGTCACGCAGATCACCGTCGATGACCGCACAAACTTGGTCGGCGAACGGCTGATCATCGATCTCCTGATTGGCCTCCAGATTCCAGTGCAAGTTCCAGCGGTCGAAGTTGCTGGAGCCGATCGACACCCAGTCATCGCAGATCACCGCCTTGGCATGCATGAAGCGCGGCTGATATTCAAACACCCGCACGCCGGCACGCAGCAGCGGGCTGTAGAAGCGCCGCCCGGCATGGGCGATTGCTGGGTGGTCGCTGACCGGGCCGGGCAGCAGCAACCGGACATCGACACCGCGCTGCGCCGCCTGCCGCAATGCGCGCAGCGTGCGCCGGGATGGCACGAAATAGGCGGTCATCAGCCAGATGCGGCGCTCCGCGCCTTGCAGCCGGTAGTACAATGAACGGCGGATGTCCTGCACCCGCAACGCGACCGTTGACGCCATCGGTGACGGTTGCATCTGTGATATTGATACTTGAGTCAATCGGCGTGATCGGGCTGCGGTGCTGCTCGCGCCACACCTGCATGAACAGCGCCTGCCAGTCGACCAGCACTGCGCCTTCGATGCTGAGCATGTGCTCGCGCCAGCTGCGTTGCGGCCGGCGCGGGTGGTCAAAGTCATCGCTGAGGCCGGCGCCGCCGACAAGATATCAAAAGGGGCGGATTCTATTGACATGAGAGATACTCACCAGCCCTGGGTACGATTTCAATCGAATCTGACCCACTGCTGCCTCGGCATCGACGATAGGCGATTCCTTGCGACCAAGCATCGCGACCTTTTCAGGTATGATATCAAGGGCGACTACTTCATTGTGCTACGCAAGCAGCATGGCATTGGATAAACCGACATAGCCGGTGCCAGCGATGGCAATTTTCATATCCTGCCTTTTTTGTGACTGAGCATCTGCCCTACCTGTGTATCACAATCGTGCCGGGTTACCTTGCTTGGGTTTTTGCCCGGTACTCTGTGTAAACTTTATTTAAACCGGCCTTCAAGGCTACACGAGCCTGCCAGCCCAGCCCCGATAAACGGGTGACATCCAGCAGTTTGCGTGGCGTGCCGTCCGGCTTGCTGGTATCAAACACCAGCTTGCCTGAGAAACCAACGACCTCCTTGATCTGCTCGGCCAGCTCGCGGATCGTCAGGTCCTCGCCGCAGCCGACATTGACCAGTGGCAGCGTTGCAGGATTAACTTGTGAACTGAACTGATCATCCGGCAGGTTCATCAGATAGACGCAGGCATCGGCCATGTCGTCGCTGTACAGGAACTCGCGGCGCGGTGTGCCGCTGCCCCACACCACAACCTCGTTGTCACCGCGCTGTTTGGCCTCATGCATCTTGCGGATCAGTGCCGGCAATACATGGGAGGTATTCAAATCAAAATTGTCGCCGGGCCCGTACAGGTTGGTCGGCATCACCGCCAGGTATTGGGTGCCATACTGGCGGTTATACGACCAGCACATCTCGATGCCGGCGATCTTGGCGATCGCATACGGCCGGTTGGTAGTCTCCAGCGGTCCGGTCAGCAGATACTCTTCCCTGATCGGTTGCGGGCAGTCACGCGGGTAGATGCACGAGGAGCCGAGAAACAGCAGCCGCTTGACGCCAACCCGCCATGCCTCATGGATGACATTGGTCTGGATTACCAAGTTCTGGTGGATGAACTCGGCCGGATAGGTGTTATTGGCGAGGATGCCGCCGACCTTGGCGGCGGCCAGGAACACGTAGTCCGGCCGCTGCGTTTCAAAAAATGCCCGCACCGCCTGCTGGTCGGTCAAGTCGAGTTCGGCGTGGCTGCGGGTGATGATGTGGGTGTAGGGTGCCGTCCCCTCTCCCCGGCCCTCCCCCCGCAGGGGGGAGGGGGACGTAGCGGATGCCAGACGACGCAGCAAGGCCGAACCGACCAGGCCGCGGTGACCGGCGACATAGATGCGTGCATCCGGATTCATCAGATGAGCCTACCCTTCACTCATGGTAATCAAACGCCTTGTAGCCGTGCTGTTTTATCAAATCATCGCGCTCGGCGGCCTTCAGGTCGGCGCGCACCATCTCGGCGACCAGCTCCTTGAAGGTGATCTTCGGTGTCCAGCCCAGCTTGTCACGCGCCTTGCTCGGATCACCGAGCAGCGTCTCGACCTCGGTGGGGCGGAAATAGCGCGGATCGACCTCGACGATGCAGGCGCCGGTCTCGGCATCATAACCCTTCTCATCGACGCCGCTGCCCTGCCAGCGCATCTGGATGCCCAGTTCATGGGCGGCGGCATTGACAAAATCACGCACCGAATACTGCACGCCGGTGGCGATGACAAAATCCTCGGGCTGGTCCTGCTGCAGCATCAGCCACTGCATCTCGACATAGTCACGGGCATGGCCCCAGTCGCGCAAGGAATCGAGGTTGCCGAGAAACAACTTGTCCTGCAGTCCGAGCTTGATGCGCGCCATCGCCCGGGTGATCTTGCGGGTGACGAAGGTCTCGCCGCGCACCGGGCTCTCGTGGTTGAACAGGATGCCGTTGCAAGCATAGATGCCGTAGGCCTCGCGGTAATTGACGGTGATCCAGTAGGCATACAGCTTGGCGACCGCATACGGCGAGCGCGGATAGAATGGCGTGGTCTCCTTCTGCGGGATCTCCTGCACCAGACCATACAGCTCCGAGGTCGAGGCCTGATAGAAGCGGGTCTTGTCCTCCAGGCCGAGGATGCGGATCGCCTCGAGGATACGCAGCGCGCCGATGCCGTCGGCATTGGCGGTGTATTCCGGCTCCTCGAACGACACCGCAACATGGCTCTGCGCCGCCAGGTTGTAGATCTCGTCGGGCTGCACCTGCTGGATGATGCGGATCAGATTGGTCGAATCGGTCAGGTCACCGTGATGCAGGATGAAGCGCCGGCCCTTGACGTGCGGATCCTGGTATAGATGATCGATACGGTCGGTGTTGAACAGCGAGGCCCGGCGCTTGATGCCGTGGACCTCATACCCTTTTTCCAGCAGGAATTCGGCCAGATAGGCGCCGTCCTGGCCGGTGACACCGGTGATCAATGCCCGCTTCATGATGCCTGCTTCCAATTTGTTGTTACGGATAATGTATGGGAAACTCTGATTAATTCAAAATTACCACAGCTGTCATTCCCGCGAAAGCGGGAATCCAGGTATTACAGGACGTTGTGGATGCCCGCTTCATGATGCCTGCTTCCAATTTGTGATTACGAAGAATATATGCATTATAGCGCCAGTCTGTTACAGAATACCGCGTTGACGCAAACACTCCATGACCTGTTCAACGCACTGCTCTAACGTTGTCGAGGTATCAACAACCAGCTCCGGATTCAACGGCTCTTCATACGGTGACGAGATGCCGGTGAACACCGGGATCTGTCCGGCACGGGCTTTTTTGTACAGCCCCTTGACGTCGCGCTGCTCACAAAGCTCAAGGGTACATTTGCAATACACCTCGATGAAATCGCCGTGCAGCACCAGGCTGCGGACCCGCTCGCGGTCGGCACGAAACGGCGAGATAAAGGCCGTCAGCGAGATGATCCCGGCCTCGAGAAACAGCTTGGCGACCTCGCCGATGCGGCGGATATTCTCCTGCCGGTCGGCATCGGAAAATCCGAGATCACCACACAACCCATGACGGACATTGTCGCCATCAAGCACGAAGGTCCGGCAATTGGTCGCGTGCAGCCGTTCCTCGACGGCATGGGCCAATGTCGATTTACCGGCACCGGACAGGCCGGTGAACCACAGGATGACACTCTTGTGGCCGTTCTGCTGCTCGCGCAAACGGCGGTCGATGACGGCCTGATGCCAGACGACGTTGCTGCTCTTTTTATCCGTCATAGTCCCTCGGGAAAATTGGGGTCAGAGACCAATTTTTGCTAATCCACGACACCCGATCATTATATCGATAAAAAATTGGTCTCTGACCCCAATTTTGCCAATTTTAAATTAATCTGAGTTTTCCTAATCTTTCCTGCCGTACATGTCATCGAAACGGACGATGTCATCCTCGCCGAGGTAGCTGCCCGATTGCACCTCGATGATCTCCAGCGCCACGGTGCCGGGGTTCTCTAATCGGTGGGTCTCGCCGACCGGGATGTAGGTCGACTGGTTCTCGGTCAGCAGGAACACCTCGCTACCGCGCGTGACGCGGGCCGTGCCGCGCACCACCACCCAGTGTTCGGCGCGGTGATGATGCATCTGCAATGACAACCGGCTGCCGGGATGGACGGTGATGCGCTTGACCTGGAAGCCCGGACCGCTGTCGACGCCTTCGTAATAACCCCAGGGCCGAAACACCCGGCGGTGGGTCTGGTGCTCGGTACGGGCATCGTTCTTGATGCGCTCGACGATCTTCTTGACGTCCTGGGCGTGATCCTTGTGCACCACCAGCACCGCATCGGCGGTCTCGATGACGATGGTATCCTGTATCCCGATCGCCGCCAGCAACCGGCTGTCAGCCAGCAACAGACTGTTGCGGCTGTCGTGGGCATAGACATCGCCGCGCGTGACATTGCCCTGGGCATCGGCCGCGCCGACCTCCCACAAGGCCGGAAAGGAGCCGATGTCCGACCAGCCGGCCGCGAGCGGAATCACACAGCTGCGTAACCCGGCACCGGAACCCGCGCTGATCTTCTCCATCACGGCATAATCGATCGAGTCACTGTGGCAGGCGCGGAACTGTTCATTATCCAGCCGATAGAAATCCCGATCCGGACTGCCATGTTGATAGCTGTGCAGACAGGCCTGATACATCGCTGGTTGCAGCTGCTGCATCGCCTGCAGCCACAGCGAGGCCTGCATCATGAACATGCCACTGTTCCACAGATAGTCGCCGGACTGCAGATACTGCGTCGCGGTCGCGGCATCGGGCTTTTCGACAAAACGCTCGAGGGCAAAACCTGTCGAACCCGGCAGCGCCTGCCCTTTTCTGATATAACCATAACCGGTCTCGGCCCGCCGCGGCACGATGCCAAAGGTCACCAGATAGCCCTGCCCGGCCAGCGTCAGCGCCTGACACACGGCATCATGAAAGGCCGGCTGCTGCGTGATGACATGATCGGCCGGCATCACCATCATCACACTGTCGTGACCGGCCGCGGTGATGTGCAGGGCGGCCAGCGTCAAGGCTGGGGCGGTGTTGCGGCCGACCGGTTCGAGGATGATTGCGGAGACTGCACTGCCCACCTGGCGAGCCTGCTCGGCCACCAGGAAACGGTGTTCTTCATTGCACACGATCAGCGCCGGCAACACTGCCAGGCCCTGCGCGCAGCAGCTGTCGATGCCATTGAGCCGGGTCAGCGTGTCCTGCAGCAGACTGTTGTCGCCGGACAAGGTCAGCAACTGTTTCGGATAATACTCCCGCGACAGCGGCCACAGCCGGGTGCCGGCACCGCCGGACAGGATGACAGGTTGGATCGGTTTCATAGTTCAGCTTCAGGCGTCAGTAAAAAATAAATTGGGGTCAGTAAATTGGGGTCAGAGTAGAATGGCACTTACTTAAGGAGGTAGCCGGCGGGTAGCCTGGGTTGAGCGACAGCGAAACCCGGGTTTCACTCCGTTCAACCCAGGCTACCTCCTATCAAAAACGCTTAAGTAAGTGCCATTCGGGTCAGAGTAAAAACTCTCATCTCAAATATTCCTGACACAAATATGCCGCTAGAGTTTTTACTCTGACCCCAATTTTCCCCAATTTTCCAATTTTTTCATTTCTCCAACCTTACAAACAACAGGCCCCTGGCCGCGATCGGCCAGGGGCCTGTGGCTACATCTCTCTATCAGCGTGTCACTGACGTGGCGAGACCGGCACCTTGTCGTCGCTTGCCGCTGCCGTGTCAGCACGGTCCTTCTTCACCGTCAGCCGGGTCCGGTTCTGCTCCAGCATCACCTCACCAATGCCCTTGACGTTTTTCAGCTCGGCCACATCCTTGAACGGCCCGTTGGCCTTGCGGTAGGCGATGATCGCCTCGGCGCGTTTCTCACCCACACCGGCCAGTGTCGCCAAGGTGGCGGCATCGGCGGTATTGATGTCGATGACACGCTGATCAGCGGCGGCCCATAACGGGGTCACCGTCATGCACCACACCAGACTGCATACATACACTAATTTATTCATCGGCAGCTCCTTCTGCTAGGTTTATCCATGTTTCCCACCGGCCTGTACCAGACCGGCCAGGGCATTCTAGCCTATCACAGCACCGCTTGCCGCCCCAAGTGCCTGCATGACCTCGCGCTGGATACCCTCCAGTGCCGTCAGCGGCGCGGCCGCGCCGGTGATCGGCCGGCCGATGACCAGATAATCCGCACCCGCGATGATCGCCTGCTGCGGCGTCACGATCCGCCGCTGGTCATCAGCCGCAGCGCCGGCCGGCCGGATACCCGGCGTCACCAGCAGAAAATCGCGGCGGCGTTCCGCACGCAGCTGCACCGCCTCCTGGGCCGAACAGACCACCCCGTCCAGGGCGCAGTCCTCGGTCAGTGCCGCCAGATGGCGCGCGGTATCAACCACGGATCCCGCATAACCGGCCTCGGCCAGCTCGCCGTCGGTGTAACTGGTCAACACTGTCACCGCGATCAGCCACGGCCGCTGCCGGGCCGCTTCAACGGCCTCGCGGGCTGCCACCATCATCCGCCGCCCGCCGCTGGCGTGGACATTGACCATCCACACGCCGAGATCGGCCGCTGCCCGGCAGGCCCGCGCCACGGTGTTCGGGATATCATGAAACTTCAGATCAAGAAAGATCTCAAAGCCATTGTTCTGCAAGCGCTCCACCAGCGCCGGACCACTGCGGGTAAACAGCTCCTTGCCGATCTTCAGCCGGCAGAGCGCGGGGTCAAGCTGGCTGGCCAGCTCGATGGCGGACCCGGCTTCAGCAAAATCCAGCGCCACAATGATGCGCTTGTGCTCAGTGGTCATGACCTCATCTCCTGGCGACGGCTTTCCGGATTCAGACGGACAGTGTTCCAGCGTCGGCACCCCGGACACTGCCAGCGCATCATATTACTGCTCAAACCGCATTCTGAACAAACATATAGAAATGTTTTTTCGACCACTGCCGAAAGTTGCAGACGGACGAACTGCTGCTCATCACTGAGCATCGACTGTCCGGCCGACCACTGCAGATAACGTAACATGCCGTAGGGTGACGGATGCTGCAACAGGTACTGCCGCAGCTCGGTGAGCCCATGTGTCAGACCGTCGACACCAATACGGTATTCGATATAGTCGAGCACCGGTTTCACCGCCGGCTGGGCCATCAGCAGCCTGATCATCGGGTCATCGGCCTCGACCCGCCGCCCGCGCTGTTGATGAAAGGCCAGCCACGGGGCGATGATCTCGGACAGCTGCTGCGGCGACTGCAGTGCGGCACGGCGATAGCCACGCACTGCCGCCCGCTCCCGCCCTGACAGCTCGGCCAGCTGCACACCGAGCAAGCGGGCGCGCAGACAATGCCGATCATGACGCAGCGCGCGCCGCAACAACCGCCGGGCCCATATCAGGTCCCCGGCCGGCAGCTGCAGCACAGCCTGCTCACAATAATAATGCGCGATGACCTGTCCCTGGCCCTCACCATTGACCCCTTCGATCTTCTTCAAGACCGCAATCGCGGCCTCCCATTCCTTTTCCTGCTCATAGATCGAGTGCAAAAAACGCAAGGCCTGGACATTGCGCGGGTCCCGCTCCAGCAATTCGTTGAACAGACCTTCGGCGCGATCCAGCAGACCGGATTGCATATAGTCCTGGGCCAGTTCCTGCAGCGCCAGGTTACGCTGTTCACCCGTCAGTGATGGCCGCGCCAACAGGTTCTGATGGATGCGGATCGACCGGTCGACCTCACCGCGGCGGCGAAACAGGCTGCCCAGTGCAAAATGAGGCTCAATAACCGTGGTGTCAGCGTCTAGGGCGCGGACAAAGACATCGATGGCCTTGTCAGGTTGTTCATTGAGGAAATAGTTGATACCACGGATATAGTCGCGGGCCAGATCATAGCGTTGCAGGGCGCTGTCGCGCGGGATGACGCGCCGCGCCAGCCACCAGCTGCTCGCCGCGGCGAGCGGCAATAACAGCAGCCACCAGACGCTGATCATTGGCGTTCCGTCCCGGGCCGGTCAGCTGCTGTGTTGTTAGCACCTGCATCCGGCACGTCGCGCAACTGCCGCCGCAGGCCGCGCAGTTGCAACTGCAGCCGGATCACCCGCAGCAGGCCCAACAGTACGCCGATCATCATGCCCGCCACCAGCGTCAGCAACAACAGCCATGACAAGGGCAGCTGCCACTGTCCCCAGTAATAATCGAGCGTCACCGTGCCGGCATTCAGCAGCCCGAACAGCAGCGCCACCATGACGATGAACAGCACCAACAGCACCGCAATCATTCGCATCATGGATGAATCCGCGCAAGGTAGTGGTGGTATGGACTGATAACAAAACAGCCCTTTTCGTAGCAACGAAAAGGGCTGTAATTGTTACACACAACCAGACAGGGTGCGCAGGATCAGTCGGTCAGATCTGAATCCCGATCATCGATCTGCTGGATCGGGGCGGTACTGCTGTTGACCCGCTCCCGCAGCTCCTTGCCCGGCTTGAAATGGGGTACATACTTTCCGGTCAGCGGCACCGACTCGCCGGTCTTCGGGTTGCGTCCGACCCGCGGCGGCCGGTAGTGCAGCGAAAAGCTGCCGAAACCGCGGATCTCGATCCGCTCGCCGCTGGCCAGCGATTGCGCCATCTGCTCAATCATCGTCTTGATAGCAAACTCCACATCCTTGTACGACAGATGCTGCTGCTTCTGGGAAATGATCTCTATCAATTCAGACTTGGTCATCCATCTAGCCTCAAATGAACGAATGATCGCACCGCCTGCCCCCACCCTGCCGGAACAGAAACCCCTTATTTATCGTTCGCACCCATCTGTTGCTTTAACAGATCGCCGAGTCGGGTCGTTGACACCCCGCCATCGGATGCCCGACCGTAATCCTTGACGGCCTGCGCCTCTTCATATTCATCCTTGGCCTTGATCGACAATACAATGGAATGGCCCTTGCGATCCACCCCCATGACCCGCGCCTCGATGCTGCTGCCGACGGTCAATGCAGTGCGGGCGTCCTCGATGCGTTCGCGGTTGATATCGCCGACCTTGACGTAGCCTTCGACATTTTCAGCCAGCGTGACCACCGCGCCCTTGGCGTCGACGTCCTTGACGGTACCGGTGACGATGCTGCCCTTCGGATGCTCACCGACATAGCTTGAGAATGGATCCTGCTCGATCTGCTTGATACCCAGCGAGATGCGCTCGCGCTCGGCATCGATGCTGAGGATCACGGCGTCGATCTCGTCACCCTTCTTGTATTTCTGTACCAGCTCCTCGCCGCCGCCTTCGTTCCATGACAGGTCCGACAGGTGCAACAGGCCGTCAATACCACCGTTCAGACCGACGAAGATACCGAAATCGGTGATCGACTTGATGACGCCCGACACCTTGTCACCCTTGGTATGGGTGGCGGCAAATTCCTGCCACGGGTTGCTCTGGCACTGCTTGATGCCCAGCGAGATGCGACGCCGCTCCTCATCGATATCCAGGATCATCACCTCCACCTCGTCACCGAGGCTGACCACCTTGGAGGGGTGGATGTTCTTGTTGGTCCAGTCCATCTCGGAGACGTGCACCAGCCCTTCGACACCATCCTCAATCTCGACAAAGCAACCGTAGTCCGCGATGTTGGTGATCTTGCCGAACACCCGGGTGTTGACCGGATAACGACGCTTGATGTTGGCCCATGGATCCTCGCCCAGCTGCTTCAGGCCCAGCGACACACGGTTGCGCTCCTTGTCGAACTTCAGCACCTTGACATCGATCTCGTCGCCGATATTGACGATATCCGATGGCTGCTTGACGCGCTTCCATGCCATATCGGTGATATGCAGCAGACCATCGACACCGCCGAGGTCAATGAAGGCGCCGTAGTCGGTGAGGTTCTTGACCACACCCTTGATGACCTGGCCTTCCTGCAGATTCGTCAACAGCGCTTCGCGTTCGGCGCTGGATTCCTTCTCGACCACGGCACGGCGCGACACCACCACGTTGTTGCGCTGGCGGTCCAGTTTGACAATCTTGAAATCGAGGGTCTTGCCTTCGAGGAAGCTGACATCGCGGACCGGACGGACATCGACCAGCGAACCGGGCAGGAAGGCACGGATATCGCCGAGTTCGACGGTGAAACCACCCTTGACCTTGCCGGTCAGGATGCCCTGGATGGTGACGTTCTTTTCCATCGCCTTTTCCAGTTCCACCCATTTCTGGGCACGTTTTGCCTTTTCACGCGACAACCGGGTGCCGCCGAAACCGTCTTCCAGCGCCTCCAGTGCCACTTCGATATCATCACCGACGCTGACCGTCAGCTCACCAGCCTCGTTCTTGAATTCTGCGACCGGAATCACGCTCTCGGATTTCAGTCCGGCATGGACGATGACAAAGTCATCACGGATCGCAACCACGGTGCCGGTGATGATGGCACCATGCTTCATCTGCTGTTTGCTGAAGCTCTCTTCCAGTAATTGTGCAAAACTTTCGCTCATGTTAGTCCCCAGATCCGTCGCGGATCCGCTGTGCTGAATACTCAGCGGTTGATTGATATCTGCCTGAACATGTTATTCAGGCACCTCATGAAGCTCTGATCAATACGTCATTCCGGGCGCCGCCAGACGGCGACCCGGAATCCAGCACTTGCCGATCAGCAGGTTACTGGATGCCCGCATACGCGGGAATGACTACACAAATCAGCTCATCCCTAACTACTGTGATGTCCTGCTAGACCACTGCGTTGCCATAGTTCGAGGATGCGGTCCACCACCTGTTCGACAGGGATTACCGTGCTGTCGAGCAGGATTGCATCATCGGCCATGCGTAACGGAGCGGCCTGACGTGCGCCATCACGTGCGTCACGTCGTTCGATCTCGTCTAAAAGGGTGACTAGGTTAACATCGATCCCCTTTTCTTTCAACTGTTTATACCGGCGCAGGGCACGTTCCTGCTGGCTGGCGGTAAGAAAAATCTTCAATTGTGCGCCGGGGAAGACCACCGTCCCCATGTCACGGCCATCGGCCACCAGACCCGGCGCCCGGCAAAACCCCCGCTGCCGGCCGAGCAGGGCGTCACGCACCGCCGGCAAGGCCGCGACCCGGGATGCCGCTGCCGCGACCTGTTCGCTGCGGATCTCGGCGCTGACCTCGACGCCCTCGAGCATGATCCGCCCCTCGTCGACGCCCCCGTCACTCTCGAAACGGACATCGAGCTGCCCGGCCAGCTGGCCGAGCGGCTGCTCATCTTCGAGGCTGATGCCATGCTGCAGCGCCGCCAGTCCGACCAGCCGGTACAAGGCGCCGCTGTCGAGAAAATGCCAGCCCAGCCGCCAGGCCACGAGGCGGCTGACGGTCCCTTTACCGGAACCGCTGGGTCCATCAACGGTGATCACTGGTGCCTGTGTGCCCATAGAGTCCCTACCCCTGTCATTAACCGCCGTCCATGGTTCGATACGGCGCTCGAGCCTGCCCTGAGTAGCGGCACAGCCGCGTATGGTTCGATACGGCGCTGCGCGCCTACTCACCACGATCGGCCTCATCCTCCCCGTTCGCCCTGAGTAGCGATGCGTAGCATCGCGTATCGAAGGGCGACACCCGATCACCCGGCCAGCGCGATGCGCAGGCCCGCCCGCTGCGCCAGCTCGACAAACCCCGGGAACGAGGTCGCGACATTGGCACAATCTTGGATCTCGATCATCCCACTCGCGCGCAAGGCCGCCATCGCAAACGCCATCGCGATGCGGTGATCACCGTGGCTGTCGACGACGCCACGGCCGATGCTTCCACCCTCAATAACAATGCCATCCGGCGTCGGCATCGCGGTAACACCGACGACCTGCAGGCCATCGGCCATGACCTGGATCCGGTCGCTCTCCTTAACGCGCAGCTCCTCGGCCCCGGTCAACCGGGTCGTACCACGGGCGCAGGCCGCGGCGATGAACAAGGCCGGGAATTCGTCGATCGCCAGCGGCACCTGGTCCTCGGGGATGTCGATACCGTGCAGCGCCGCGGCGCGCACCCGGATGTCGGCCACCGGCTCGCCACCGACTGTGCGTTCATTGAGCAATGTGATGTCGCCGCCCATCAGCCGCAGAATATTGATGACGCCGATCCGCGTCGGGTTGATGCCGACATGGCTCAGCGTGACATCGGAGCCGGCGGCGATGCTGGCGCCGACCATGAAAAAGGCCGCTGACGAGATGTCGGCCGGCACATCGATCGCCGTCGCGGTCAGCCGCCCGCCGCCCGTGACGCAGGCGGTGCTGCCCTGACGTTCAACGCTATAGCCAAAACCCTGCAGCATCCGTTCGGTGTGGTCGCGGGTCGGCGCCGGTTCGCTGACACAGGTCCGGCCTTGGGCATACAACCCGGCCAGCAGCAGCGAGGATTTGACCTGCGCGCTGGCCATCGGCATCTGATACGAGATTCCATGCAGCAGCTGGCCGCCGTGGACCTGCAACGGCGGCGTGCCGGTTGCGGTCGCAGTGATGCGCGCACCCATCGTGGACAGCGGTTCGGTGACGCGGCGCATCGGCCGGCGCGACAGCGAGGCATCACCGGTCATCTGGACATCAAAGGACTGGCCGGCCAGCAGACCGGCCAGCAGCCGCATCGAGGTGCCGGAGTTGCCCAGATCCAGCGGTTTGTCCGGGGCACGCAGGCCATGCAGGCCGACGCCGTGAATGACCACCTGACCATGATCCGGGCCGTCGATCCGCACCCCCATGTCGCGAAAGGCCTGCAGCGTCGCCAGGCTGTCCTCGCCCTCGAGAAAGCCGCTGACCCGGGTCACGCCGTCGGCCAGCGCACCGAGCATGATCGAACGGTGCGAGATCGACTTGTCACCCGGCACCCGGACCGTCCCGGACAACTGGCCGCCGGCCTCTATGCTAAACTCCAGACTCGAGCCGCTCATCGCCGCATTATTCCTCACCCTTCAGACCGACGATATGGCGGTCACGCAACTGTTTGGCGCCGGCAAACAGCTGCTGCAGGCCGGCGCCATCTTCATGTTCAATCAAGGCCTGCAACGCGGACAGCCGCCCGCTGTAGGCGGCCAGCACCGCCTGGATCGCCGCGCGGTTGGCCAGGCAGATGTCACGCCACATCACCGGGTCACTGGAGGCGACCCGCGACACGTCACGAAAACCGCCGGCCGCATAACGAAAGATCTCCGCCGTCGGATCGATTCTGCCCAAGGTATCCACCAGCGTATAGGCCAGCAGGTGTGGCAGGTGACTGGTTGCGGCCAGTGCTGCATCGTGCTGTTCAACGGTGGTCTGTACCAGCTGGGCGCCCGTGCTGCGCCACATCTGTTGCACGGTCTGCAAGGCCGCGGCGGCGGTCTCCGGCAGCGGCGTCAGCATCACGCTGTGATTGGCAAACAATTCGGCGAACGAGGCCTCAACCCCGCTGTGTTCGGTGCCGGCGATCGGGTGACCGGGGACAAATGAGGCGATCCGCTCACCGAGGGCCTGCCGGGCGGCGCTGACGACACTGCCCTTGGCGCTGCCGACATCGGTGATAACGGCCTGTGGCGGCACGGCCACGGCGAGCTGGCGGAACAGCTCCGGCAGCGCGCCCAATGGCACGGCCAGCACCACCAGGTCGGCGCCGGCCACGGCGCTGGCGACATCGGTCGCATAGCGGTCGATGACACCGAGCTGCTGCGCCCGCACCAGGCCCGCGCTGTCCGGCTGACAGCCGACGATCTGATCGACGACAGCGGCGCGGCGCAGCGCCCGGGCCAATGACCCGCCGATCAGACCGACGCCGATGACGGTCAGTTGGCGGATGTGCCAGGCCGTAGCCACCAACTATCCCGCCACCACGATCACAGCTCGCGGCCCAGCACGGCGGCGATGCCGCGCAGTTCGCCCATCAGGGTGACCAGCTCCTGCGGGTTCAAGGCCTGATCGGCATCACACCAGGCCTCGGACGGACAGGGGTGGGCCTCGACCAGCAGGCCGTCGGCACCGGCGGCGATTGCCGCCCGCGCCAGCGCCGGCACCATCCACGCCTTGCCGCCGGCATGGCTGGGGTCGATGATCACTGGCAGATGGGTCTCGCGTTTCAGCACCGGCACCGCGGTGACATCCAGCATGTTGCGGTAGGCGGTCTCGAAGCTGCGCACGCCGCGCTCGCAGAAGATGATATTGTGGTTGCCGCCGGCGGCGATGTATTCGGCCGACATCAGCCATTCGGAGATCGTCGCCGCCATGCCACGCTTTAATATCACCGGGGTATGGGTCCGTCCGACCTCTTTCAACAAATCGAAATTCTGCATATTGCGGGTACCGATCTGGATCACATCGACCCCGTATTTGAGAAAGGTGTCGAGCATCCGTACATCCATCAGCTCGGTGACGATCGGCAGGCCGTGCCGGTCGGCGGCCTTGCGAAACATCTCCAGCCCTTCAACACCGGCGCCCTGGAAGGCATACGGGCTGGTGCGCGGCTTGAAGGCACCGCCACGCATCAAGCGGCAACCGGCGGCCTTGACCGCGGCGGCCGAGCTGTCCATCTGCGGCTGGGTCTCGACCGAACACGGACCAGCGATGACCTGCACGGTGTTGCCACCGATCGGGATGCCGCGCACATTGACCACGGTACGCGATGGATGGGTCTCGCGGGCGACGATCTTGTACGGCTTCATGACCCGGACGACGCGGTCGACACCGGGCAGCGCCTCAAAGGCCTCCTGATCGAGCTTGACCTCGTCGCCGATCGCGCCGATCACCGTGCGTTCGATGCCGCGTGACACATTGCAGCGCATGCCCAGCGACTGGAGTCTGTGCTCGACCTGGCTGATCTCGGTGTCACCGGCGCTGGCATTCATGATGATGATCATTGCGTATTCCTGCTATAACTAAATGACTGCAATTTAAGAACCTCTGATTAATTCAAAAATTACCACAGCCGTCATTCCCGCGAAAGCGGGAATCCAGGTATTACAGGCCTTTATGGATGCCCGCTGGAGGCCTGCCCTCGACCCGATCGGGGCGGGCATGACGACAATTCGATTAATCAGAACCTCTCTAAACGACTGCCCGGGGATAAGAACCGAGCACCTTGACCATCGAGGCCTGCTGTTCCAGCTCGCGCAGCGCACCGGCCACGGCCGGCTCCTGGACATGCCCTTCGACATCGACGAAAAACACATACTCCCACACCGCACGCCGCGACGGCCGCGATTCGATCCGCGTCAGCGTGATGCCCTGACGCGAGAACGGTTGCAGCAGCGCAAACAGCGCCCCCGGCCGGTTGGGCGCTGCCAGCAGCAACGAGGTCTTGTCCTGACCGCTGGCGGCCGCCATCTTGCGTCCGATCACCAGGAAACGTGTGGTGTTGTCCGGCTCATCCTCAATATTGGATGCAATACGCTGCAGGCCATAGATCTCGGCGGCCATGTCGCCGGCAATCGCCGCGCTGCCGGGCTGCTGTGCCGCCAGACGCGCCGCCTCACCGTTGCTGCTGACGGCAATCCGTTCAATACCCGGCAGATGGCTGTCGAGCCAGCCACGGCATTGCGCCAACGTCTGCTGGTGGGCATAGATGCGGGTCAGCGTACCACGCTGGGCTGATGTTGCCAGCAGATGATGATGGATGCGCAGCTCGATCTCGCTGCAGATCAGCAACGGCGAACTCAGAAACATATCCAGCGTGTGATTGACGACCCCCTCGGTGGAGTTCTCGACCGGCACCACGCCATAGTGGGTGTTGCCGGATTCGACCTCGCGAAACACCTGATCGATGGTCGGCAGCGGCCGAGTCTGTGCCGCATGGCCGAAATGTTTCAGCGTCGCGGCATGGGTATAGGTACCCTCGGGACCAAGATAGGCGACCTGCATCGGTTGCTGCAGGGCCAAACAGGCCGACATGATCTCGCGAAATACCTGAACCACTGCGTCATCGGACAACGGGCCGTGATTGCGGCCCTTGACGGTGCGCAGCACCTCGGCCTCGCGTTCCGGACGATAGTATTCGGCGCTGTCGCTGATGACCTTGTTGTGCGCCACCTGCTGTGCGCACTCGGCACGTTCAGTGATCAGCTGCTGCAGCTGGGCATCGATGGCGTCGATGCGGGCCCGGATGGCCTTCAGCTTGCCTTCGTCACTCATCACGCTCCCCGTCAACCAAACACCAGCACATTGCTGACGCCTTCGATGGCACGGATCCTGGCCACCACATCGTCCGCCACCGTACCCTCGACATCGAGCAACGTATAGGCCAGATCGCCGCGCGACTTGTTCAGCAGCTCGACGATATTGAGCCTGGCCGCGGCCAGCACGGTTGAGAACTGGCCGACCATGTTCGGCACATTGGCATTGACGATGCCGATGCGGCTGGCACCGGCCACCCGCGGCATCACGACCTCGGGGAAGTTGACCGAATTGACGACATTGCCGTGTTCGAGGAAATCACGCACCTGGTCAGCGACCATCACCGCGCAGTTGTCCTCGGCCTCGTTGGTCGAGGCGCCAAGGTGCGGCAGCGTGATGACCCGTTCATGATTCTTCAGCAGGTTGCTGGTGAAATCGCTGACATAGCCATAGACCTTGCCGGCCTTGATCGCCGCGCATACCGCCTGATCATCGACGATGCCCTCACGGGCAAAATTGAGGATCACCACGTTATCCTTCATGATGCGCAACCGGTCGGCATTGATCATATGGCGCGTCGCATCGACCAGCGGTACATGGAAGGTGACGTAATCGGCATTCGACATCAGTTCGTCGATGCTCAGCGCCTGCCGCACACCGGATGACAGTTGCCAGGCATTGCGCACCGTGATCTGCGGGTCATAACCGATGACCTTCATGCCCAGCTGCAGCGCCGCATTGGCCACCTTGATACCGATCGCGCCCAGACCGACGACACCCAGTGTGCGCCCCGGCAGTTCGACGCCGACAAACTGGCTCTTGCCGGCCTCGGCCTTCTTGTGCACCTCGTCATCGGTGCCCTGCAACGAACGCGAATATTCCCAGGCCTGGCAGATGTTGCGGCTGGCGATCAGCATGCCGGCCAGCACCAGCTCCTTGACTGCATTGGCATTGGCGCCCGGCGCATTGAACACCGGGATGCCGCGGCGGCTCATCTCATCGACCGGGATGTTATTGACGCCGGCGCCGGCACGGCCGACCGCCTTCAGCGAGGCCGGGATCGCCATGCCGTGCATCTTGAACGAGCGCAGCAATATCGCGTCCGGGTTCGGCATCTCCGATGCAATCTCATACTGACTGCGCGGCATCCGTTCGAGGCCGAGGGCCGAAATGCTGTTCAACGTCTGGATCTTGAACATGGTGTGTACTCCGCTGCTGTAGAGACGGCTTAGGGAAGCTCTGATTAATTCGAGTTGTCGTCATGCCTGCGGAAGCGGGCATCCATAACGGCCTGTAATACCTGGACTCCCGCTTTCGCGGGCATGACGGCCGTGGTATTTTTTGAATTAATCATAGGTTCCTTAGCCGTTGGTTTTCTCGAAATCCTTCATATAGGCCACCAGCGCATCGACGCCGGCCTCCGGCATCGCATTGTAGATGCTGGCGCGCATGCCACCGACCGAGCGGTGTCCCTTCAACGTCACCAGACCGGCCTTCTTGGCACCGGACAGGAAGGCACCATCGAGCTCGGCATTGGCCAGCGTGAACGGCACGTTCATCCACGAGCGGCAGGACTTGTCGACCGGGTTGCTGTAGAAGCTCGAACCATCGATCGCCGCATACAATTTGGCGGCCTTGCGCTGGTTGATCTCGGCCATCTTCTTCAGTCCGCCCTGCCCCTTCAGATATTCGAACACCAGCCCGGCCAGATACCAGGCATAGGTCGGTGGCGTGTTGTACATCGACTCGTTGTCGACGTGGATCTTGTAGTCGAACATCACCGGCATGTTCGGCAGCACCTGGCCGACCAGATCGTCACGCACGATGACCACCGTCAACCCGGCCGGGCCAATGTTCTTCTGCGCGCCGGCGTAGATAACGCCGAACCGGCTGACATCGATCGGCCGTGACAGGATCGTCGATGACAAATCGGCGACCAGCGGCACCGCGCCGGTGTCAGGGATAAACGGGAATTCGACACCGCCGATGGTCTCGTTCGGCGTGTAATGGACGTAGGCGGCCTGCGGATCGAGCTTCCAGTCCTGTTGCGCCGGCACGGTCTTGAAGCCACCGGCCTCAGACGAGGCAGCGACATTGACGGTGCAGAAGCGCTTGGCCTCCTCAATCGCCTTCTTCGACCACATGCCGGTGTTGATGTAATCGGCGCGGGTCTTGCCACGCAACAGATTGATCGGCACCATCGCAAACTGCGCGCTGGCACCACCCTGCAGGAACAGCACCTTGTAATTGGCCGGGATCGCCATCAGCTCACGCAGGTCGGCCTCGGCCTGGGCGGCGATCGACATGAATTCCTTGTCACGATGGCTCATCTCCATCACTGACATGCCACTGCCCTGCCAGTCGAGCATCTGTTCAGCCGCCTTGAGGATCGCCGCCTCCGGCAACATCGCCGGTCCCGCACTGAAGTTGTATACACGTTTCATCGTTCTACCCCTGTCATAGTTCAAAAACCGTCATTCTTCGGCTGCGGATTCACCTTCACAGCGATCCAGCCCCGCCAATCGTTCATTATCCGCCATGCGGATCAGCCGCACACCCTGGGTGTTGCGCCCCTGCACCGAGATCTCGTCGACCCGGGTCCTGACCAGCGTACCGCTGTCGCTGATCAACATGATCTCATCGTTGGCATGCACCAGCACCGCCCCGATCACCTTGCCGTTGCGTTCGGTGGTCTGGATCGAGATCACACCCTGGCCAGCACGGCCATGCAGCGGATATTCAGCGACCGGCGTGCGCTTGCCATAGCCAAACTCCGTCACCGTCAGCACATCGCCGTCCTCGGCGACCAGCGAGGCAATAACCTGCTGTCCTTCCTGCAGCTTGATGCCGTGTACACCACGCGCGCTGCGTCCCATCGGCCGTACCGTCTGCTCATGGAAGCGGATCGCCTTGCCGGCGCTGCTCATCAACAGGATCTCGCGCGTGCCATCGGTGATGGTCACACCGATCAGCCGGTCGTCGTCGACCAGGTCGATGGCGATGATGCCACTGCTGCGTGGCCGCGAGAATTCACTGAGTGCGGTCTTTTTGACATAGCCGTCATGGGTGGCCATGAAGATGAACTTGTCGTCGGCATAGTCGCGCACCGGCAGCACGGCACTGATGCGTTCGCCCTCCTCCAGCGACAGCAGGTTGACGATCGGCCGGCCGCGCGACTGGCGCGCCGCCTGCGGCAGTTCATAGACCTTCTTCCAGTACACCTTGCCACGGCTGGAGAAACACAGGATGGTGTCATGGGTGTTGGCGATGAACAGTTTGTCGATGAAATCCTCTTCCTTGACGGTGGCCGCCATCTTGCCACGCCCGCCGCGGCGCTGCGCCTGATAGACATCGAGCGCCTGGTATTTGACATAGCCGCTGTTCGACAGTGTGACGACGACATCTTCCTCGGTAATCAGGTCGGCGATAGTCAGATCATGTTGCAATGACAGGATCTCGGTACGGCGCGCATCCCCGAACTGTTCGCGGATCTGTGCCAGCTCATCACGGATCACCTGACGCAGCCGGTCCGGATTGGACAGGATCTCCAGCAGTTCACCGATCGTCACCAGCACCTCGCGGTATTCGGTGACGATCTTGTCCTGCTCCAGGCCGGTCAGGCGGTGCAGCCGCAGGTCGAGGATCGCCTGGGCCTGAACCTCGGACAAACGATACGCCTGCTGTTCAACCAGGCCGAAGCCGCTGTCCAGCCATTGTGGCCGCGTCGCGCTGGCATCACTGCGCGCCAGCATCTCGGTGACGATGCCGGGCGGCCAGGTCTGCGCCGTCAAGGCGGCCTTGGCCTCGGCCGAGGTCTTCGCCGCCTTGATCAACGCGATGATCGGATCGATGTTGACCAGCGCCACGGCCAGGCCTTCCAATACATGGCCCCGGTCGCGGGCCTTGGCCAGTTCAAAGATCGAACGCCGGGTCACGACCTCGCGGCGGTGCTGGATGAAATATTCCAGCATCTGTTTCAGGTTCAGCAACCGCGGCTGGCCGTCGACCAGCGCCACCATGTTGATGCCGAAGACATTCTGCAGCTGGGTGTGCTGATACAGATTGTTCAGCACCACATCGGCCATCTCGCCGCGCCGCAGTTCGATGACCATCCGCATGCCGTCCTTGTCGGACTCATCACGCAGCTCGGTGATACCCTCGATGCGCTTGTCGCGCACCAGTTGGGCGATCTTCTCCAGCAGCAGCGCCTTGTTGACCTGATACGGCAGCTCATGAACGATGATGCGCTGGCGACCGGTCTTGTCGTTGGTCTCGATCGCGGTACGCGCCCGGACATGGATGCGGCCCCGACCGGTGGCATAGGCCTCCTGGATGCCGCGGGTGCCATTGATGATGGCGGCGGTCGGGAAATCCGGCCCCGGCACGATCTCGATCAGCTCGGCGATGCTGATCTCCGGAGTATCGATGACGGCCAGACAGGCATCAACGATCTCGCGCAGGTTATGGGGCGGGATGTTGGTCGCAAGTCCGACGGCGATACCGGCCGAGCCGTTGACCAGCAGGTTCGGCACCCGCGTCGGCATGACCACCGGTTCCTGCTCGGTTTCATCGTAATTAAAGGAAAAATCGACGGTCTGCTTATCAAGGTCGGCCAGCAGCTCATGGGCGATGCGCGACATCCGCACCTCGGTATACCGCATCGCGGCCGGGGCATCGCCGTCGATCGAACCGAAGTTACCCTGGCCATCGACCAGCATATAGCGCAGCGAGAACGGCTGGGCCATGCGGACGATGGTGTCATAGACCGCCGAGTCGCCGTGCGGGTGGTATTTACCGATGACATCCCCGACGATACGCGCCGATTTCTTGTAGGGCTTGTTCCAGTCATTGCCCAGGCCATGCATGGCAAACAGCACGCGCCGGTGCACCGGCTTGAGGCCATCGCGGACATCGGGCAACGCCCGGCCGACGATGACACTCATCGCGTACTCCATATACGACTGCTTCATCTCGTCAACGATGTTGGTGGAGATGATTTCCTTCGCGACTGTTTCTGTCATCCTGGGCGTGCGATTCTGGTAATTAGTACATTAAAAAACAGGCTGTTACTATCAACCTGGACAAGCGCAGGATGATAGCATAAAGGCCGCGATACGACACTATTATTTAGGTAATCCCGACGGTCGTCCCGGAGCAGGTGAACACCGCTTGCAACTGCCGGGTCTGAACGCCAAGAAAGGCCAGGGATGGCCTTTTCAACCATCCTGTTAGCGCCCGCCCATCAGGGAGGCCATCTTGCCGGCATCGGGACGCAACACCACACCCTTTTCAGTGACGATGGCATCGACCAGTGCCGCCGGCGTCACATCAAACACCGGATTCCACGCCCCGACGCCGTCAGCCGCCACCCGTTGCCCAGCCAGCGACAGCACCTCGTCCTCACCACGGCGTTCGATCGGGATCGCATCGCCATGGGCCACCGTCATGTCGATCGTCGACGTCGGCGCCACGACCATGACCTTGACGCCGTGGTGACGGGCGGCGATCGCCGCATGATAGGTGCCGATCTTGTTGGCGACATCACCGTTGGCGGCGATGCGGTCCGAACCGACGATCAGCCACTTCACATCCCCCTGTTTCATCAGATGGGCCCCGGCCCCCTCACAGACCAGCGCTACCGGTATCCCGTCGCGATGCAGCTCCCACGCCGTCAGCCGCGCCCCCTGCAGCCAGGGCCGGGTCTCGTCGGCATAGACCTGGCGGATCCGCCCGGCCTGGAAACCGGAACGGATGACACCCAGCGCGGTCCCGTAGCCACCGGTGGCCAGCGCCCCGGCATTGCAGTGGGTCATGACCGCGCAGGGACTGTCGATCAGCGCCGCTCCCAGCTCCCCCATGGTGTAATTGGCCGCGATATCCTCGTCATGGATACGCTGGGCCTCGGCCAGCAACGGCGGGTATGGATCACCGGCCGTGATCAACTCAACGGCGCGGCGCATCCGTGCCAGCGCCCAGAACAGGTTGACGGCCGTCGGCCGGGAGGCCGCCAGTGTGGTCAGATCCTGTTCAATGGCGGCACGCCAGCCGGTCCCGACCTGCTGATAACGTGCCCGCGCCGCCAGCACGACGCCGAACGCCGCGGCGATACCGATGGCCGGCGCACCGCGCACCACCATATCGGTGATCGCCTGGGCCACGGCGCCGGCATCACGGTAGCTGTGCTCGTGATACTGGCGCGGCAGCAGCCGCTGATCCACCATGACCAGCGCCCCATCGTCCCAGCGCACCGGCCGTATCGAATCCAGACGTTTCAAAGCCATATCATCCACCCTGTTGTTTATCGTCATTCTCGCGTTATATGCACCGCGTGGCCGCAACCCGCCACGGTCTGGCAATAAAGTCCGCATGGGACCCTGCCGATAGAACGGCCATGCACACCCGTTTTCTGACACCACTGACACTGCTGCTGGCATCCATGCTCGCCACCGCGCCGCTGTATGCCGATCACAAGGTCAGTCCGGAGCTTGCCGCACTGGAAACACTGGGCAATCAGCCGCGGCATGCGTTTGGACGCGGATTCAACTTCCTGACACTGGGACCGGTCTATTTCGGCCACAACGAATCCCGCCTCGATCCACATGCCCAGGACACGCTGCGCGACATCGCTGACTACCTGGTCGCGCATGATAACACGATCGAACGGATCATCATTCATGGCCATGCCAGTTCACTGGCCGGTGAGGACTACAACCTGAAACTGTCAGACAGCCGCGCCTACCGGGTCCGCGACTATCTGCTCCGTCAGGGCGTCGAACCGCAACGCCTCCAGGTCGCAGGCTTTGGCGAAATCATGCCGGTCGATGAAAACTGGACCCGGGCCGGCCGCTCCCGCAACCGGCGTGTCGAGATCTATGTGATCCGCATGCCCTGAGCATCCCCTGGCATCCTCGATGCCAGGCTACACTTTCAGTCAATTCCCGCTATACTCGCGGAAACAACTCCGCGACCCCTCTTTACCGATGCAGACCGATGCAACAGATAGACACACTGCTTGATGCCCGCTGGATCATCCCGGTGGAGCCCGCCGGCGCCGTCCTTGAACACCACAGCCTGGCGCTCCATGACGGGCAGATCCTCGACCTGTTGCCAAGCGAGCAGGCGCGGCAGCGCTACCAGCCCCGCGAGCATCATCAATTCCCCTCCCACGCGCTGATCCCGGGGCTGATCAACACCCATACCCATGCCGCGATGACGCTGTTCCGCGGACTGGCCGATGATCTGCCGCTGATGACCTGGCTCAATGACCATATCTGGCCGGCGGAAGGGGCCTGGGTCAACCCCGAATTCGTCCACGATGGCAGCGAACTGGCGATCGCCGAGATGCTGCGCGGCGGCACCACCTGTTTCAGTGACATGTATTTCTTCCCCGATATCACGGCCCGCGCCGCGGCCAGCAGCGGTATCCGTGCCACGATCGGCCTGATCATGATCGACTTCCCGACCGCCTGGGCGGCCCACCCGGATGAATATCTGGACAAGGGACTGAAGCTGCATGACAGCTACCGCCATCACCCGCTGATCCGCACCGCCTTTGCCCCGCATGCCCCGTATACGGTATCCGATGCCCCGCTGTCGCGGATCCAGACCCTGGCCGAGGAACTCGACATCCCGATCCATATCCACGTCCATGAAACCGCCAGCGAGATCGAGCAATCACTGCAGGCCCATCACCAGCGGCCGCTGGCGCGGCTGCAACAGCTCGGTCTGCTGTCACCGCGGCTGCTGGCGGTACACATGACACAACTGACTCACGAGGAGATCAGCCAGCTGGCCGTCAGCGGCAGCCATGTCATCCATTGCCCGGAATCGAACCTGAAACTGGCCAGCGGCTTCTGTCCGGTCCATGCGCTGGACCAGGCCGGCGTCAATGTCGCGCTCGGCACCGACGGTGCCGCCAGCAATAACGATCTGGACATGTTCAGCGAGATGCGAACCTGCGCGCTGCTGGCCAAGGCCGTGGCCGGCGATGCCAGCGCGGTGTCGGCCGAGACCGCGCTGCGCATGGCGACCTTGAATGGCGCCCGCGCCCTGGGCATCGACGATATCACCGGTTCGCTGCGCCCGGGCAAGGCGGCCGATGTCGTCGCCGTCGATCTGGGCGACATCGAGACCCAGCCGCTGTACCACCCGATCTCGCAGCTGGTGTATGCAACCGGGCGTGACAAGGTCAGCGATGTCTGGGTCGCCGGGGTGCAGCTGCTGGCTGGACGCCAGCTAACCCGGCTGGACAGTCAACAGCTGCGCCAGCGTGCCGAACTGTGGCGTGCCCGCATCGCCGCCAGCGATGAAAACCACCAGCACCACCAGCCATGACCACTGCATCCGGGACCAATGTCGATGCGGCCGAGGTCGCCAAGTTCAATGCCATCGCCAGCCGGTGGTGGGATCGAGACGGCGAATTCAAGCCGCTGCATGATATCAACCCGTTGCGTGTGGACTACATCGAGGCCCGCAGCAACGGCCTGCACGGCAAACAGGTGGTCGATATCGGCTGCGGTGGCGGCATCCTGTCCGAGGCCATGGCCGCCCGTGGTGGACAGGTCACCGGCATCGACATGGCCGAGGCTGCGCTGCAGGTCGCGCGTCTGCATCTGCATGCCAGCGGTCTGCAGGTGAACTACCAGTTGATGGCCGCCGAACAACTGGCCACGCAACAACCCGGCCAGTTCGATGTCGTGACCTGTATGGAGCTGCTGGAACATGTGCCGGACCCTGCGGCCCTGGTCGCGGCCTGCGCCCGGTTGGTCAAACCCGGTGGACAGGTGTTTCTATCAACGCTCAACCGTACCGCCAAGGCCTATCTGTTGGCAGTGATCGGCGCCGAATATCTGCTGCGGATGCTGCCGCGCGGCACCCATGATTATCAGAAATTCATCCGCCCGTCGGAGCTGGGTCACTGGCTGCGCGACAGCGCGCTGGAGCTGCGCGATATCCGCGGCATCAGTTACAATCCATTGTCCCGACGTTATGCACTTGGACGCGACATCGACGTCAATTATCTCGTCCACGCCACACGCCCCGGGGCATGACGATGCCCGGTCTGCGCGCTGCACTGTTCGATCTCGATGGCACACTGGCCGACACGGCGCCGGATCTGGCCTATGCGCTGAACTGCGTCATCGAGGAACAGGGCAAGGACCCGCTGCCCTATGCCACGATACGCCCGCATGTCTCACACGGCGCCAGCGCACTGATCCGGCTCGGCTTCCCGGAATTGCTCGCCAGCTCCGGCGAATTTGATCAGTGCCGACAGCGGCTGCTCGCCGTCTATCGCGACAACATCGCGCTGCACACCCGGCTGTTTGCCGGCATGGATCTGCTGCTGGACTGGCTGGATGGCCAGGGCCTCAAATGGGGCGTGGTCACCAACAAACCGGCCTGGCTGACGCAGCCGCTGATGGAACAGCTTGGCCTCGCGACACGTGCCGCCTGCATCGTCAGCGGTGATACCACCGCGCTGCGCAAACCGGACCCGCAGCCGATGTTTCATGCCTGCCAGCTGATGGGGTTGGCGGCAGCTGATTGTCTGTTCATCGGCGATGCCGAACGTGACATCGAGGCCGGCCGCCGCGCCGGCATGAAGACGCTGGTGGCGCTGTTCGGCTATCTGGGCAATAACGACCACCCGGAGCAATGGCAGGCCGATGACATGGTGGAACAGCCGCAGCAGATCATTGACTGGATCGTCGGCTATAACCAGCAACGGCGTCGCAGCTGATGGTCTGGTTGCTGACAGTGGCGGGCTTTGCCTTAGGGATGACCTGCAGCTATCTGCTGCTGCAACGCCGCATGCAGCAGCTGCAGCAGCACAACGCGCAGCTCACCACCGAGATCGAGGTTGAGAAGGCCACCCACCAGGAGCGGATCAACGCCTATGACCGGGTGCAACAACAGTTGTCGGCCAATTTCGCCGCCTTGTCCGGTGAGGCACTGAAGCATAACAACGAGCAGTTCCTGAAGCTGGCCCAGGAAAACCTCAAGCAGTTCACCCAGCAGGCCCAGCACGAACTCGGCAAGAAGGAACAGAACATCGAGCACATGGTCAAGCCGATCCGCGAACTGCTGGAAAAGACCGAAAAGCAGCTGCAGGAGCTCGACCGCGACCGCAAGGAGGCGCACGGCTCGATCTCGCGTTATCTGGAGACGATGTCACAGACCCAGCAGGCACTGCATGGCGAGACCCGCAATCTGGTCCAGGCGCTGCGCCGGCCCGAGGTGCGTGGCCAGTGGGGCGAGATCACGTTGCGCCGGCTGGTCGAACTGGCCGGCATGGTCCAGCATTGTGATTTCTTTGAACAGGAACACACCATCACCGATGACGGCGCGATCCGCCCCGACATGATCGTACGGATGCCTGCGGGCCGCGAGATCATCGTCGACGTCAAGACGCCGCTCGATGCCTACTTAAATGCGATCGAGGCCAAGGACGACAGCGAGCGGCAGCGTCAGCTCGAACATCACGCCCGCAAGGTCCGCGAACGGGTCCGGGAGCTGGCCAGCAAGGCCTATTGGAGCCAGTTCAAGAACAGCCCAGACTTTGTCGTGCTGTTCATCCCCGGTGATCACTTCCTCAGCGCCGCGCTCGACAATGACCCGGGTCTGCTGGAAGACGCGCTGCGCCAGAAGGTCATCCTCGCCACCCCGAGCAGTCTGGTGGCCTTGTTGCGCGCGATCGCCTATGGTTGGTCGCAACAGGCAGTGGCCGCCAATGCCGAGAAGATTCGCGAGCTCGGCGAGGAGTTATACAAGCGGCTGCAGACCTTCTCGGGACACCTGGGCAAACTCGGCAAGAGCCTGGGCAGCAGCCTCGAGCATTACAACAGCGCCGTCGGTTCGTTCCAGCGCCAGGTGCTCAGCGGTGCCAGAAAGTTCAACGATATGGGCCTGCAGACCAGCGCCGAGCCGCTGTCGCTGGAGCCGGTCGAAAAGGTGATCCGCGAACTGGATCAGGATCCATGACCGGTGGCGTAGCTGCCGATACCGCACAGGCCTACCGCTGGTGCCAGGATCTGGCCCGCCGCCATTACGAAAACTTTCCGGTCGCATCCTTGCTGTTGCCCGCAGCCATCCGCCCCTCCGTCGCCGCCATCTATGCCTTTGCCCGCCAGGCCGATGATATAGCAGATGAAGGGACTGCCCCGGCCGCGCAGCGTTTGGTGCAACTTGACGATTATGATCGGCAGCTGATGCGGCTGGCGCAGCAGCAGCCGGTCAATGATCCCGTGTTCATCGCGCTGTCTGATACCATCCGGCGCCATCAGCTGCCGTTGCAATTGTTTCATGATCTGATCTCGGCCTTCCGCCAGGATATCACCGTCACCCGTTACCACAGCGATGCCGAGGTCCTCGATTACTGCCGCCGCTCGGCCAATCCGGTGGGGCGCCTGTTACTGCATCTGACCGGACAGGCTTCACCTGAGAATCTGCGACAGTCCGACCTGATCTGCAGCGCACTGCAACTGATCAACTTCCTGCAAGACCTGGCCCAGGATTATGATGAGAACAACCGGATCTACCTGCCGCTCGACCTCATGCAGCAGTATGGCGTCAGCGAGACCCATTTCCGCAACAAACTCGGCGATGACGCGCTGCAACATCTGATGGATGACCGGATCCGCTATGCACAAGACCTGCTGTTGCGCGGCGCCCCGTTGGCCTGGCGCCTGCCAGGACGCCTGGGGCTTGAAATCAGGCTCACCGTGTTCGGTGGTTTGCGTATCCTGCAACACAAAAGACGGGCTACAATGGATGCCTTCAGCCGCCCACGCCTGGATACCCGTGACAAGATATGGATAGTGGCGCAGGCCCTGACCCGTTCCCAACCCGAAGCGAAGCCTGAGACATGACGCCCGATGAGTTTTGCCAGGACACGGCTGCAAAGAGCGGATCCAGCTTTTATTACAGCTTTCTGTTTCTGCCACCCGAGCGCCGTCAGGCCATCACCGCGTTATATGCCTTTTGCCGGCTGGTTGATGACGTCGTCGACGAATGTCAGGACCCGCAACTGGCGCGCACCAAGCTGGAATGGTGGCGTAACGAGATCCGCCAGCTGTTCGCCGGCACACCACAACACCCGGTCAGCCGGGCGCTGGCCGTTGCGCTTGCGCGCTTCAACCTGCCCCAGGAGCATTTTGAAGAGATCATCGACGGCATGGAGATGGATCTCGATTTCAATATCTATCCAAGCTTCAAGGAATTGTCACTGTACTGTCATCGGGTCGCCAGTGTGGTCGGGATCATGGCCGCCGAGATCTTCGGCTTCCAGGACCGCCGTACGCTCAAATATGCCCATCACCTGGGCATGGCCTTCCAGCTGACGAATATCCTGCGCGATGTACGCGAAGACGCCGCACGGGGCCGGACCTACATCCCGCTCGATGAACTGCAGCAGTTTGGCGTCACCCCGGAACAATTACACGGCCCGGCAACCACCCCTGCCATGCAAGCGCTGTTCGCCCGCCAGGCCCAACGTGCGGAGGAGTATTATGACAAGGCCATGGAGATGCTGCCTGAATGTGACCGCTATGCCCAGCTCAGCGGGCTGATCATGGCTTCCATCTACCGCGCCACCTTGCAGGAACTCAGGCAGGACGGCTTCCATATCCTGGAAAAACGCCTGACACTGACACCGCTGCGCAAGCTGTGGCTGGCCTGGAAGGTTTCGCGTCAGGAACGGCGGCGGCGCAACAAACTGGCCGCCTCCGCCCCGGCCTGATCATGCATGTCGTGATCGTCGGCGGTGGTTGGGCCGGGCTGAGCGCCGCGGTCACCTTGTGTAGCCATGGCATCCGGGTCACGCTCTGTGAATCCGCCCCACAACTTGGTGGCCGGGCTCGCGGACTGCGCTGGCATACGCATACCGTCGATAATGGCCAGCACCTGCTGATCGGCGCCTACCGCGCAACCCTGTCCCTGCTCGATACCATAGGCCTTGATCACAGGCAGTTATTCCAACGGCAGCGGTTGTCGCTGCACCTGATACAGCACGGCCAGCCAGCCATTGGTCTGCATACCCTGCGCTTACCGGCCCCGCTGCACCTGATCGGTGGCCTGATGATGACACAAGGGCTGAATTGGCGTGAGCGCTGGGCGGCGCTGCGCTTCTGTGTCCAGCTCCGCGCCCGGCCACCAGCCGACGATTGCTCTGTTGCAGACCTGTTACTGCAACATACTCAACCAGCGGCGCTGACCACCAGGCTATGGGAACCGTTATGCCTGGCAACCCTGAATACCCCGATACACATCGCCTCGGCCCGGCTGTTTCGCAGGGTGTTGCTGGATGCCTTTACCGGTCATGCCGGCAACTCAGACCTGTTACTGCCGCGCACCGATCTGGGCCGCTTGCTGCCAGAACCGGCGACCAACTATATCAAACAACGCGGTGGCACCGTGCGCTGCGGCAGCCGTGTTACCGAATTATCGTATGGTAATAATCGAATCAGCAGTGTCCGGCTGGATGACGCAACAACCCTGGAGTGCGATCAGCTGATCCTGGCGGTCCCACCCTATGCCTGCGGCCGTCTGCTGGCCCCGCTGCCTGGATGCCAGGGACTGGTTGATCAACTCCAGCAGTTCACCTACAGCCCGATCTGCACGGTCTATCTTCAATATCCGGAGTCTGTGCAACTGCCGACAGCCTTGGCCGGCAGTGCCGGCACCCTCACTCAATGGATCTTCGACCGTCGCACCAGCGGACAACCCGGCCTGATGGCGGTGATCATCAGCGCCGATGGCCCCCATGTCAGTCTCGATCAGGACGCGTTGGCCACCGCCGTGCAACATGAACTGGCCAGGATGTTTCCGACCTGGCCAACACCGCTTGACCGGCTGGTGATCCGGGAAAAACGTGCAACATTTCTCAGTGCCATCAACATTACCCGGATCCGTCCCCAGGCGCATACCAAGCTGCCGAACCTGTGGCTGGCCGGCGACCATGTCGCTACCAGTTATCCCGCCACACTTGAGGGTGCTGTGCTCAGTGGCCGGTCCGCGGCACAGGCCTTGCTGGCCGCTGCATCATAGCCGGGTCATTCCTGACCGATCGCCAGCGCCTCATCCAGCGTTACCTGTCCCGTCACCGCCAGATCCAGGGCCTGCCGCTCCAAACGTAACATGCCGGCCCGTTCCGCGCGCTCAATCAGCACGGTTGCTGGCGATGCATCATTGATCAGCGTGCGCATCTCGACATCAATCGTCATGACCTCGGTCAGCAACAGCCGTCCCTGGTAACCGCTGTCCTGACAGTGCTCACAACCGAGGCTGCGATAGACGATCTGATCAGGACCGATACCAGTCTGCAGCCTGCGTGCCACACTCACATCTTCGACCTGCTTGCAAACCGGGCATAACCTGCGTATCAAACGCTGCGCCACGATCCCGACCAACACGGCACTGAGCACATAGCGCTGTATGCCCATATCCAGCAGCCGGGTCAGCGTCTCATGTGCGGTACGGGTGTGCAGCGTCGTCAGCACCAGATGGCCGGTCAGTGCGGCACGGCAGGCGATCTCGGCCGTTTCCTGGTCCCGGATCTCACCAATCATGATGACATCGGGATCGTGGCGCAGAAAATGACGCAATGCCGAGGCAAAACCCAAGCCCTTGCGCCGCGACACCTGCACCTGCTCGACCCCGGCAATCTCATATTCAATCGGTTCTTCGACAGTCAGGATATGCAGCTCTCGTTGCTGCAATTCATTCAATACCGAATAGAGCGTGGTCGACTTGCCACTGCCAGTGGGGCCGGCAACAACAAACAGACCGGCGCCACGCCCAATACAGCCCCGCACCTGCTGCTGTGCGACCGGTGACAAACCCAGTTCATCAAAAGACCGCAACCCGCGGTCACGATCCAGCACCCGGATGGCAAGGCTCTCGCCCTGCACCGTAGGAATCACCGACACACGTAAATCGATGCTACGATGTCCGTGCTGCATGCGTATATGTCCATCCTGGGCCAATCGCCGCTCGGTAATATCCATACCGGCCATGATCTTGATGCGGCTGACCAGCGGATTGAGATCCTCCACCGGAATGGTGCGCGCCCAGCGCATCAGACCGTCGATCCGGTAATAGACATGGACCTGGGCCGGCAAGGGCCTGATATTGATATCAGAGGCGCTACGGATCAGCGCCTGCAAAAAGATGGCATTGACCAGACGGACGATGGGCCTGCGATTCGCGGCCAGCTCCAGCATCCGCGCCTGCGGCGAGCTGGCCTGACGCGGGGCATCATTGAACGACAACGGAATGGCATCCAGCTCTGGCTGATCACCCACGCGGCTGTAATGACGTGCAATCAGTCTGGCCAGGTCCGCCGCCGAGGCCATGACCGGAATGACCTGCAGTCCGGTCTTGAACTGCAACAGTTCAATCCCTTCCATACGCAACGGGTTGTCGCTGGCGACAATCAGGCGCCGCCCGACGACTGCCAGCGGCACCAGGTTGTATTGAATCACCAGCTGTGCCGGCACCTGCTGCAAGACCAGCCGACTGATCTCACAACCCTCCAGCCCGACATATGGGATGCCACACTTCAGCGCCAGTGCCGCCATGACCTGGCCAGGCGAGACCAGCCCCATTTCGACCAGGATATACCCCAGTTGCTGGTGTTGCTCGTTTCGCTGGCGCCGCAGCGACAGCATCAGCTGGTGTTCGGTGATCAGTCGCGACGCCAGCAGGATCTCCCCCAGCGGACGCGATGCCTGGTCGACAGGGCGTTGCAGCAAATCGAAGATTTCGTGGACATCCGTGATCGCGACCTTGGCCAGCATCATCACCCTCCTCCTTGAGAGCCCATACCGCCACACTAGCACAGCGTCAGCGAGCAAAAAATATCTGCCATCACGTCGCCCTGTACAACTCTATGACGGCAAAAGATTTCCAGTCGATGATCCGCCAGAAATATGGCGCCATTATCCATACCCCGCTTGTGTATATATAACTATCTGTGATAGAAAGGATTTATATATTTGACGGTATCTCCGAACGGCGCGGGAGCCAGTTGGCATAGAATCTGCAAATCCAAGCTTGTCTAATTGTATCCACGGAGGCACCATGCCTTTATCGCAACGAAGACAAACGGATAACGAAGTCGTCTTTGAACTGGGCAATCTGGCCCTGATGTCCCAATTCATCGAAGGCGATGAAGGCAAGAAGGCGGGTGCCAGAAAGGCCCTGCAGATCGCCAATGTCCTGCAAACCTCACTCGAGGTCGATCGTCTGATCGATATATATTCCAGTGAAATCAAAAGCCTGATCCCACATGACGGAATCCGGTTCGAAAACGAGCTGTATCAGCTGGATGTAGAACTTGGCAGCAAGGAGAAGAACAGCTGTTCTTTCCAGCTGGTGGTCGCAGCCACCGCCTTGGGTCAGTTGACGCTGTACCGTAAGCGCAAATTCACCGCCCATGAAACCATGATGCTCGAATACCTGCTGTGCGCCCTGGTCTATCCCTTGCGCAATGCCATTACCTATCGCCAGGCGCTGACGGCCGCGCTGAAGGACCCGCTGACCGGGGTCAATAACCGGATGGCGCTGGAAAGTACGCTGCTGCGTGAAACCGAGGTGGCGCGTCGTTATAACAATCCATTGGGCATTGTAGTCATCGATATCGACCACTTCAAACAGGTCAACGACCTGTACGGTCATGCTGCCGGCGACCATGTGTTACGCCTCGTCGCCCAGGTCATGTCCAACAGCATCCGCAGTACCGATATCCTGTTCCGCGCCGGCGGTGAGGAGTTTATCCTGCTGCTGAGCAATACCGATATCAATGGCGCATTGCTGATCTCGGAACGGATCCGCCGCAATATCGAGGAGACCCAATACTCTTTCGACAATCACCAGATCCCGGTAACTGCCAGCTTTGGTGTTGCCAACTTCAAAGACGGTGACAGCAGTGAAACCCTGCTGGCACGCGCCGACAAGGCGATGTACAAGGCCAAGCATAACGGCCGCAACAACGTCCAGATGCTGATCGAATGAAGTCTGCTTGATGCACGGGTAACCGCACCCCCTGTGCTCTTGCCACATAGGCGGGAAAATCACTGTCGCCCCCAGTTTTCTCTTGCCAGAATGGCCATCTGCCGTCATCATTGGCCGGATATTTTTGGCCCTCTGTTCTAATTGCACACTGATAACATCATGCGCCGTCTGCCCGCCGAATGGGAACCCCAAAGTGCCGTAATGCTGACCTGGCCTCATGACCGCAGCGACTGGCGCCCATGGTTGCAGGATACCGATCGGGTCTTTACCGCGCTGGCCGCACAGATCACCCGTTACCAGCAACTGCTGATCATCTGCCGCGATGACAGCCATCGAAGTCATATCCGCAATCTGCTGCGTGCCAGCAACACCGCTGTCCTCAACCACAGCCATTTCGCCATCGCCGCATCGAATGACAGCTGGGCACGGGACCATGGACCCATCACCGTTATTGACAACCAGCAGCCGCGGTTGCTGAATTTCATCTTCAATGGCTGGGGAGGCAAATATACTGCCGACCTGGATAACCAGATCACGGTGTCGGCCCGCGCCCAGGGCGTATTCGCTAACCGCCAATACCAATCGATACCGCTGGTACTCGAAGGCGGCAGCATCGACAGTGATGGACATGGCACCCTCCTGACCACCAGCGCCTGCCTGCTGGCCCCTACCCGCAATCCCGGGCTCAGCCGTAACGATATTGAAGGCCAGCTGAAACAGCATCTGGGTTGCAGCCGGGTGTTATGGCTGGAACATGGCTGGCTGGCCGGAGATGATACCGACAGCCATATCGATATGCTGGCACGTTTCTGCAGTCCGGACACCATCGCCTTCACCAGTTGCGATGATCATGACGATCCGCACCACACCCCGTTACAGGCCATGCGCAGCGAGCTTAAAAGTCTCAGACAAATCAACGGTGAACCCTACAGATTGCTGCCATTACCGATCCCGCGTCCAATCTATCATGAAGGACGACGGCTGCCAGCCAGCTACGCCAACTTCCTGATCATCAACCGGGCCGTACTGGTCCCGACCTATGGCGACCCTATGGATCAGATTGCACTACGACGTCTGGGCTGGGCCTTCCCGGGCAGGGACATCATCGGCATCGACGCCCGGCCGCTGATCCGGCAATTCGGCAGCCTGCATTGTGTCACGATGCAACTGCCGGCTGGTATACTCGGCTGACCACCGCCGAGACCCGGACACTCCGATGACTGCAAGAACACTTCGCACCGCGCTGATCCAGCATGCCGCCACATCTGATGTCGCCGCCAATTTCGCTGCCACATTGCATGCCATACGGACCGCTGCCACCCAGGGGGCCAGGCTGATCCTGCTGCAGGAATTGCATCGCAGCATGTATTTCTGCCAGCAGGAGCAAACTGAATGTTTTGACCTAGCCGAAACCATCCCGGGACCAAGCACCGATGCCCTGGCTGAGCTGGCACACACACTGAATATCGTTATTGTCAGCTCGCTGTTCGAGAAACGCGCCGCAGGCCTGTACCATAATACCGCTGTAGTGCTGGACAGCGATGGCAGCATCGCCGGTTGCTATCGCAAGATGCACATCCCGGATGACCCTGGCTTCTATGAAAAATTCTATTTCACACCGGGTGATCTGGGCTTCACCCCGATAGCGACCTCGGTTGGCAAGCTCGGTGTATTGGTATGTTGGGATCAATGGTTCCCGGAGGCCGCACGGCTGATGGCGCTGGCCGGTGCGGATCTACTATTGTATCCAACGGCCATAGGCTGGAACCCTGCAGATCCTGCCGATGAGAAACAGCGCCAGCTGCAGGCATGGATCACGATCCAGCGCAGCCATGCAATCGCCAACGGCCTGCCGCTGCTGTCCTGCAATCGTACAGGTCATGAAGGTGATCCATTGCACCAAACCCCAGGCATCGAATTCTGGGGCAACAGTTTTGTTGCCGGCCCGCAGGGTGAAATCCTGGCACATGCCACTGCAGAAGAGGACACTATCCTCATGGCTGATATTGACCTGGCCCGCAGTGAATCCGTACGCCGGATCTGGCCTTACCTGCGCGATCGCCGCATCGATGCCTATCAGGGGCTGATGGCCCGTTATCTGGATTGATCACGCTACGCAAATTCATACCACGGCCCCGGTTTTCAAATCACCGGGTTTAGTTATAATCCACTACTACCAAGCACTATAGAGTAACCACCATGATCCTGATCCTCCGGCCCAATACCGACCATAACAGCGCGGATTACCGCAAACTGATGGATTATCTTACCAATCTGCCGAACATCCAGTCCCGTATTCATCAGGAGGTTGGCACCCAGCAACACCTGACCGAGGTTTACCTGATCGGTGATACCAAGGCCTTGTCGATCGAGGATATGCAGACGCTGCCCACCGTCGAACGGGTGGTCCGAATCTCGGAAGAGTATCGCGTACTGGGGCGTCACAAGTCAGGCGACAATCGCCCCACGTCTTTCGAATACAACGGCGTACATTTCGGCCAGAACAATCTCAACATCTTCGCCGGGCTATGCGCCGTTGATAACCCCCAGCATGTCGAACTGATGCTGAAGGCGCTACAGGAAAATGGCCAGACCTGCACCCGGATGGGCGCCTACAAACCCCGCACCAATCCTTATTCTTTCCAGGGCCATGGCAAAAATTGCCTGCCCTATGTCTTCGAACTGGCCGGAAAATACGGCATGCGCGTTATTGCTATGGAAGTCACTCACGAGAGTCATGTCGAGGAGATTCGCCAGGCCCTGCATATCACCGGCAATCCAACCGGTGTCCTGCTGCAGATTGGCACCCGCAACACCCAGAACTTCGAGTTACTAAAGATCGTCGGCCGGCAGCATGAATTTCCGGTGCTGCTGAAACGCGGCTTTGGCATCACACTGGAAGAATCTTTGAATGCCGCTGAATATCTGGCGTCTGAAGGCAATCGCAAGGTGATCTTTGGCCTACGCGGCATGAAGACCAATATGGGTGACCCGCACCGCAACTTCGTTGATTTCGCCCATGTGCCGGTGATTCACCGCCTGACGCGAATGCCAGTCTGTATCGATCCATCCCATTCAGTAGGCTCACGTGAACAGTCGCCAGATGGCATCCTTGACATCATGAGTGTCACCGCCCAGGGGATCATCGCCGGCGCCAACATGGTCTTGATCGACTTCCACCCTGCCCCAAGCAAGGCGTTGGTCGATGGCCCTCAGGCCATGCTGTTGAAGGAACTGCCACACTTTTTAGAAGATGTTGCGATCGCCCGCAAGGCGTATGAGGCAAGGACTGCACTGGCTAAACGCTACCAAACCAAATAAATCGCATCAGCAATACGCAGTGATATCCTCAGTAATGACCGGTCTCCTGGCCTGTGATGATCACAGGCCAGGGCTTGCATCATCAATTAACCCGGCCAGCAATCCGCACCACCGCCGGTAGATCCCTTGACGCCACGCGACGTCAAGGTCAACGAACCACAACCGGTATCCTGATCCTGACCCTTGCCGGCCACAGGTGCCGCCGTCAGAGTGTAGGAATTCCCGTCAACCGCAATGGCAACCGAGACCGCATAGAGCCCGAACTCAGTGGTCGCGGGTACCGTGCACCCGGTATAGGTTGACAGATCCGAGCGACAGCTCTCCATCTTAAAACTGGCCTTGGTCAGCGCAACCTGCGCATCCGATCTACGGGACTTCATCGCCTGGTTGCGATACGACGGATAGGCAATCATAATGATGATCCCCAGAATGACAACCACCACCATCAGCTCGATCAGCGTAAATCCTCGTTGTCTATTCATACAGCTGCCCTCTCTCCACATCAATATCTGATCTGCCAATAGGTCCTCTGTACAGGAAGCTTCAGAGGGGCCTCACCAATCTTGTCAGCACCGACCAGAATCACCGGGTCACTGCCATCTGGTGGGAAGATGATCGTCGGCTCCGGCGGGATACCACCACGTGTTAACACCAGAGAACGGTCCGACAGCGTCAGATTGGCATCAAGATTATCCAGATTAAAGGCCGGACTTGCATCTGCGGTCTTGACGATATAGGTCCGACCCACCCCCTGACTGGGCGCGCAGGTATTTGCATTATTGGCAGCCACAGGCGTAAAGGTTGTGAAGGTCGTGTAACCACCAAAGGTGCGTGACTCGGCCAGAACCTTTTCGCCCAGATTACCCGCCAGCCTGATATACCAACCCTTTGAGTTGCTAAGATTGGGAGCAAGGGTATTGGTGACATCGGTCAAGTCTGCTTCAGTCAATGTTGTGTAGCTTATCGGCGCTACAGACACATTGCTATCCATAACCATATAAAACCTGTCTATGGTCTGCGTATCCAGCGGATGTTCACGGTAACCCGATCCAATGGTGATTGCATAGACATTACCGGTGGCGGTCTGCATCAAAGACACATCCGGTTTATAGTAAAAACGCCGATTATCCGCTACAGCCGCCCCACCCAGACTGGCAATGACGCCGCCTCTAGCCAGATTGACCGACCCGGTGTTTGCCATGTCAAAATCAAATCTCCACAGCTGCCCTGTCATATCACCGAAAAACAGCGTGTTGATATACCCATCCCCATCAATATCCACCGGCACAACACCGCCCGGAACACTGTTGGTCATGTCGGTCAGCACCAGATCAGCACCACTTCCCGCCGGCCCTGCCCACCACAGACGTTGGCCGGTATCGGCATCAACAATATAGATGGCCCGGCCCGCGGTGTCATCAAGATGGCCACCGATGGTATCCTGTGTTGTATCGTAGCCACCGCCAAATACCAGAACCGTATGCGTGACGCCGTTCAGTTTCAGCTTGGCCAGCGATGGCCGTGACCAGGTCTCAGCCAGCTCGGCAAAATCACCCGTACCACCTTTGATCTCCCATTTAAGAACCGGATTACTGCGATCGGTCACATTCAGCGCGTAGTAATTCATACCACCACGGCGCATGCCGGCATAGATGTAGACAAACTCTCCACTCTCTACATTGCCATTGACATCCAGGATCACACCATTATTATTGGCATCATTGACCCAGCCCGTGATCTGCCCATCCATCCCATAGGGATGCGGTACTGTCGGCAAGTCCTCATAGACCTTCTCCAAATTAGGAAGGAGTTCCGGCGGAATAAAGGAGAAACGCTCAGAGCCATCACTGGCATTGATGGCATGCAAAAATCCTTCATTGGTACCAACGAAAAGCGTAATATCCGGGTTGTTGGCCGTACCTCCGTAATTGATCAATAACGGATTACTGTGCAACGGGTCGCCCATCGCATGCCTCGCATCCGTCACTGATCCATTGGCATTCTCATCAAAAATGTCCACACCGCGCGACCATTTCATTAAATCGATACGATATTGATCGGTCTGCGCATTAATGTTTAACATGGCCTTGGTGATCAAGGCATTATTCTCATGAAACAGGTTATTTGCACTAATGAGTGATACATTAACCGGGTCAACGCCTCCGGTATAAGTAAAAATATTACGATTGGCGGTTTGAACACTGATCGCACCACCTTTACCTACCTCATCACCATCCGGCGCATCGGCCACTGGCGTCCAGTAGCTGGTCGAGGTACTGCTGAAGAATCCGGTATTGGCATCCACAGCCAGCGCACCATTCACATCACGCACATCAACCGGATTGCCACCAAACCCGTAGCGCTTGATATTACCTGCCCAGTCCGGGGTCAAGCCCGGCTTGAAAAGTGCGTAATATAATTCACCACGGTGTGTCAGCCTGTTAAAGGCATTCACTGGTACTGCAGGTGCAACAAACATGGTATTGACTGCCAGAATCTGCGTCAAAATAGCAGTAAAGGCCTCGGTCAATCCAGTTATATTATCTACAGTATAGTATTTACCCCCGCCCTTTAACGCCGCATCGCTGAGCAACTGCTGAGCAGTGGTGAACCCTATGAAGTAGTTTACGCTATTCTGTGTACCTGGCAGGGCTGTACTCTGATCTGCCGAATACATATACTTCGACAACTCATCAAGACAGTCATTGCCATTATTAAACGAGCACGATCCTGCCACACTATTAAAACCCGGAAGAAGCGCAATATCTGCATCGGCGTCATAGTCAGAGGTGGGATCACCATCTGTCAGCAGCACAGTGAAGTTTTTCTGACATTGATATTGGACTGGCGTATTATATTTACTTGAGTTCCCGGTAACGAGGACGTCTGAATGATTTTGTCCTGGGGTCGTGGAGTTGCCAAACTTCACGTTCTCGCCCCGATAGAATCGCGCCACTTCATACATGGTCTCGGCCAGCGGGGTGTTGCCTGCAGCCGTCAGATTATTTACCGTCTGCTTGATAGTCGGGCGAGTAACATCTGTCACCTGCGTCATCGGCAGCAGGAAATAACCACCCTTATTGCTGGTTCCACTGTCACCATCATAACGCACAACAGTGATATTCACGCCGGCCGTGCTATCCATGACCTTGCCAAACACCTCCTTGACAATTTCCAACCTGGACTTCTGGGTAAATCCGCTCGAACCATTGGCCCAGTTCAAATAATTTGCACTGTATAGGGTGTAACTACCCCCCACGCTGTTCCAGTTCACGGCATTGGTAGAATTGGCGCGCCATGGACCACCATTGGTCGAATTAGCCGGGTAATTATTGGCCCCACCATTACCATGAATACCCCAATCGGCCTGACACTCGACACTATCCGTATGAACACTTGAACTTAGATTCTGCCAGGTAAAATTCTTTTTATTGGCCCCGTAGCGCGCCAGCCGTCCTACATATACCCCGGTTGAATGCGGTTGATCACCAAGATTAACACTAGAGTCCAGGCAGAAGTTCTTGGACGCATCAAACCATTGATTATTGCTGGCACATGACGGTGGAGTGGTGCTGCTGCCAGCCGTCGTTGATTGCCAATAAATCTTGGCCGGGTCGCAGACGCCGTCATAGATCTGATTAGGATCAAAGATACCATTTACAACATCGACCATGGTACTCATGCTGCCGGAGGTATCGATGATGAATACAATATTTGGCAATACCGTCGACAGATTATTGGTACCCATGTATATCTCGGTATCATCCGCCCACGCTGGGGCTGATATCATAATGGCCAGCGTACCGCCTGCACAGGCATTGATAAATCTCTTCATATAATAGGCAACCATATCTCTACCTCCTGGACACGATCCAGACTAGTACATCTCAACTGAAATTGCGTTGAAGGTCTTTGGATCATAGATCACCAGACCACCGCCATAATTTCCCGTCAATTCCTTGGTAACAGACAGTTTCTTTTTCTTCTTTATAAATTTAGTCTTTGCTGTAACAATAAGGACCTTGGCCTTACAGTTACTACACTCTGCCGCCCTGACCTGCCCAGTCACATCCGTATCCATGGTGATAACCATGTAACTGGCCTCGACCGCCTCTTCAAGCAGGACAATCCTGGCCTGCGCGACACCTGGCGCTGTCAGCAGGGCTGCAATCAATACATATACTGATCTCATATGGCTCACCTCACATTAAAGTTTAGGCCCGACCCGCTGCAGACCCTGAACATGTTTTTCCTGGGAGCTGGTTGCACCCACGGTGGCACTGGACTCTACGGTGAATGGATACACGGCAAAATCCGAGATACTGTATCCGACGGCAGGCCCTGAGGCACCACCCGTCACCGTGGCCGTCGAGCTGATGGCAGGACCACCGGCCACACCGTTATGGGTAAAATTTCTCGTCACGACACCTGCGCCAGACAGCGCCGAGACTATCGCTGAATTATCATTGACCGTCCCTTCGATTGCAGACTCGGCGGCCTGGAACATAACCGTCTGATTTTGGGAGTTTGATGCCATATTCTTCTCAAATACCGTTGTTCTTACTCCATTTACTGCCAGCAGGGTCAAGATCAGCAGGATGATCAGCCCCATCAGCATCGCCACCCCTTTTTGATGCATACCTGATGATTTCATAATCATCCCCTCTTGTTTCTGAGCGTAACGGTGGTGACATACAGACGACGTCTTAACTTATCATTGGCTGCCGCCTTGACCACCTGGTCAATGACGCGATAACTGTTGGTATCCGGATCCGGGATTATGCTGTTCACTGAATTGACAAGCACCCCGATCCTGACGCTTACCACCTGAGTCCAGTCTGGAACACGGTCGGCACGCAGATATTTGGTAGCATTGACGACGCCGTCTGCGGCATTCCCATCAACACCATACAACACCTGAAACGACTCCACACCCTCGGCAATAATCTGATCATTTATGACTGTATCATCCTCAGCCAGCGTCGAGCATTTCATATTCGTACCATTCACATAATAGACATTCTTTGCATATTGCATGGTATCCGCATAGACCGGGGTTGCATTACCCAAACAATCTGTAGATGATTCATAGCGCACTGCTATGGCGTCATTACCCGCCCCGCCATCAGTCGAACGCGCGGTCACAAAGGCGTTGATCCCGGATACCTGCGGATAACCGGCCATGGCAATATCCTGCGATAACATATCAATCACCGTCCGCCCATTCTCCTGCATCACAGACATTCCTGTCTGCAGGCTATATGCCTGCCTGGAGGAACCAAACACTGCAATCAATCCGCCAATCAGAAATACACCAAGCGTCATGGCCACCATGGCCTCAACGATGGTGAATCCCTGCTGCCTGTTAAAAGAGAACGACAGTCGATACATTTTTGTTAACCTGATTGCCATCAACGTCTTGTTGCTGCCAGGATATGACCACATCAAGACCAGCGCCCGACGCAGCAACACTTGCGGTGGCGTTGGGAATTGCCGCCTTCACGGCACACACCCATGCCTTGGAGTCATCAGCCGCGACCTGGGCGGCGGTACAATCTATGGCATTTCCGTTGATCGTATCGCTGCATATCAGCACCGGTGGTGTTGCGCAGCTGATCCCGGCATAGTTGATCGCCGCATAATCCCCTGCCCTGGCGCCTACAACATTGGCCCTGATACGCTCTGACATATCATTAATAAATAATGAAGCCTGGGTCTGCATCTGCGCATCGCTATTGCCACGAACCCCTACCGTCATCTGCAACTTGGCCACACCCAGTATCCCGATCGCAAGGATCAGCACGGTCACCAAGATCTCCATCAGCGTAAACCCGCTTTCCTTTGTCCAATGAAGCGGCATCATCATGCACATACCAGCACCATAGCATTACTGTCCTTGGTCGATATTTTCCCTGCAAAACTCAGATCTATAGCCCGGGCCTTAGCAACCCCGCGGCTATCGCAATAGGTAAACGTCCCAAGGCCAACCGGATAACCACGAGCCTGGTAGGTGACCGCAGAGGCCGCAACACCCGTACCAATCATCGTTACCGTGCCATTAATCCTTTCATGGTTTTTCAGGATCTCATCACCTGCATCGATACTGGCCGGCGCCATATCATTATTCACAAAGATCAGCCAACCGTTCTCCCAATTCTGCCCGGAACATTGCGCCCCATTCACAGTCGGGCACACCGATACCTGGCGGCCCCTCTTGACGGCCTCGCTGCGGGCATAGTGGAAACTGGAAACCAGATCATTTACTGCAGCAAGACGACGATTATCCAGGATCAACCCCTGGAAGCTTGGGACGCCAACAGAGACCAGGATCCCGGCGATCACTATCGTGATGATCAGCTCATACAGGGTAAATCCCCGCTGCAGGGCTGGCAGCGATGACTGCAGCAGCTTTGCACTTCCAGACCCATAAATATTCATCTCGGACTCCTGCATCGCATCTAACATATGACCGCCTAGCTCCACCATTCGACCTGCGTCTATTAAATTCAAAAAGTTACATATCCCTTACAATGATTATCGGCCCTCTATCCAGTGAATTCCGTGAAGGGCGTCGTGGTTCGCCTTAAAACGCCAACATGCTATATATGTCAGATTTGGCAACAGGTTATCGGTCAGGAGACCATATTCTTGACGTCCCGGACGTTAGGATTATCTTTACGGAACAAATAACTAGCTAAACGGATACACTGCGGCCGGGATGGGTCAGCGATACATGCCGCACACACGATAGGAGGCCTGCCAAATTCGCAGTGATATTAAATACCAACGCAGCGCAGGTTTATTTAATATGTCTTAAAAATAGATATTATTTGAGCTGGACGCCTTAGTCATACCGAGGCAATTTCACGAATCACAGAGGTCGCGTAACCGCCCGAAGGCAGGAAAAATTCGACGCCAACGCCGCAATCCGTGAAGCTCCATTTAAGATCTGCAGGGCAAAGACGCAACGAGCGTCGTGATGCATCGATATCCTGTCCCAGCAGCCCTTCTGCAAACTCATGATAGGGCGCGATGGCACAGGCCTCGATTGCATCTACGATAACGCCCGGCCTCTTCCCGCCTTTGCCAAACAACGGACCGGTGGGATGAATATCATGGCGATTACAGCGATCAATGATATCATCTGTCACCTCATCAATTGAGAATACGCTAGACGTGCCATCTAGCATCATGACATCACCCGGAAGCGCCATATCCCAATTGCTTAGCCGCACGCGCTCGGATAGAACCGCATTGAATAGCAATGACCTGGCCGCAGACAGCATCATACCTTGATTGCCACGTCTTACCTTGCGCTCACCACGCAGATAGGCGAGAGACTGATCGATATTGTCACGACCAAAACGCTGATCACCGAAATAATTGGGAACTCCACAGCGACCGATCCTATCCAGTCTTGAGGTGATCTCTGCGTTATCACCAGATAGCTCATGCAACATAAGCTGGAAACGATTACCAATATGTATCCCGCGACGCAACTTCTTGCCATGTCGAGCTACAGCAAGAACCTTGATTTTACCCTCGCTGTCCAGCTGCTTCCAGTCCGGTTCAACATGACCCGTTGTACAGACACTGAACCATTACACAGTTACTGCATGCCGGTCCTTCAGTCCGCAATATCCAACATCACGCTCGCGAATCCCAACCAGATCGGCGATCAGTCGCGCCACATGGGCGGTATTTTGGTTACGTTTACGAATCTTCAGCAGTGTGTGCTCACCCACCCCATCCGGCTCAAAGCCCAACACTTCATCAACCTGAAAATCCTCAGGGGTGGCGCGTATCACTGCCTGCGCCAATGGCTTGCCCAGCGCACAATTCCAGTCCTGCATCGACAGCATCTCTCTAAAATGAGTTGTTATTCGCTCAACAACACCACGGCATGAACAGCAATGCCTTCATTACGACCGGTAAAACCCATGCCTTCTGTCGTAGTCGCCTTGATATTCAGACGGGAAGTATCTACCCCTATATCCTCCGCCAGCACCTGGGTCATCCTTGATCTGTATGGTGCCAGCCTGGGTGACTGGGCAACAATTGTGATATCGGCATTACTGAGTTGCAGCTGCCGCCCTCGAATCTTGGCCATCACCGCACGCAGCAGTATCCTGCTGTCAATGCCGCGGTATTGCGGATCAGCATCTGGAAAATGCTGGCCGATGTCACCCAGTCCGGCAGCGCCCAACAATGCATCACACAAGGCATGAATCACAACATCACCGTCCGAATGAGCCTCCATACCTTGCGGATGATCGATCCGGACCCCCCCCAGGACCAGTGCAGCCCCTGTAGCGAAGCGATGCGCATCAAAGCCGTGTCCGATTCTCATGATTGATCCACCTGTTGCCTTAGAAAATGTTCGGCCAGCCCCAGATCCTGCGGCTCAGTAATCTTGATATTGTCAGCATGCCCTGGGACGATGCGCGGCGCCATGCCACAATATTCCATGGCACCGGCCTCATCGGTTACTAATTGCCTGTCGGATACCACCTGCTCCAATGCTTGCAACAAGCTCTGCAGTCTAAACATCTGCGGCGTCTGGGCGCGCCACAGATGCCGCCGATCCACCGTCTCGATAACGCGCTGATCCTCGGTTGCCCGTTTGACAGTCTCGGTCACAGGAACTGCCAGCAAGCCTCCAACCGGATCATCACGCACGCTGTGAATCAGTCGTGAAATGTCTTCATTGCGGACACAGGGGCGCGCGGCATCGTGAACCAGCACCCAATCATCCGGCGCGGCAAATGACGCAAGATCACGCAGCGCATAGAGAACAGACAGATGACGTTCGCTGCCACCACCCGCGGTATACAGTGGAATATCGCTTTTAATCGCCAATGTAGCCCAGTACTCATCATCGGCAGACAATGCGACGACGATACCGGCCAGCTCCGGCTGCCGGGCCAGCCTTACCAGCGTATGTTCCAGGACCGGCCGACCTGCCAGCGACAGATACTGCTTGGGGACTATGCTCTGCATCCGCCGACCGCTGCCGGCGGCCGGCACCACGGCCCAGTAACGAGGCGTTGTCATTTCTTGGGAACCTGCACAGTAGCGGGTGGCGGTTGTGCTGGATTGGGCGGTGGTTCTACCGTCTGGTAAAACACCTCGCCTTGGCGGATCATGCCAAGTTCACTGCGCGCACGCTCTTCGATGGCAGCAGTCCCCTGTTTCAGGTCATTTACCTCGGCCGCGAGATCTTCGTTGCGTTCACGCATGACCTCATTCTGCTGACGCTGTACCTGTTGAGCCTGCTTCACACTGTGAATCTGCAGGATACCGCCATCACCAAACCACAGGCGGTATTGCAGCAACAACAGTATTACCGCCAGGGTGATGAGCAGCGCTTTCTTCATGGCCAACTGTCCAGCAGACACCCCCTACCAGACACACATTTGATGCCGACCAGGCGCCGGCCGCTGGTGTCAGCCCCTTGGCAGCCAATGTCACGGCGATAAGCCGCCCGCTCAGCGTGCCAGATGAGAGAAGGCGCTGGTCCCGGCAAAGATGGCCTGTTCACCCAGCATCTCCTCGATGCGCAACAGCTGATTATATTTGGCAATCCGGTCAGAGCGTGACATCGAGCCGGTCTTGATCTGGCCGGCAGCAGTGGCAACCGCCAGATCAGCGATAAAGGTATCCTCGGTCTCACCCGAGCGGTGGGATATCACAGAGCTGTATCCAGACAGCTTTGCCATGCGGATGGCATCCAGCGATTCGGTCAAGGTGCCGATCTGATTGACCTTGATCAGGATCGAATTGGCTATCCCCTTGTCGATGCCTTCCTTCAAGATCTTGGAATTGGTAACAAACAGATCATCACCAACCAGCTGCACCCGCTTGCCAATCCGCTCGGTCAATAAGGCCCAGCCCTGCCAGTCATTTTCTGCCATGCCGTCTTCAATCGAGATGATCGGGTACTTGCTGGCCCAACCGGCCAGATAATCGGCAAACTGCTGCGAGCTGAGGCGTTTACCTTCCGATTCCAGATGGTAATAGCCGTCCTGATAGAATTCACTGCTTGCCGGGTCCAGGGCAATAAACACGTCGCGACCGGCGGCATAGCCGGCACGCTCGATCGCCTCAAGGATCACCTCAATCGCCGCCTCGTTCGAGGCCAGATCCGGCGCAAAGCCACCTTCATCGCCGACAGCAGTATTCAGACCCTTGCTGCTCAATACCTTTTTCAGGGTATGGAAGATCTCGGCACCGATGCGCACGGCCTCGCTCAGGCTGGCGGCGCCAACCGGCATGATCATGAATTCCTGCATGTCGACGCTGTTGTCGGCGTGGGCTCCTCCATTGATGACATTCATCATCGGTACCGGCAGCGTGAACGGGCCATTACCGCCCAGATGTTTATACAGCGCCACACCCTTGTCATTAGCAGCGGCACGGGCAGTAGCCAGCGAGACCGCAAGGATGGCATTGGCGCCCAACCGACTCTTGGTCTCAGTACCGTCAAGCTCGATCATGGTCCGATCCAGACCCGCCTGGTCATCAGCATCGTAGCCCAGCAGTGCGCGGCGCAGCTCAGTATTGACATGGCCGACAGCCTTGCGCACCCCCTTGCCGGCAAACCGTTTATTGTCCCCGTCGCGCAGCTCTACCGCCTCACGGGTACCGGTCGAGGCCCCAGACGGTACCGCAGCGCGGCCCATCGCCCCTGACACCAGGATGACATCCGCCTCTACAGTGGGATTGCCACGGGAATCGATGATTTCCCGGCCACGAATCTCAGCAATCTTTGACATTTAGTACGCCTTTTCCTTCTTATACTTACAGACTGGAGTTAATCCCGTTTTTCGGGCAGCTAGTTTACGCGGGTTCGGGAAAATACTAAAGGGTCGATTCGATAAATCCGTGGCGCTTGACGGTACGATCCAAGTCCAGCAAGGTCTCCAGCAAGGCCTCCATCTGCCCCAACGGCCAGGCATTGGGGCCGTCGCTCAGCGCCTGGTCCGGATCCGGATGGGTCTCCATAAACAGCCCAGAGATACCGGCCGCCACCGCCGCCCGCGCCAACACCGGCACGAACTCCCGTTGTCCGCCGGAGGAGGTCCCCCGGCCACCGGGCTGCTGCACCGAGTGCGTTGCATCAAAGACCACCGGCGCCCCGCTCTCACGCATCACCGCCAGCCCCCGCATATCCGAAATCAGCGTGTTATACCCAAACGACACGCCGCGTTCGCATAACATGATTTGCTGATTACCTGCCTCACGGGCCTTGTCGTAGACATTTTTCATGTCCCACGGCGCCATGAACTGCCCCTTCTTGATATTGACCGGTTTGCCCTGGCGCGCAACGTTCTGGATGAAGTTGGTCTGGCGGCACAGAAAGGCCGGGGTCTGCAGCACATCAACGACATCGGCGACCTCCGGCAGCGGGGTATCCTCATGGACATCGGTCAATACCGGCACCTTAAGCTGATCGCGCACCTTCTCCAGTATCCTCAGCCCTTCTTCAAGACCAGGACCACGGTAGCTGCGGCTCGATGAACGGTTGGCCTTGTCGAACGAAGACTTGTAGATAAACGGTATCCCCAGACGCCCGGTCAGCTCCTTGAGCTGGGCCGCAGTCTCAAGTGCCAGCCTTTCGCTCTCGATGACACACGGGCCTGCAATCAAAAACAAAGGACGATCCAGCCCGACTTCAAAACCACATAACTTCATTTACTTGCAACCTGTTTCTGATGGCCTTCCTGGAACTGCCGGGCAGCTCGGATGTAGCCTGTGAACAACGGATGTCCCTCGCGCGGGTTCGACGTGAACTCCGGATGAAACTGCGCCGCAATGAACCATGGATGATCAGGCAGTTCGATGACCTCAACCAGCTGTCCATCCAGCGACGTACCGGAAACTACCAGCCCGGCCTTGGTCAAAGGCTGCAACAGCGTGTTATTGACCTCATAACGATGACGGTGACGTTCAGAAATCCGTTCCTTGCCATACACCTCACGCGCCCGGGTACCGGCGCGCAACATACAGGGCTGGGCACCCAAGCGCATCGTCCCGCCGAGATCGGAATTGGCATGACGGGTCTCAACCTGCCCTGCCTCGGTCGTCCACTCGGTAATCAGGCCAATCACTGGATACGGGGTCTTGGCATCGAATTCAGTGCTGTGGGCGTCGTCAAGACCGGCCACATTGCGGGCGAACTCAACAACGGCAAGCTGCATCCCAAGACATATTCCCAGATATGGTATGCGGTTTTCTCTGGCGTAGCGGATCGCGGCGATCTTGCCATTGATCCCCCGGCGTCCGAAACCGCCCGGGACCAGGATGGCATCAGCCGTATCCAGACGCCCGGTACCACCCTTCTCGACCTCCTCGGCATCGACATAGATGATATTGACCTTGGTGCGCGTATGCATGCCAGCGTGCAGCAGCGACTCGATCAGCGACTTGTAGGAGTCTGTCAATTCAATATATTTGCCCACCATCGCAATCGTCACGCTGCCGGTCGGATGTTCCAGGTTGCCGATGATTTGCTTCCAGACCGACAGATCGGCCTTGGGCACCGACATCTTCAGGCGGTCGACGACGATGTCATCCAGCCCTTGTTCATTGAGCAGCACCGGTATCTTGTAGATCGAATCGACGTCGACGGCCGAGAACACCGCCTTTTCCTCGACATTGGTGAACAAGGCAATCTTGCGCCGCTCCTCGAGTGGAACGGGTCGATCGCCACGGCACAGCAGGATGTCCGGCTGAATACCGATCGATCGCAGCTCCTTGACCGAATGCTGTGTTGGTTTGGTCTTGATCTCGCCGGCCACCGGGATATACGGCACCAGCGTCAGATGGATGAACAGTGAATTGTCCCGACCCTGCTCTATGCCCAGCTGGCGGATCGCCTCCAGAAACGGCAAGGATTCGATATCCCCGACCGTGCCACCGATCTCAACCAGCAACACATCAAAGCCCTCACCGGCCTTCTTGATCACCGACTTGATCTCATCGGTGATATGCGGGATCACCTGCACCGTCGCACCGAGATAATCGCCGCGCCGCTCCTTGGTCAGCACATTTGAATAAATGCGCCCGGTCGTATAGTTGTTGATCCGACCCATCGTGGTACTGGCAAACCGTTCATAGTGTCCAAGATCCAGATCGGTCTCGGCGCCATCATCAGTGACGAAGACCTCACCATGCTGGAACGGACTCATGGTCCCGGGGTCGACATTGATATAGGGATCGAGCTTGATCAGGCTGACCTTCAGGCCGCGCGCCTCGAGGATGGCCGCCAGCGAGGCCGAGGCAATCCCCTTACCCAGCGAGGACACCACCCCGCCTGTTACAAAAATATATTTAGTCATGAAGATCCCGTGAGATGAGCGCAAATGTGTGCCTTGCTACGCGCCAAGACGGGATTACAAGTTACCAGAAAGGCTGCGCCATCTCAATGGAAAATTGCCCTGGCCACCGATCGATCCGTCACCTCAGGCCCGACGCCGCCGGCACTCCACGGCCGGACAATCGGCGCACCCCTCCGGGGTGGGCTCAGGCAACAGCGACTGTAAACGGCGACGGGTGAAATCAGCCACCGGAGAGTCATGCTGTTTGATGCGCTCCAGGTGAAAATCGACAAAACGTTCGAGATCCTGCGCATGACGCACCGCCCCCGGGTCGGCCGCCACCAGTGATACCAGCTGCCGCCGTTCGTCACGGGTCAATCGAATCTGGGAACCACACCTCAACATCTGCCGCCCCCCGCTGATAAGACATCCTCCATGTCCAGGGTCGTCGGCCCTGCCACCCATCAATCTGCCACTGGGTAAGCATGCCGCTCCTCTATCCCCTGCCGTATTACCCCCAGTAGAATACTAGGATATTATCAACACAGCAAACCCTGCCACTGGGTGAGAATCATGCAAAACTCCGGTCCATCTGCATCCAGCATCGCAACCTTTGCCGGTGGCTGCTTCTGGTGCATGCAACCCCCGTTTGACCAGCTGGCTGGTGTGCTCGCCACCGAGGTGGGCTACAGTGGCGGGACTGTCCCGAATCCCAGCTACCAGCAGATCTGCAGCGGAACCACCGGCCACGCCGAGGTCATCCAGGTCCGTTATGATGCTGCCCGAGTCAGTTATCAGCAGCTGCTCGATTGCTTCTGGCACAATATCGATCCAACCGTCGTGGACCGGCAATTCGTCGATACCGGAAGCCAATATCGAACGGTGATCTTCTATCATGATGAGGCGCAGCGGCAACTGGCCGAACACAGCAAACGTGAACTGCAACAATCCGGCCGCTACCCGCAACCGATCGTTACCTCCATCATCGCTGCGATGCCGTTCTACCCCGCCGAGGATTATCACCAGGATTACTATCAGAAATGCCCGTTACGCTATCAGAACTACCACCATCACTCGGGGCGCGATGAGTTTCTCGATAAGGTCTGGGGAAGATAACAGATGTTGACGATCTGGCAATCAGCGCTATAGGGTATTAACCTAACCTTCAAGGAGAAACAATGAATAAAAACATGGGTAATATCGATCGCACGATCCGCATCATTGCTGGTGTGGCATTGTTGAGCCTGGTCTTCGTCGGTCCGAAAACGCTCTGGGGCTGGCTCGGCCTGATACCACTGGGTACCGCACTGCTCGGCTGGTGTCCGCTATACACACTGCTTGGCATCAAGACCACCACAGCCAGCAGGGACTGACATCAATCTTCAATACCGGGGCGCCGCCGCATCATTTTAGTCTTGCCCTGTTGCTGCTTGATGTCCAATCGGCGTTGCCGGGCGCCGGCGCCTGGCCGGGTCGCGACCCGTTTTTTCTGGCGCTGCGCCGCCGCGCTGACCAGCTCTGCCAGCCGGGCAATCGCATCGGCCAGATTCTTTTCCTGGCTGCGGAAGCGCTGCGCCTTGATGATCAGCACACCGTCGGCCGTGATGCGCCGATCCCCTGAAGCCAGCAGGCGTTGCCGGCACTCCTCCGGCAAGGATGAGGCCTTGATGTCAAAACGCAGATGGACCGCACTCGACACCTTGTTGACGTTCTGGCCACCACTGCCCTGGGCGCGGATCGCATGCCACTCCAGCTCCTGTTCGTCAATCGCAATATGATTGGTCAGCTGGATCAGTGCCATGTCATTCACCCGCCTCTGTCGTGTCAGTCAACTGTTGCAGCTGCTCGCTCAAGTCCAGCCATTGTTCCTCGGCCTGCTGCAGGCTGGCAACGACCTGCTGCTGCTCCGCCAACAGCTGCTTGAGCCGCTCCTTGCTGGCCGGTTCATACAATGCAATATCACCCAGTGTAAGCTCAAGGCGCTGCTTGTCGTGACTCAAACCCTCAATCTTTTTATCAAGCGCCTTGATCTGATCGCGCAAGGGCTGCAGCTGCCGCCGCCGTTCGGCGGCCTGCTGGCGCTGCAGACGTTTGCTGGAACCCGACTCATCAGCTGACGCGGCCTGCGTGTTACTGTCCTTGCCTTGCTGCCTGACCTGGCTCATATAGTCATCAATATCACCGGCAAACGGTGCCACCTGCTGGTTGGCGACCAGCCACAGCGTGTCGGTGACGGTGCGCAGCAGATGGCGGTCATGTGACACGATGACCATCGCACCCTGATAATCCTGCAGCGCCATGCTCAGCGCATGACGCATATCCAGGTCAAGATGATTGGTCGGTTCATCGAGCAACAGCAGGTTGGGACGCTGATAGACCAGCAGGGCCAGCACCAGCCGCGCCCGCTCCCCCCCTGACAAGGGTTTTACCGCTGCCGTGGCCTGATCGCCGATGAAGGCAAAACCGCCGAGAAAATCCCGCAGCTGTTGTTCGGTCGCCTTGGGATCAAGCCGTTGCAGGTGCAGCAACGGGCTGGCCTGTTCATCAAGCTGCTCCAGTTGATGCTGGGCAAAATATCCCAGATGCAGGCCCTTGGCCTCGTGACGCTCGCCGGACAGCAACAGTGGCTCCCCGGACAGCAACTTGATCAATGTTGATTTGCCGGCGCCGTTGTGGCCGAGCAGACCGATGCGATCACCGGGGGCGATGGTCATGCTGAAGGTCTTCAGCACCTCGCGCCCAGCGTAGCCGGCGCGGACCTCCCGCAGCTGCAGCAATGGATTGGGCATCAGCCGCGGCGGACGAAAGCTGAAGTTGAACGGCGAATCGACATGGGCCGGGCCGATGACCGTCAGGCGTTCCAGTGCCTTCAGGCGGCTCTGCGCCTGCCGCGCCTTGCTGGCCTTGGCGCGGAAGCGCTCGACGAACGACTGCATATGGACCATCTCGCGCTGCTGTTTCTCATAGGCCGACTGCTGACCGGCCAGGGCCTGGGCGCGGGCCACCTCGAACGCGGAATAATTGCCGGTGTACAGCGTCACCTTGCCTTGTTCGATATGTGCGACATGCGTGACGATACGATCGAGAAAATCCCGGTCATGCGAGATCAGCAGCAAGGTACCCGGATAACTGCGCAGCCATTCCTCCAGCCAGATCACGGCCTCCAGATCCAGATGGTTGGTCGGCTCATCGAGCAGCAACAGGTCAGAGCGGCACATCAGCGCCTGCGCCAGATTCAGCCGCATACGCCAGCCACCGGAGAATGCCCGCACCGGCCTGTTTTGCTGCTCAGCGGCAAAGCCCAGTCCATGCATCAGCTGCGCGGCACGGCTGGACGCGGTATACGCGCCGATGACCTCGAACCGTTCATACAGGCCTGCCAGCGCGTTGCCATCATGCTGATGCTCGGCGGCAGCGATCTGCCGTTGAATGTCACGCAGCTCACGATCGCCATCGAGGACATAGTCCAGCGCCGCCTGATCCACGGCCGGGGTCTCCTGTGCCACATGGGCGATCACGGTGTGCGGTGGCAGCGAGCAACTGCCCCCTTCCGCCGCCAGCTCACCCCGGATCAAGGCAAACAGGCTGGACTTGCCCGTCCCGTTGGCACCGGTTACGCCGACCCGCTGGCGGGCATGGATCGTCAGGCTGACGCCCTGCAGCAGCTGCCGGGTACCACGCCGCAGCGATAAGTCGCTGAAATTCAACATTCCGTCACCGTATCTGCCCAGCGCGCCGCGTCGACCCTGGCTCACTTTTAATATAAACAATCAACATATTAACATCACCAGCAACAGGGCAAGCGATTGCCCGCTATAGATTCACTGGAATTTCATCGTGTCAGGGTCGATAACTTCCACAATGGCGCCCCTGACCTGTCAAGGTAAGCAATGCATCTGATCGAGACCCATATCAAGACGTTTATCGCCCGCTGCCCGCTGCCACCCTGGCTGCAGCGTCTGAGCCTGTATGGATTCCTGTTCTTCCTGATCAAGGGATTGTTGTGGCTGGTGATACCGGCGAGCCTGATCATGTTCAATCAATAAGCCGCTCCCTGAGGACCGTGACACTGCAGCTGCACGTCACTGGTTACGCATATGATTCGCCAGATTATACAATGACTGCTGCAGATGACCCAGCAACAACGGATCATCGATCTGCTGCTCTGCCAACGCCCGTCGCATACACAACATCCACGCATCACGCTCGGCCTCGCCAATCGTAAACGGCAGATGTCGAGCACGCAGCTTGGGGTGGCCGAAGCGCTCGATATAAAGTTGCGGGCCGCCCAGCCAGCCTGACAAAAACATGAACAGCTTGTCACGCGAGCTCTGCAGCAACTCAGGGTGCATCGCGCGGATACCCGCCGCCTCGGGCAGGGTGCTCATCAGATCGTAGAATCGATCGACCAGCCGTCTGACCGCAACCTCACCCCCGAGCCGCTGATACAACGATATGTCAGGATTCATCATGCCTACTCAAACCAGTTCTCCGAACAAGGATCTCCGGCCGGCCACATCATACTGGACCAACCGCATGCGGTTAATTTTACCCCAGCCCGCGCGCCAGCAGTGAATCTGAGATAAAATTACCCCTTTTCCGAAGATAGCCCACGCCGTGTCCAGATATTCGTTTTTTGCCACCACCCCGAAGAATCTCGAAGGCCTGCTGGTCGACGAACTGCGCCAGCTCGGGGTCGATGAGCTGGCCGAGACCCGCGCCGGCGTCCGCTTCACCGCCGAGCTGGCCACCGCCTACCGGGTCTGCCTGTGGTCCAGGGTTGCCAATCGGGTATTGCTGCAACTTGCCAGCTTTCCGGCCGCCGACCCGGAACAATTATACGCCGGCGCACTGCAGATCGACTGGCGGCAGCATTTGACCGCCGCTGACACCTTTGCTGTTGAACTGAACACCACCGCGCAATCAACGATCACCCACAGCCACTTTGCCGCGCTGAAGATCAAGGATGCCATCGTCGACCAGTTCCGCGAGGCCACCGGCGAACGCCCATCGGTGGATACCGATCACCCTGATATCCAGATCAATGCCTATCTGTACAACAATGAGGCGACGCTGAGCCTGGACCTGTCCGGCGAATCGTTGCATCGGCGCGGCTATCGCGAACAGGGGGCCGGTGCGCCGTTGAAGGAAAACCTTGCAGCAGCGATGCTGCTGCGCGCCCACTGGCCGCAGATTGCGCAACAGGGCGGCGCGCTGCTCGATCCGATGTGTGGTTCCGGCACGCTGCTGGTCGAGGGCGCCTTGATCGCCGCCGACATTGCCCCCGGCCTCAACCGCCGGGCGTGGGGATTCCTGCGCTGGCCGCATCATGATGGCGAGGCGTGGCAGACCCTGCTGGCCGAGGCCGGGCAACGCCGCCAGCACGGGCTGCAACAGCTGCCGCCCATTGTCGGTCATGACCGCGACGGCAAGGCGGTCGCCATTGCCCGCGCCAACATCCGCCGTGCCGGGCTCTCTGATTACATCAAGGTTGAACAGACCGACGTCGCGCACTGCGCGCCGCCGCCCGGGGTGAGCAGCGGCCTGCTGATCACCAACCCGCCTTACGGCCAGCGCCTCGGTGCTGAATCAGAGCTGCCTGCTCTATATGCCGAACTGGGCCAGACCATGAAAAAACACTTCACCGGCTGGCAAGCGGCAATCATCACCGACAATGCCGAACTGGGCAAAAACATCGGGATGCGTGCCCATCGCATCCATACCCTGTTCAACGGCGCGATCGAATGCAAGCTGCTGCACTTTTCCATCGATGCTGAATCCTTTTATGCCGAGCGCGCCGGGCCACGGCCGCTGCCGGCAGATCAATGGAGCGACGGCGCGCAGATGCTGGCCAACCGGCTGAAAAAAAACCGCCGTCACCTGAAGTCCTGGCTGCAACGCGAACAGATCCATTGTTACCGCGCCTATGACGCCGACCTGCCGGAATATGCGCTGGCCATCGATGTCTATCAGGGGCAGCAATGCTGGATCGTGGTCCAGGAGTACGAGGCACCACCCACCATCGACCCGCGCAAGGCGCGGCTCAGGTTACGTGAGGCACTGGCCGTGACCCTGGCCGAGTTCGCCATCCCGGAGCAGCAGTTATTCTTGAAGATCCGGCGCCAGCAAAAGGGCACCGCCCAGTATGAAAAGCTGGCCTCGACACAACAGTTCCACGAGGTACAGGAGGATGGTTGCCGCCTGCTGGTCAACTTCACCGATTATCTGGACACCGGATTGTTCCTCGATCACCGACTGACCCGCCGGATGATCGCGGCGCGCAGCGCCGGCAAACATTTTCTCAATCTGTTCGCCTACACCGGCACCGCCAGTGTCTATGCCGCCCACGGCGGGGCCGCCTCGACCACCACGGTCGACATGTCCAACACCTACCTCGACTGGGCGCGGCGCAACATGATGCTGAACGGTTACAACGGCGCGAAACATGAATTCATCCAGGCCGACTGCATGGAGTGGCTACACCGCAGTGCTAAACGCCGCTACGACCTGATCTTCCTCGATCCACCGAGCTTCTCGTCGTCCAAGCGCATGGCCGGCACACTGGATATCCAGCGCGACCACGCCATGCTGATCAGGGATGCGATGCAACGGCTGGCGCCGGGTGGCACGTTGATCTTCTCCAACAACCTGCGCCGCTTCAAGCTGGACAGTGCAACGTTACATGACCTGGAGATCAGCGATATCTCGCGCGACACCTTGCCGCAGGATTTCAGCCGTGACCCGAAGATCCATCACTGCTGGCTGCTGCGCACCAAGACTGCGGGGTAATTCAAGCTATACATCATAAAATTGTTTGTTTATAGTCGCAGCATCATGCCTGCAAGGAGGAAACCATGAAACGCCACGCCCTGATACTGCTGCTCATTACATCATCCGCACTGCCGAATTTTGCCGCCGCCCAGGATCTGGCCGCGGGTGAGGGCGTGTACAACAAGGCGTGCAAGATGTGTCATGCCACAGGGATGATGAGCGCGCCCAAAGCCGGCGACAAGACAGCCTGGGAAGGCAGGATTGCCAAGGGTGAAGCCGCGTTATTCACCAGTGTCAGCAATGGATTGAACAAGATGCCGGCACGCGGCAATTGCAAGTCCTGCAGCGATGATGACCTGAAGAACGCCACCGCCTACCTGTTATCGCTGGTGAAATAGCTATTGCTGTTATCCCCTGAACAACCACTCCAGCCGCACGACAAACTGCGGTTCGGCATCGTGGCCGTTGGCCTGGTTAAACAGGACCCTGGGAATGGCCTCGATGAACACCACGTCCTGATGGATGGCCTGACGATAGCGCACCGCAAACAGATAATCGGTTGTTAATGATTGATTGAGCGCATCCACACCCGTAACGCCCAGCTCGTACACCAGTTCGCGCAGATTATCCATGGCATGGAAGATATAAAAGGTCTGGCCGGGACTGCTGGTCTCCGGCTCGATCTCATACTTGACAAAACTGCGTGAACGGAACAACCAGTGGTCCGCCAGCAAATGATCGAACTCGATGGCGGCATCGATGCCGGCCCCGGCCTGCCCATACATAAACCAGGAACCGTCCCGGCGCAGCGTCCAGCCACCGAGCGGGATCACCTTGGATAAGCGGAGCCTGAGAAAATAATCCGGACTCCCCCCATCCAGCTTGAGGCCGATGCTGGACCCGGTCTGCCAGCCCTGCCCCACGTCAGCCAGCCATTGCAGGCCGGCATAATAATCAGCCTTGGTGACCGCTGTCGTTGGCGAACCGTGGAAACCGGTATCGGCAGTGTTACGTTCGATCTCTGGATCACTCTCCAGCGTCAAACGCAACTTCTTCTCGGTACGCGGCAACTTGAGCCGCAGCTTGATCTTGCCCTCGAAGCCGACCTCACCGGCATCATTAAAAATCGTATCACCATTGACGCGCAAGATACTGCCGGTCGTGTCCTGGTACAGCTTTTCATTGGCAAAGAATGAATCGATACGGGCAGACAGGGCATGGACGCTGTGCGCCAGCGCGCCACCCTGCAACACAGGACGCGGCTGATCAGGCGGCGCTGCGGGAGCCTGGATGCAGTCATCCTGGCCAGACGGACAAGGTATCCCAGCATCCTGGGCCGGTTCGGTATCCGCCGCCCAGACAACCCCACCGATCAACAGACACATCAGCAGGACCGGTACACGCACGCAATGACGCAGACGCGATACATCCATGATCAAACGAAACATCCTGTCGACGACAACATTCAATAGATCCATACATCATAGTGTGTCATAAGCACCTGATCGGCGCCCGCAACACTGCTTGTATTTGCGACCGCTACCGCATTCGCAGCGGGCATTGCGTCCCGTTTTGACGGCTGCCGTTGTCGGCAGCAGCCCACCATCGACATACAGCCACTGACCCTGCACGCGTGAGAATCTGCTGCGCTCGTGATGGCTCTCCACCCTGCCGTTCATGCGGTATCTGGCGATGAACTCGACCTCTCCGTGCTGATCCTGTTCACCGCCCGACGCGACATCCGTGATCTGTAATGACAGCCATTGCACATCCCCCAGGTCCTGGGGCTTAAGCTGTGGCGGACGGGTCTGCGGATGCCAGGTCGCCAGCAAATATGCGGCATCGTCCACGGCAAAGGCCGCATAGCGCGAGCGCATCAACGCACTGGCCGTGGCCGCCTGCCGCACCCCGCTCAGCAAAGGCTGACAACATTCCGCGCAGGCCAGGCCCGACCCGCAGCAGCATGAATTTCCAACGGCCTCCGGCATGACTCAGCTACATGTCAAAGAAGATGAGCAGCCTGCCGTCGCGCACCTCGACAGACTTCATCCGCCTTTTCATCATCCGCTGCCGCGCATCCTGCTCATCGAGGACATACAGCGGGTGATGATCCAGCACCCCGCGCACCAGCTCATTGATCGAGTTCTCGACTGCAGGCGCCAGCTCCGGCGCCAAACGCGACAGATCGAGGTTGGCCGCCCGGGCGTCGCGCAGATAGAACTCGCCGCTGTCCGGGGTGTATTCCAGCCGCCCGACCACCTCAGCGCGCGTGTGGCCAAGCGGGAGGTCGCCCAGAAACAGCTGCACCGTCAGAGCCAGCGCTAGCTGGTTTTCCTTCGGGTGCAGCTGCACCAAGGGATCGGACAACACGACCTTGGCATACGGCGTCGTGCTGTGCTGCGGAAACAGCTTGACGGTCCGCGCCTGCAGATCGGCCTGGCTGATCTCCATCGAGGTCTCAAAGGCCCATAATGCGCAGCTGCCACAGCTGAGCAGCAGCACCAGCAACATCGCCCCGTGGCGCAACATCATCTGTGCACGGCGCATCGAACAGCCCTCACCGCCGCGCACCGTTGCGATTGCTCGGTCTGACAGCAGGTCTGCCGCCATATCTGCTGTCAGACCTGCTGTCAGACCGGGGCCGTTGCAAACGCTGCCGGGTATATTCTGCGGCGATGACGGCAAAGGCCACCGACACATTCAGGCTCTCGACCTGCCCTGAACCGGGGATCGCAACGATGCGATCGGCACGGGCGCGTAAGCCGCTGGACACACCGCCCCCCTCAGCCCCCATGACCAGCACACTGCGCGCCGGCAAGGGTTGGTCATACAAGGGTTCGCCGTCCGCCCCGGCCGCGATCAGCTGAAACCCTTGCGCATGCAATGCATTCAGCTCTACATCGCGATCCTGCAGCAGCACCAGCTGGACATGTTCGGCCCCGCCCTCGGCAATCCGGCAGGCCGACGGCGACATCCGCGGCAACCTGCCCTGTTCACCGAGCAGGTATTCAACCCCAAAATGGGCACAGCTGCGTACCACTGCACCGAGGTTATGCGGGTTCTCGACCCCATCGAGGTAGCCGAGCAGATGAGGGCCGTCCCGGGAGGCGAGCGCGCTGTGCAGCTGGGCAAACTCACAGGCCACTGGTTCACGCGCCAGCACACAGATCCCCTGATGATGGATCGATTCGGTCAGCCGTTGCAGATCCTCTTCGGGCACCAGATGATAGGCCAGCCGTTGCGCCGCCGCCCATTTCAGCATCGCACCGAATTGCTTACAGCTCTGCTCGGTGACATAGATACGAATGACATCCTGCGGACGCTGCTGCCACAAGGCCAGACAACATGCCACGCCATAATATTTCAGCTCCTGACGCGGCCGCGGTTCTCGCGGTTCTGATCTGGGCGCTGATCCAGGCGCAGGACGGGACGGTGGTGCACCTTTGCGATGACGGCGCGCGGGGTCTTTACCTTTATATAAACTCATGGTGTCTTGCCTGCAAAATCATGATCTGAAACGAGAGTGTACAGAAACCGGGTACTCCGGTGTAGTTGATATCGAAGTAGCCATGGCATGACGGCCTGCCATCCCCGGACGCGAACAGCGCCGTTTGCTGTCAGCGGTCACTTGACGATGCCGGTACCGGCACCGATAATTGATAGTGTGCTAATTAATGTAAGGCTATCTAATCACCATGGCCAGTGAGGACAATTTCGGCCTGCTGCTCGGCGAGACCGCGCGGATCTGGCGCAACCGCCTCGATCAACGGCTGCGCCCGCTCGGCCTCAGCCAGGCCAAATGGCAGCTGCTGGTGCAGCTGCATCTGGCCGAGGACGACCTGACCCAGATCGAACTGAGCAGCCGCCTCGGCATCGAAGGCCCGACGCTGGTGCGGCTGCTCGACCGCATGGAGGAGGATGGCTGGGTCGAACGCCGGCTGTCCAGCAGCGACCGCCGCGCCAAGACCGTGCATGGCACGGCCAAGGCCCGCGCCATCATGCGCGACATCCGCCAGATCGCCGGCCGCCTGCGCGCCGAATTGCTCAGCGGCCTGTCGCCACAGGACCTGGCCGTTGCCAGCGCGGTACTCAAACAGATCAAGCAACGCGCTGAACAGAACACCGACGAACATTGATGGAGCCGTCATGAAAAAACGCCTGATCATCACCGTGGCCGCCGTCGCCGCCGTCGGGGGTGGATTCTATGGCTATCATTTATATAGCCTGCATTACCCTGCCACGGACAACGCCTACATCACCGCCAGCGTGGTCCATATCGCCCCGCAGGTCAGTGGCCGCGTAGCCGAGGTAGCGGTCAGCAACCAGCACTATGTCCATGCCGGCGATGTGCTGTATAAGATCGATCCCAGCAGTTTCCGTCTGGCGCTGGACCGGGCGCGCGCCACGCTCGACCAGGTGCGGCAGGATGTCTCCCACGACACCGCCACCGTGGTCTCCGCCGAGGCGGAGGTGACACGGCTGGAGATCCTGCTCGACAACAGCACGCGCCGCGCCCAGCGTGCCCGCGACTTGCAGACCGGCAATTTTGTCTCGGCGCAGGCCAGCGAAGACGCTGACGCCGAACAGCGCGCCAATGCCGCGGCGCTGGCCGTCGCCCGCGCCCGGTTGCGTGAGGCCCGTGAACGCCTCGGTGCACCGGGCGATCAGAATCAATCGGTGCGCGTCGCGCTGGCCGCACTGGGCGAGGCACAGTGGCAGCTCGACAACACCACCGTCAACAGCAGCTGCGATGGCACGGTGACCCAGCTGTCGTTGCAGCCGGGTGATGCCGTGCAACAAGGGCTGTCCAACTTTGTCGTGGTCTGCGACCACAACTTCTGGGTCGAGGCCAATTTCAAGGAGACCGAGCTGGAACGGATCCGGCCCGGCCAGCCGGTCACGATCGATGTCGACATGTATTCGAACCGGACCTTCCGGGGCAAGGTGGAGAGCATCAATGCCGCCAGCGGTGTCGCCTTCTCGATGCTGCCGCCGCAGAACGCCAGCGGCAACTGGGTCAAGATCACGCAACGGGTACCGGTGAAGATCCGGGTACTGGATGTGGAACCGGAACATCCATTGCGGGTTGGCACCAGTGCCCATGTCCGCATCGACACCACCAGCGATGGCCACTGAACACAGCGCCCCGGCCCATGATGTAAAGGACATGCAGCGCCACCGGCTGCTGACCAGCATCGCGGTGATGTCGGCGACGGTGATGCAGGTGATCGACACCACCATCGTCAACGTCGCATTGCCGCAGATGCAGGGCCAGCTCGGCGCAACCCCGGACCAGATCAGCTGGGTGCTGACCAGTTACCTGGTCGCCTCGGCCATTGTCATGATGCTGACCGGTTATCTGACCGATCGCCTCGGCCAGCGCCGCTTGCTGATCGCGAGCATCGCCGGCTTCACGATCACCTCGGCGCTGTGTGGCATCGCCAACTCGCTCGAAGAGATGGTGGCGTTCCGGTTGTTGCAGGGAATCTTCGGCGCCGCATTGGTACCGTTGTCGCAATCGATCATGCTGCAGATCTTTCCACAGGAGGAGCGCGGCCGCGCGATGGCGATCTGGGGTGTCGGTGTCATGGTCGGACCGATCCTCGGCCCGACACTCGGCGGCTGGCTGACCGATGCCGCGAGCTGGCGCTGGACCTTCTTCATCAATCTGCCGGTCGGCATCTTTTCGGCGCTGCTGACCTGGCGCGTCGTCGCCAACAGCCCGCTGCGCGAGCGCCGCATGGACTGGTGGGGGCTGGCGTATCTGATCGTCACCATCAGCGGCGCACAGTTCGTCCTCGATCGCGGCAGCCAGCTCGACTGGTTCAGCTCGACACAGATCCAGATCGCCGCCACCCTCAGCATCCTCAGCCTGCTGGCCTATGTCTGGCACAGCCTGCAGATGCGCGAACACGCGATCATCAATCCGCTGATCTTTCGCGACCGCAACTTCGCGACCTCCAGCCTGCTGCTGGCGATCTTTGGCCTCGGCCTGTTCGGCACCTTGATGCTGCAACCGTTGATGCTGGCCAATCTGTTCGCCTACCCGGCGCTGACCATCGGCTTTGCGCTGGCGCCGCGTGGCATCGCCAGCATGATCAGCATGATGGTGGTCGGCCGCATCATCCGCCGCGTCGATCCCCGGCTGCTGATCGCTAGCGGCATCACCATCTTCACCTTCGGTTCCTATCTGACGACCCAGTATTCACTGAATATCGACATCTTCTGGATCGTGGTGCCGGCCATCATCCAGGGCTTTGGCCTCGGCCTGGTGTTCGTGCCCTTGTCGACGGTGGCGTTCTCGACACTGGAGCCGCGCTTTGCCGCCGAGGCCGCCGGGGTCTACAGCGTGCTGCGCACCATCGGTTCAGCGATTGGCATCTCGATCGTTGCCAAGGTGCTGACCGATCATGCGCAGATTGCGTGGAACCAGCTCGGCGGGGCGCTGCATGAAGGCAACCCGGCGTTGCGCGACTATCTGGCGCAGGCCCAGCTCGGCATCCATGCCCCGTCGGTCGCACCGCTGCTGGCCACCGAGCTGGGACGTCAGAGCCAGATGCTCGGCATCCTCGACGCCTTCTTCCTCGTCACCTGGAGTTTTGCCGCGATGCTGCCGTTGTTGTTAGTGCTGCGGCTGCCAAAAAAGACCGGCGCCGCAGCGGCGCCTGGCAAAGGTTAAAAACCAAGGAACATCCGCGTAATTCAACAATCTCAACCACCGCCATCCCCGCGCAAGCGGGAATCCATCATTGAGTTTCTGGTCTATCAAATATGGATTCCGGGTCGCAGCGTGGCTGCGCCCGGAATGACAGTTAAGGAGATCTTGTCATGCCCGCAAAAGTGGGAATCCAGGTCTTATAGATCGTTATGGATATCCGCTGGAGCCTGCCCTCGTCCCCGATCAGGGGCGGGCATGACGACACTACGACAATCAAAGCCTCCCACGGTGAAAAACGCGCTCAGCCGAGGCAGCGCGTTTTTCTCATAACGTGCGCTGTTCAGCCTGCTGCAGACGCGAGCGCGCTGCCACAACATCCATGACCTTCAGATACAGCATCGACAGCGCCAGCAGCAAGGTGATGCCATTGGCGATGATCATCGGCCACGAGTGCAGCACCACGCCATAGACCAGCCACAGCAACACGCCGCAGCTGAACAGGATGAACATGAACAGCGAGATATCGTGCGCCGAACGTGAGCGCCAGGTCTTCAGCACCTGCGGGATGAAGGCGACCGTCGTCAAGGTGCCGGCCAGGGTACCGATCCAGTCAAACGCCGTCATATCAGCAGGGGATCAAGCAGGTGACAGCCGTCACCACGGCATCAGCTGGTCGCGCACCGCGCCCAGCACACGTCCACCGCTGACGATGCGCTTTTTCCAGTAGGGATTATTGAGGTTGGCAAAGGTGACGAACTTGCCGGTGCGCGGCGCATGGATGAAACGCCCGGCCGCAATGTAGATGCCGACATGCGACACCGTGTTGTTGCGCACCTTGAAGAACACCAGATCACCCGGCAGCAGATCATCCAGCGCCACCGGCGTCACCCGGGTGAACATCTCGCGGACCGTGCGTGGCACCTGCAGCCCGGCCTGGCGAAAGGCATAGGCGACCAGCCCGCTGCAATCCACACCGCTGGTTGACGTGCCGCCGCGCACATAGGGCACATCCAGCATCCCCATGGCCAGCAATGCCGGTAACGGGAACAGCGTGTTCAAGGCCTCGGCGGCATGGCCGGGAGATTCCGCGGGCATCACTTCTGAGTCATTGACGGCAGTGGTCGAGGACTCAGCCGCGGGCGGCGGCGGGACCTGTTCAGCCGGGAGCAGATCGAATTCACTCAAGGGATTGCGGCCAACGGCGCGGGCCACCAGCTGCGGCAGCGCCTGATGCAAGGTCACCGATCCACCCTCAGCGGGGGCCGGGGCCTCGCCATCCGGACGGGCGGCCCACACCGGCACCGTCACACACAGCGCCAGCGTCGCGCCCAGCAGCAGCGCCGGCAGCCGGGCGCTGCGCGTCCTGCGGGATAGAGGCGTCCTGTAAAAACCCAATTCCATGGGGCGTTATTATAGGGAATACTCAATCTAATTCAACTTCTTCGCCACCAAACAGCCGACCTGGGCATACACTGACCGCAATGCTTGCCTTGCCGCCCGTACACTGTTTAATGTGTCCTGATGTCTGACATCACCCCGTGCAACCGCTGTGGCGCCTGCTGCGCCGCATACCGCGTCAGTTTCTACTGGGCCGAGGCCGCGCCGGAACTCGGCGACGCTGTGCCGCTCGAGCTGACCGAGAAGGTGTCGCCGACGCTGCTGGCCATGCAGGGCACGTGGGACAAGACCCCGCGCTGCATCGCGCTGCGCGGCGAGGTCGGCGCACAGACCGCGTGCTCGATCTACCCCTCCCGCCCCTCGACCTGCCGTGAGCTGCAGTATTCCTGGCAGCATGGCCAGCCGAACGAACGCTGTGACCAGGCGCGGGCGGCGTGGAATCTGCCGCCGCTGTCCAGTTTGTCAGTTTGGGGTCAGAGTAAAAACTCTTCGCCATAGTGACTGGTTCTCTATAGTGGCGGAATGAGTATTTACTCTGACCCCAAACTGCAAACTGACCCTTTACTCTGACCCCAAACTGCACTCAGGTATTTCGCTGCTGCAGCGCGCGCACCAACTCCGTCAGTTCGGCCACCTGTTCCTCCAGGGCCTGCAGCCGCGCCTCATGATCCGGCGCCGCCGCCCGTTGTATGGCGGCAGGCGCTGTGGCGGCCTCCTCGGCCGGCATATCTGTCCACAAACAGTGATAACGCGCCTCGCGGCGGCCGGCCTGGCGCGGCAGCTCGATGACCACCGGCTCCTTGCGGGTCGCCAGCCCCAGCAATACATTTACCACCTCGTCATGGTCGGCAAACGGATGCATGCGCGCCGCCCGGGTGCGCAGCTCACCGGGTGTCTGCGGGCCACGCACCAACAACTCACACAGGATGGCCAGCTCGGCAGGTGAAAACTCCGTGGGGCGGGTCAGCGTACCGGTCAGCTTGTGCGCATACTTGGGCACCCGCGCGCTGAAATCGCTGCGCTGCGCCGCCAGATTCTGTTTGATCAGCTGATCCAGCGCCTCCTGCACCTCGCGCTCGCTCAGGCTCAGCACCGGATCGCGGTTGGATTTCTGATTGCACGCCGCGGTCAGCGAGTTCAGTGACAGCGGGTAGTAATCAGGAGTGGTCATCTCCTTCTCGATCAAACAGCCCAGCAGCCGCGCCTGGACAGGCGTTAATGTAATGTTCATGGTGATAGCGTGCCTGGATGATGAATTGAGTTTTTACCCTGACCCGAATGGCACTTACTTAAGGAGGTAGCCGGCGGGTAGCCTGGGTTGAGCGACAGCGAAACCCGGGTTTCACTCCGTTCAACCCAGGCTACCTCCTATTAAAAACGCTTAAGTGCCATTCTACCCTGACCCTAAACTTTCTTATGAGTCGACCTGATGATACAGCGTATCTGCAGGCCTTGGGAACAGCGCCGGTTTCTCCAGCACCACGAACCAGGTACCGTTAAAGACGCCTTCATCCACGATGGCCAGGCCAGCACGCACCGCCATCTCTTTCCAGGCCGTGCGGGAGCTCAGCAGCCAGGACAACACATTGGCCACTGTAAACATGCTCCAGCCCGGCACCCATACCGCCATCAGAAAGCAGCCGCCCGGTTTTAATACCCGGCGTATCTCACGCAAACACACCTCCTTGTTGCGCCCCAGATGATCAAACACATGTGTGCTGACGGCACTGTCAAAATGATTGTCGGGAAACGGCAGCGCCGTCAGGTCCCCGGTCTCGATCTGCACCCGGTCCGCCAACGAGGCCAGACGCAAATTCGACTCCAGCAGCGCCCGGCCGCCATCGTCGATGTAGCCGGCGTCGAATCGATCCAGCGCCACGATCCGGCCCTTTTTCAGCACCCGACCCAGTGCGATCGACGTCCGTCCAGTCCCGCACCCTGCATCCAGCACCAGGTCTTCGTCGCCGGACAGCACATCGACCATCGGCAACACGACATGGTCGGGCCTTCTGATTGAGCGCATGAGCTGATTGCCGGCGATAAAGTTCGCCGCCAGAAATATCAGCAGGAACGACAGCGGCCACCAGGCCGGTGCCAGCGTCTGCACCGCAACGGCAATAAATGCCGTCACCAGCGCGGCGATGGCCAAGCCGTTCATCCATGCCGGCCCCCAGCCAAAATTGAACTGCTGCACATCGGAAACCCTGCCATGGGTCTGCGGCCGTATCAGCCGCCTTAGCAACCTCCTCAGTGCAATGAAATAAAGCGTGGCACCCAGCACCAACGCACCCATCAGATGAAAACCGGCGAACAACAGCAAGGATCTGGATACTGCCTCAAGCGTCGGAACATAGACCAGCAAGATCAGCCCGGCGATCAGGCCGAACGCGCCGAAGATCCACATATGGGCACGAAATTGCCGATGCGCCTTCGGCAGGCCGGTGAGTGGATAGTGGTGTGTCATACAGGACTCCTGTTCGGTGAGCAATAGCTTATGGACTATGTATTCAATAATGAACATCATGTCCTATAATGACCATGACTGAACCTGCCCTGATGTCCCATATCGAACAAATGACGCAAAACAGTCCGATAACCCGGAGAGCAGGCCTATGAAAAAAGACCTCACCGACCGCCGGATGCTGCGCACCCGGGCCTTGCTGCACGAGGCGCTGATCAGCCTGATCCTGAAAAAAGGCTATGACGGCATCACGATCCAGGACATCATCGACAAGGCCAATGTGGGACGCTCGACATTTTATGCCCATTACACCGGCAAGGAGGATTTGCTGCGCAGCGGCTTCACGCACCTGCGCGAGCTACTGCTTGAACAGCAAAAACAGGCGCTGGCCAAGCGTGGCGATCCCAAGGCACGCAGCCTGGGGTTCAGCCTGGCGATGTTTGAACATGCCCTCGAACACCGGGAGCTTTACATGGCATTGGTCGGTCAACGCGGCGGCACGGTGGTGATGCAGCAGCTACGCAAGGTGTTGGCAGAACTGGTGCATGATGACATCGCCGCGACGCTGAAAATAACCACGCCCGATGCAAAGAAACGCGAAGTCATCGTTGAATTTGTCGTCGGCGCATTCATCACCCTTCTGACCTGGTGGCTCGACCACAAGGCAAAGATATCCCCGGCCGAAATCGATAGTATCTTCCGGGAGCTCGTGCTACATGGGATTACCCGCAGCCAAGACCTGCCGCAGAAGTAAACACATTGGTTACCAGATGAATGGGTTGAGTTTTCTCTGATCCCAAATATTGCCAAATATTGTTTACCTTTCCGCCAAATATAGGTGCATGATACCGCCATGGCATCCGGCGCCTTCCACCATCAAGCCTGATCGATCATTTATCAGCATGGAGAACGATATGACACTGCAGTTACTGCGCGGCCAGGTGAATCAGTTAACGCCAGCGGCCAGCAATGGTGAAATGGATTGCATACTCGGGAAATACAAGGTCAAGATTCATGGTGATCTGGCCCGCTATGTAGGCATCGGAGATGAGATCCTCGTCGCATGCCATCAGAAAAACGACACGTATCATACGCTGGCCGCAAGAAACATCGATACAAGCAAAACGATGACCATTGATCTCACCAACAACATCCTGCTCATGCTCGGCAGCGGCTTTATATCCATGATGGGCTTTGCAGTCGCCCCGAACGCAGAGTTCATCAGCAGCTTTTTAGAATTTGCCTGTATCGGCCTGGGCCTCATCGGCCTGGTCGGTCTTGGCCTGACGATTCGACAAGTCTTTCTGATCAACAGAGCGGGCGCATGGGTTCGCACCGCCGCTCTTTAGCATCTTGAAACGAAACCTTCGCAATATATTGCGGTCAGGCACATACTCTTTGAAGCCACGTGCTGTACTACCATATCTGGAAGAGGTTACAGCGAGGGGTACCCCAAGAAAGTACGGGGACGAAGGTCACATACGGCAGTTGTTCAAAGAACTCTCATTCCCCCGTTGAGATGTTCATAGTGATATATCGTTTGGATGATGAATTGAGTTTTTACTCTGACCCTAAACATTACCCTAAACATTCCGTTTATCGTTACAATTTTTCGTGGAATGCTGGAAATTCACTGTAATGCAAAAGATAGACACCAACAGTTGCAGCAAGCTGCTTTGTGGAAGGGGTAAAAGTTGAATTTGTAACTACCGCGGCGATATGAGCCTGCTCAAATGCTTTGCCAGTCGTTATCACGGCGCCGTGCTCCCGATACCAAATCATGATCGCATCTATTCATAATGATGCCCTGACTATGCCATAGGCGTCAAAACATTCACAAGGCACTGCTGTCCCAGTACTATCGAGGATTAATCCCTGCCAGACACTGCGCCAGACTCGATCAAAATGGCTATTGCGGCGATGCCCGCCATATCGGCCGGCCTTGCCAGTCATCGGGGAAGCCCATGGCCAAGACATTGGCGACAGGATGCTTGTGCAGCAGATCCAGCAGCCGATTTTTCCAATGATGGTCGGGGCTGATGATATTCATAAAGTATTCCAGCATCACCAGCGTGTTATACAACAGCCTGGGCTCTTGATGGTTCATGCTGCGATAGAGCTGCTCTGGACGGCGCGGTATCTTTATTTGGAAGCTGAGCCGGCGACTCCACAGGCGGCCGTGATGGGCACAGATGTTCCGCACAATAGTCAGGTGGTGCAAAAATGAAGTCAGCACGGTTTCATCCACGCCGTAGCAACGGGCGATGCCCTGCCGATCCCGGCCATGCTTTAGCTCGGCGACCCATCTGGACAGCTGCCCTAGCGATATCACCTCTGCCACCACCCAGATCGGCGGCAGGGCGGGGTCAGTGTACGTGTTGTGATAGTGTGTCACGAACACTTCTTTACTACGGTCCAGCTCATCTTTCAGTTTGTCCAGGCAGCGTTGATACGCCCCCGGGTCTTTGAAGATCGGCTGCTCAAGATAGGCATGAGGGCCATACGTGTGGGCGAGATAATGGGCCCATTGAGCACGGATCGACACTTCTAAGCGTTCGATGGCGTCCATGATAAGCAATCGTAATTCACGATCAAAGATATACAGGTTCAGCACATCTTCAAATGTGACGCCTGCCCGAAAGGCATGGGAGGCGTGATCGGCTTCAAATGAAAGCCAGTAGGCCCCAAGGCGGTATAGCTGATATGGTTGAGGTAGTGCCGGGCCTTATCCCTGTCCGGGATTGCCATGCCCCGGCTGACAAGCAGGTCAATCTGCTGATCGATGGTCGTGGCGGGTTTGGAAAACTTCATTTCCCTGGCCCCGAAAAAAAGAAACCCCCCATGGTGCGCTTCCGAGGAGAGGCGTGGGGGGTGTTGTTGCAAATAGTATCGGGCATCCTTTCCCCAAACTCAAGCGATATGAACAGGCTGAATATGTTACTCAGAATAATCCTGAGTGTCTATTTACAGACATCGCACTAATGATTTTCTAAAACAGTGAGTTATAGATCCAGCCTGTGCGCGGCGGGGTGCCCGATCAGCGGGTGACGCTGCAATACCGAGGTGGCATCGACGATCGCTTCACCCGCCGTCATGGCGAGATCCGGTGCGTCCTGTTCGAGAAATTGGAATATCCGTTCGAGGTCGGACAGTACGCGCCCGGTGAAATGCACGGTGGGCATGAGCATCACCGCGTGGTGCGTTTGGCTGTGCGCTTCCTGGCCTTGGTGTCGGTGCCGGTGACGGGTTTGGGGCGCTTCGCGGACGTGCCGGCGGTGCGCGCGAGGATGTAGCCTGCACGTCTTCCATCGCATAGAGTGCGCCGCCGGCATCCACCTCGGTGGCAGAGGCGATGGCGTCACTGATAAAAGACTGCCGCATTTCAGCTAAACGGGCCTGGGTTTCCAGCGCCTCGACCATGAAGGCGTGCGGAGTCCTGCCGGACGCCTGAGCGACGGATGCAATGCGCGCCTTCAATTCTTCAGGCAGTTTCAGCGTGGTGGTGGATGCCATGACGGTCCCCTTACAAAGGTACCACCAAGGTAAAACCTTGACGCGGGCTCGTCAATTGGCCTTGAGCATTTCAATTGAGTCTGACCCTTTGGACTCTCTGGCAGTAATCGAATAAATAAATCTGTCCCCGTTTCTGGTCCGAAACTGACAGGTATCCAGATGTCGCCACACTCGCTCTTCGGCATGGTCCCGGCAGGACAACCCATGCCCACACTGCGGGCAGCTCCACACCGTCCCATCCTCATGCTCCACCCAGATGTCTACCCGCTGACCCGCCACATCCAGGTTAACCCGCTCCACAGTCCAGGGCTTATCCAGCCCCAATACCTGCCGGTACAGATCGGTGTCTCGCATGAAGGCTTCCTCTTAAAACTTCCTTCATACATAATCTATCAACCCACGGCAATTCCGGAAGGACCGAATAAATAAATCTGTCCCCGTTTCTGCCGTTTCTGCGTTTGATGCCGAGCCACAGCTTCTGTGAGCAACGTATTGGACACGGTGTGGCACCGAGTATTTTGTGGGGCGCCTGCAGGCGCCAGGGGCCGCTCAGGCTACATCGAGCAGGCCTTGATCCCGATGGGTGACTGATGCGGATGGTTTCATCCGACATCAACAGCGGAAAGACCGGGCGCGAACAGGGCGAAGCGATGGCAAGCAGGCAGCGCCAACATCGTTGGCAGAAATGTTATTGTCCACTTGCAGGAAGCTGGCTAATAGGTGTCCCTAAATATTTTTCACTTTTCTAAAATGATCCTGAAAGCTGCGTAGTATTTTATCCTTTGTATCTAATGGATAATCTGTTAAACCACTTAATAGAACCTTCTCACCTCCTTCGAGGTTTCCTTCATATCCCATCAGATAGGCCTTTTGTTTTGTGAACGTTCTTTCAGAAATTGCATGCGATTTATGAAGCTTCTCTAATTCTGTCATAGCCTCTTTCATGCATAAAATGTCACCGCCTTTAACGGCTAACTCGAATTTCATAAGATAAGGATAATGAATATCATGGTATGTGCTTATTGCATCATTGATAACATTTATGGCACCCCTATAGTCACTGCAGCATCTCGCCAAGTAGAGCGCTTTCGATGTCATTGCCATTTGACGGCCCACATCAGACCCACTACTTTCGAGCTCTTCATATAACATTCGCAACGTGTCCTTATGCTGAAAATAATCATTGCTATAAATCAGACAATTAAAATAAGCATGTACATGGTGAATATTACCTCTATTTTCCGAATAGTTTTGCCTCGCATAAATTAAGGCGCTGTCGTACTCTTCAATCTGTATAAGCACCTGCACAAGCTCTCTTTTTGCACGCGCGCCGACATATTGTTTATTTAGGATAGGCTCCAGCCTGCTAATAGCATCTCTATGCCTGCCTTTAAGTCTATAATAATATCCTAGTAAAAAATTGTGCTCGTCACCCTGAATATTTTGCACTTCCCTTAAAAGCCTATCATTTTTGAGCCTCGCCAAAGAGAGACAAAGGTAATATCTTACATCAGAAACAAAATCTGCGTCCAAGTTGCTTGCTCTATCGAGCAAAATATCAGCTAATTCGATTATGCGCTCATAGCCCTTGCGCTTTTGATAAAGATCCTTCATGCATCGAAGCATGTGAGAGGGGATAATTTTTGAATAATTTATATTAACACCCTCCTCTAGCGCCTCTTTAACTGAAAATAGATAATCAGAAGAGTCACGATCCAACCATTTATCTTCCTCTATAAAGGTTTTTACATGTTTCTTTATCCTAATCTTATACTCTTCTTTTATCTCGAACTGATTTCTTTTAATAAAATCTCTAACCACATCATTTAATCGAATATATATCGCTTCAGATCCAATAAATTCACATATATTTTCAGCCATCAGCATTTCTAGAACAGGCGCATACTTAGCCTCTTCTACAATATCAAATATAAAATCTATGCTAATAAACTCAAACTGGGCCAAGAGTCTTATGAATTGAAGGTATCCTTCATTTTCATCATAATTTCTTAAAAGCACAGAGGCCCTATCTGTGTTATATGCGGTGAGCTGATATACATCTTTTTTCGCCTTATCAAGGCCATGTCTTTCGATAAGTTCAATACAAAATATTATTTGATCAGGAAAGCCATAAAACTGTTCAGAAAACATATCAAAATCATGTGCATCCATAATAATATTATGAATCTCTAAGAGCTTGCTAAACAACCTTCTCCTCTCTGAGACTGAAAGCTCTGGCAAGTTGATAAACAAATAGCTATCCTTGTTTTTTCTATCGCTGTAGCTAACTTTGTACTTCGAGGCACAGGCAATGACAGCCTGATTACTAAGGTGATGGTCGTTAATAATACGGTCAAACCAGCCCGCCACCTCTCTCTTATAGTTGACGATACAACCGTCATCAAGAACCAGAATAATATCTTTGCTATCTTGCGCCGCCTTAACTAAATTTGCTGCAATATAAATTTTATCATTTAGAGACTTATCTATAAGGCTAACAATGTCATCAGTTGCGTCCGCATAACCAAGATCATTTAGCTTTACAATAAAATCCTCGACACTATCATTGCGACCCAAATAAATTGACGGGTACTCATAACTACTTTTAGTGATATTTGATTTTAATAGTGCGTTCTTAACAAATGTCCGGCGACCAATGGCTGGCAATCCTGACACGATCACGCATTTTGGCTTTGATGCATAGAAATCATCAATTCTTTCCTCAAATTCTTCAAGTTTATCATTTCTCCCAACAAAAAGATTTTGTCGCCTTTTAACCTCTGGATGATTATCCCAACTGATCTCACGAAGCTTTCCCCGAATCCTTCTTGCAGCAATAGTCGGTCTTGATATTAGCCGGATATTATAATCATCTTTTAGCCAGCTTTTTATTCTTGAATCATCATGAGTTATGCTGCTATCAATGAGGATCGGGTATATCTTTCGCAGATCACTACTATTCAGCTTGCCATATGCCTCATCAAGCTCTTTGCTTACATGTGGCGAGTCAAGAGAATGGTTAGATACAAAAAATACAAATAATGCTGACTTATCAAGACCGAGCAATATTTCGGAAATCGTTCTCTCACCCTCTTCAAAAGAATACTCATCGTAAATAACATTTTCTTTCCCTAAGCAGTTAGCGACGATCCTGACATAGCGATCTTTATCCTTACTTGAATGCGATAAAAAAGCTCTAATCATGTCGACACCATCCCTTATAAATACTAATGATTGGAAAAAATTCGCAAAGTGTCGCAGCTACCTAACCTGCGATTGACCAACCCCAGCTCTCGTTTTACTAATCAGGGTTTGAGCTATAACAGCTACCGATAATAGCGATACTTGCTACCGCCGGCTACGGATTAATCCCTGCCCAGCCTAAGCAGCCATTCGTTGCAAGGCATGGAATACGAAAAATAAATGACGCCACAGCGCCAAGGTATGTTGCCATGCCCTGTCACTGCGGAACGATCATCTAGGGGGTGAAAATAACAAGGCCTGGACGCACTCTCCAGGCCTTGGGAATATGGCTCCCCGAGCAAGACTCGAACTTGCGACCAACGGATTAACAGTCCGCTGCTCTACCGACTGAGCTATCGGGGATCGGTTGAGCCGGCTATATTACTGATCGGCTTTCCAAAGGTCAACCCGGGCGCGCGCTGGATCGGCGGCTAAGGTCTTGTATTTACGATGACTGCGCTGAATTCGCCGCCGTCTTGGCGGGCATCTTCAGCTCGTGCGGGATGCCTAGGCCGGCAAGGCCGACACGCTGACCGGCCGGCCCAGCAAGGCGGCCATGACCGGCTGCGCGGCCGCGGCCGGCCCACTACTATAGAAGCGCTCGCTGCCCGCCCGGCCCTCGTCGGCGAGCGCGTCGATCTCCCTCAGCCGGTGCATCAGCTGCCGCGCCACCGCCGGACTGGGGTCGATGATGATCATGTGCGGGCCGGCCACCTGACGGATCAACGGTAGTAGATACGGATAATGGGTGCAGCCCAGCACCAGGTGATCGACGCCCTGCGCCAGCAATGGCGCGATGGCCTGCTCGACCCGCTGGCGGATGTCCGGGGTGTTAAGCTGCCCGCGCTCGACGGCCTCGACCCAACCCGGACAGGGCTGGACCAGCACCTTGCGGCCCTGACCATAACTGGCGACCAGCGCGGCGAAGCGGTCGCTGTTCAAGGTACTGTGGGTCGCCAGGATGCCGACGACGCCGGTGGCGGTGGACATCACCGCCGGCTTGACCGCCGGCTCGATGCCGATGATCGGGATCGCATAGCGGGTGCGCAGGGTCGTGATCGCGGCCGCGGTCGCGCTGTTGCAGGCAACTACAATCCCCTTGACCTGCTGCGTGAGCAGAAACTCGCTGATCGCCAGCGCGCGTTCGATGATCTGCGCGGCCGGTTTCGTGCCATAGGGCAGGTAGGCGGTGTCGGCGACATAGATCAGGTCTTCGTGCGGCAGCAGGCGCTGGATCTGCGCCAGCACGGTCAGGCCGCCGAGGCCGGAGTCAAAAATCCCGATGGGACGATTATCTGTCATGGGCGCTATTCTAGCAGCCTGCTTCAATCCGCGCTGAGGGGCGACGCGGCCTTGGACCCGGCCTGTGGCGCCGCCCCCACGGCGCCATGTTACGATAATCACTGGGACCGCGGGTGATGCAGCGATGACAGGCGACAAAAAGACCGAACTCGATGCCGAGGAACGCGCGCTGTTTCGTGACAGCGTCGGCCCGGTGCAGCCCGTCATCAGCAACCGGGTCATCCCGGAGCGTCCGAAGCCCAAGCCGCAACCGCTGCCGCAGCCGCTGCAGGTCGATGATGACATCGATGACGTGTTGTCCGATGCCTTTGATCCGGTCGCGGGCAACGATTTTGTCTTCATGCGCCCCGGCATCCAGCGCAACCGGCTGCGCAAGCTGGCCCAGGGGCAGCTGCCGATCCTGGCCGAGCTCGACCTGCATGGCCTGACGATCCCGCAGGCACGGCGGGTCATCCTCGGCTTTATCGACGAATGCCAGCGGCGCCGCATCACCTGCGCGCTGCTGATCCATGGCAAGGGCACGCTGTCGCAGGACAAGCCGGTGCTCAAGCACAAGGTCAATATCTGGCTGCGCCAGCTGCCGGCGGTGCTGGCCTTCACCCCGGCCCAGCCGCGCCATGGCGGGGGCGGCGCGCTCTATATATTGCTGCGGCTGCCGGGCTGAGCGCCGGCAGCCAATTCTGCTAAACTGGCCGCCCCGGCCACTACGCCCCTGTACGATCCATGAACCAGCTTGACGACAGCCTGCTCGATTCCGCACCGGCGTGCAGCCCGTTTGACCCACCATTGCCCTCGCCCGGCCAGCCGCTTGTGTGGTCGCGGCTGTATGGCAGCGCGACCGGGCTGGTGCTGAGCCGCGCCGCCGCCCAACACCGTGGCCCGTTGCTGATCATCACCGCCGATACACCGAGCGCCGAACACCTGGAGTATGAGCTGCGTTTCTACGCCGGCGAGCAGACGCCAGTGGTGCTGTTCCCGGACCGCGAGACGCTGCCCTACGACAACTTCTCGCCGCATCAGGACATCATCTCGCAACGCCTCGGCACCTTGTATCAGCTGCCGACGCTGCAGCAAGGCATCCTCGTCATCCCGGTCTCGACCTTGATGGTGCGGCTGCCGCCGCGCGCGTATCTGGACCGCTACAGCCTGATGCTCGATGTCGGCCAGCGCCTCGACCTCGACAGCCTGCGCCAGCGCCTCGAGGCCAGCGGCTACCGCTATGTCTCGCAGGTCATGGAACATGGCGAGTTCTGTGTGCGCGGCAGCCTGATCGACCTGTTTCCGATGGGCAGCCAGCAGCCGTACCGCATCGATCTGCTCGATGAAGAGATCGACAGCATCCGCACCTTTGATCCGGAGACCCAGCGCTCGCTGGAAAAAATCAGCACGATCCGGCTGCTGCCGGCGCGCGAGTTTCCGTTACACGAGGAGGCGATCACCCGCTTCCGCCAGAATTACCGCCAGGCCCTGGAAGGCGATCCGCAGCGCTCGACGATCTACCGCGATGTCAGCCAGGGTTTGGCACCGGCCGGGGTCGAATATTATCTGCCGCTGTTCTTTGAGCAGACGGCGCTGCTGTTCGATTACCTGCCGGCCAACACGCTGATCATCGCCAGCGATCAGGTGACCGAGGCCGCCGACACCTTCTGGCAGGAGATCCATACCCGCTATGAACAGGCCGCGCTGCTGCGCGAGCGGCCGCCGCTGAAACCGGAACAGGTGTTCATCACGCCGCCGCAGCTGCAACAGGCGATCAACGGCTTTGCCCATGGCCAGATCCAGCGCCTGGCCACCGCGAGCGGACAACGGCCGATCGATTTCGCCACCGCGCTGCCGCCGCCGCTGAACCTGACGACGCGCAGTGTGCAACCGTTGCGGGTGCTGGAGGATTTCCTCGATCACTTCGACGGCCGGGTGCTGTTCGCGGCCGAATCGGCCGGGCGGCGCGAGACCTTGCTCGAGATGCTGCGCGACATCAACCGTCGCCCGCAGGCCTTCAACCAATGGAGCGAGTTCCTGGCCAGCCGCGCGCCGCTCGGCATCATCGTCGCCGCGCTCGATCAGGGCCTGATCATCGAGACACCGGCCATCGCCGTCATCACCGAAAGTCAGCTGTTCGGTGAACAGGTCATGCAGCGCCGCCGTCGCAAGCGCCGCGAACGCGACACCGACATGATGATCCAGAGCCTGTCGGAGCTGGAGCCCGGCGCGCCGGTGGTCCATGAGGAACACGGCGTCGGCCGCTACGGCGGGCTGCATATCCTCGAGATCGACGGTGTCAGCACCGAGTTCCTGATGCTGCAGTATGCCGAGGACGCCAAGCTCTATGTGCCGGTGTCGTCGCTGCATCTGATCAGCCGTTATGCCGGCGCCAGCCCGGAACAGGCGCCGCTGCATCGCCTCGGCTCCGATCAATGGCACAAGGCCAAACGCAAGGCGGCGCAGCGCGCCCATGACGTGGCCGCCGAGCTGCTCGACATCTACGCCCGGCGCGAGGCGCGCAAGGGTCATGCCTTCCCGCCGCCCGATGAACAGTACGCGGTGTTTGCCGCGGCCTTCCCGTTCGAGGAGACACCGGATCAGCAGGAGGCGATCGACGCCATCATCAAAGATATGAACCATGAACGGCCAATGGACCGGCTGATCTGCGGCGATGTCGGCTTTGGCAAGACCGAGGTCGCGATGCGCGCCGCCTTCCTCGCCTCCCATGGCGACCGGCAGGTGGCGGTGCTGGTGCCGACGACGCTGCTGGCGCAGCAGCATTACCAGAACTTCAAGGACCGCTTCGCCGACCTGCCGATCCGCGTCGAATCGCTGTCACGCTTTGCCCACGGCAAACGGCTGAGTCAGGAGCTTACGGACATCGCCGACGGCAAGATCGACATCGTCATCGGCACCCACAAGCTGCTGCAGGACAATATCAAGTTCGGTCGGCTCGGGCTGGTCATCATCGATGAGGAACACCGCTTCGGGGTGCGCCAGAAGGAACGCTTCAAGAAACTGCGCTCCGAGGTCGATGTGCTGACGCTGACGGCGACGCCGATCCCGCGCACGCTGAACATGTCGCTGTCCGGGCTGCGCGACCTGTCGGTGATCGCAACCCCGCCGCTGCGCCGCTTGACCGTCAAGACCTTTGTCCGCGAATGGAACGACGCGCTGATCCGCGAGGCGATCCTGCGCGAGATCCGCCGCGGCGGCCAGGTCTATCTGCTGCATAACGAGGTGCGCAGCATCGAACGGACCGCGCAGCAGATCCGCGACCTGGTGCCGGAGGCGGCGGTGCGTTTTGGCCATGGCCAGATGCGCGAACAGGAACTCGAACAGCTGATGACCGACTTTTATCACCAGCGTTTCAATGTACTGGTCAGCACCACGATCATCGAGAGCGGCATCGACGTGCCGAACGCCAACACCATCATCATCGAGCGCGCCGACAAACTCGGCCTGGCGCAGCTCTATCAGCTGCGCGGCCGGGTCGGCCGTTCACACCACCAGGCCTATGCCTACCTGATCACGCCACCGCCGGGCGTCATGACGGCCGACGCCGTCAAACGCCTGGAGGCGATCGAATCGATCACCGATCTGGGTGCCGGCTTCACGCTGGCGATGCATGACCTGGAGATCCGCGGTGCCGGTGAACTGCTCGGTGATGAACAGAGCGGCCAGATCCAGGAGATCGGTTTCACCTTGTATGCCGATCTGCTGGAGCGGGCGGTCAAGGCCTTAAAATCCGGCCGCCAGCCCGAACTCGATGCGCCGCTGGCGCAGCACGCCGAGATCGATCTGCAGGTCACGGCGCTGATCCCGGAAGACTATCTGCCGGATGTGCATAGCCGTCTGGTGCTGTACAAGCGCATCGCCAGCGCCGCGTCCAACGAGGCGCTGCGCGAGCTGCAGGTCGAGATGATCGACCGCTTCGGCCTGCTGCCGGAGGCCGCCAAAAACCTGTTCCGCCTGACAGAACTGAAGCTGCTGGCCGAGCCGCTGGGCGTACGCAAGATCGAGGCCAGCGAGAAGGAGGGGCATTTACAGTTCGACAGCGCGCCGCAGATCAATGCCGACCGCTTGATCCAGCTGATCCAGACCCGCTCCAAGGTGTTCCGCTTCAACGGCCGCGACCGGTTGCGCTTTACCTTGCCGCAGCCCGGCTTTGCCGAGCGGGCGGATTTCATCGCCGGGCTGCTGGGCGAGATCACGCCCTAATGCAGGGAGATTCTTTTCAAGAAGACTCTGAATTAATCTGAGGCTCCTGAATTCAGGAATTACCACGGCCGTCATTCCCGCCCCGATCGGGTCGAGGGCAGGCTGCAGCGAGAATCCATCATTGAGTCCCTGGTTTATCAAATATGGATTCCGGGTCGCAGCCAGGCTGCGCCCGGAATGACAGTCAAGGAGATCTTGTCATTCCCGCCCCCGATCGGGTCGAGGGCAGGCTGCAGCGAGAATCCATCATTGAGTCCCTGGTCTATCAAATATGGATTCCGGGTCGCAGCGTGGCTGCGCCCGGAATGACAGTCAAGGAGATCCTATCATTCCCGCCCCCGATCGGGTCGAGGGCAGGCTGTAGCGGGAATCCATCATTGAGTCCCTGGTTTATCAAATATGGATTCCGGGTCGCAGCGTGGCTGCGCCCGGAATGACAGTCAAGGAGATCTTGTCATGCCCGCCCCCGATCGGGGGCGAGGGCGGGCATGACGACAATGTGTATCAATCAGAACCTCCGTCGCTCACTCCGACGCGGGCGCTTCCTGCTGCGCAAACAGCTCGTCCTCGAAACCGAACTGGCTCAGATCGCGGATCCGCTGCGGA
>JACREF010000032.1 GCA_016218365.1 Gammaproteobacteria bacterium
CTGCGGATACAGGATGCCATCCAGATGATCGACCTCGTGCTGGACCACCCGGGCATGAAAACCGCGGACCTCGCGCTCGATCAGGCCACCGTACTGGTCATAACCGCGGTAATGCAGATGGCTGTGACGCGGCACCAGGCCACGCAGCCCCGGCAGGCTCAAACAGCCCTCCCACATCTCGTCGATGTCGTGGCCGATGAAGCGCAGCTCGGGATTGATCAGCACCGTGCTCGGCACCGGCTCGACCTCGGGATAACGCGGGTTGTGCGCGACGCTGAAGATCACCAGCCGCAGCCCGACCCCGATCTGCGGGGCGGCCAGGCCCGCGCCGCTGCGCGCCGCCATGGTGTCGAACATGTCCGCCACCAGCGCGTGCAGCGCCGGGGTATCAAATTCCGGCACGTCGGCCGCACGCTGCCGCAGCAGCGGATGTCCCATCCGCAATACTTCTCTGATCGCCATGGCCGCGCCCTTATCTGAACCGGAAATTTCTGCTATTGTTCTAGCCGTTTGCCACGGTCGCCCGAGACATCATGATAATACAACGCCTGTTGCTCCTTGTACTGCCCGCCCTGTGCAGCGCCGCCGTCCATGCGGCCACCGATGAACGGTGGTATGACGTCGAGGTCTACATCTTTCAGAACCTGAAACAGCCGGAGACGATGTCCGAGATCTGGTCCGTCGACCCTGGCAGCCCGGATTATGGCAACACGGTCACGTTAAACCGCACCCCGACGGCCACGGCCGTGCCATTCCAGCGCATCGGCAGCGATGAGATGCAGCTCTTTGCCACCATCAAGCGACTGGAGGGCGCGCAGGGTTACCGTTCACTGGTCCACCTTGGCTGGCGCCAGCCGGTCAGCGACCGGGAGCAGGCCCAGGCGGTGCAGATCGGCCACCGCCCGCAGCTGGACAACGGCGATGACAGCGCAGACGAGACGGCAAGCGCTGCCAGCAAAGGCCGTAGCGTTGAAGGGACCATCAAGCTGTCGGCAGGCAATTACCTGCACCTGGACCTCGATCTGCTGTTTTCGGTGCCGCTGCCCGTTGCCGCCGACGCGGATGCGGCCGGCACCACGGCCCCGCTACCCCGCGATGTCTACCGCCTGACCCAGCATCGCCGCATCAAGAGCAATGAACTGAATTATTTTGATCATCCGATGTTCGGGGCGCTGGTGATGGTGCGCCCGCATGAAGTCCCGGAGGTGGCGCCCAAGCTGCCACCCACTTCCGGGTTCCGCAAACAGCCGCTGGCACGTTAATCCCGCCGGCACGACGCGCCAAGGACTGTTACAGGAGGTAGTCTGGGTTGAACGGAGTGAAACCCGGGGTTCGCTGTCGCTCAACCCACGCTACCTCCTCAAGCAGTGCCATTCGGCTCAAAGACTGTCACAGCTTCGGCACCAAGTGCTCGAGCAGGTGGCGCACCTTCTCCATGCCGGACTTTAAGTGGCGCTCGATCTCGGCCATCGTGATCTCGCTGCCGTCACCGCGACCGGCCGCCCAGTTGGCGACCACGGCACAACAGGCATAACTGAGGTCCAGCTCGCGGGCCAGTGCGGCCTCGGGCATGCCGGTCATGCCGACCAGCGTGCAGCCATCATGGGCCAGCCGGTTGATCTCGGCGGCAGTCTCAAGCCGCGGACCCTGCGTGGCGCCGTACACCCCGCGGTCACTGAGGTCGATGTTGATCTCACGGCCGCTGTCGACCAGCATCTTGCGCAGCTTGGCGCAATAGGGATAGGTGAAATCGACGTGGGTCACCTGGGTGAGGTTTTCATCAAAAAAGGTGCTGGTCCGCGACCAGGTGTAATCGATGATCTGATCCGGAATGACGATCGCGCTGGGATGGGCCTCGGCACCGATGCCGCCGACCGCAGCCACCGCCACCACTCGCTTGACCTCCATCAGTTTCAGCGCCCAGATGTTCGCCCGGTAATTGATGCGGTGCGGCGGGATCGTGTGCGCCGCGCCATGCCGCGGCAGGAAGATGACCTCCTTGCCGGCCAGCAGGCCATGCACCAGCGGCCCGGACGGCTCGCCATACGGGGTATGCACCACCTCTTTCCTGATGATCTCCAGACCTTTCAATGAGGTCAGACCGGTCCCGCCAATAATCGCTAAATCAGCCATGTTCCTTCACCGCATAAATGCCCGGCGCATTGCGCCAGTAGCTCTTGTAATCCATCCCGCAGCCGAAGACATACCGGTCCTCGACGTCGAGCCCGACAAAATCCGCCGCGGTATTGTTCTTGCGGTTGTGGACCTTGTTGACCAGCACCACACTATAGACCTCGGCCGCACCCATCGCCAGGCAATCCTTGCGGATCGCCTCCAGCGTGACGCCCTCGTCATGGATATCGTCGATCAGCAGCACGATCCGTCCCTGCAGCGACATCGACGGCCGGACCTTCCAGTCCAGCGCGCTGCCGGTGGTCTGGTCGCGGTAGCGGGTGGCATGCAGATAATCGACCTGTAACGGGAAATCCAGCCGCGGCAGCAGCAGCCCGGCCGGGATCATTCCGCCCTTCAGGATACACAAGGCCAGCGGGTTGCTGTCGGCAAACCGCGCCTTCAGCGCCGCTGCCAGCCGGTCACAGGCCCGGGCCACGTCCTGGGCCGAATGGAGCTGGTCGCTGTCGCGATAGACCGCGATACACTCTGCCAAGACATCCGCCATCCCACACCCCTGCTTGAGCCAAAACCGGCATTATAATGGCCGGGGCGGCTGCGGGCTATCCTGATCCGGCCTGATCCGGTAATTTGACCGACTTCTTAACCGCCCTGCCCGGCATCGGACGGCTACACTCTCGCCGGGTCATGGCCGGGACGTCATGGCTTTTCTGCAGCAGGCCCTCGCCATGAACCCGGATCACCGCGAGGCCGCTGAAATATTGACCAGACTGCACGCCGGAACATGCCCTGGCAGGACTGACGAACAAGATTCAAAGGATACTTTCAAGCATGGAGGCGCCTAGACCGATAACTCAGCAGTAACCCGTTGGACATTCAGTGAATAGAATACATGGCCACAGCTAGCAACACACCCCACGCGCGCATCCTGATCATCGAGGATGACCCGCCTATCGCTGCACTGCTGGAATTCATGCTCAACAGAGAGGGTCTGCAAGTCATCATGGCGGCCGATGGCAATCAGGCACAGTCCCTCATCGCAACACTGCCTCAACCACCTGACCTGGTATTACTCGATTTGATGCTGCCCTTTATTGACGGCTTTGAACTGCTGGACCAGATCCATAACAATCCTGCCTGGCGTGGCATCCCGGCGGTGGTGCTGTCAGCCAAATCCCAGGAACAGGACATCGTTCGCGCCTTCAACCTGGGCGCGGCAGATTATGTGGTCAAACCCTTCCAGACCAATGAATTGATCGCTCGTATCCGGCACCAGCTCACCCGACGCAGATCATGAACATCAAACTCCAGACAAAATACTTCGATATCCACGGCCGACACTGCCTCGACAAGCGTCGGGGTATCCACTGGGATCTTGGCCGCACCCGGCAGGATGATGCCTATACGCCCACCGGAGCACGCCTTGGAATTCGTCGCGCTTTCTGACCCCAGCGTCCGGCTGGCCTTCTGGCTGGGGGCATCCTCCGTCACCATCACGCTGATTCTGATCTTCAGGGTAGTGATGCTGCGCCTATTTTTGCTGCGGCGCGAACGGCATTCCAGTCAATTTACCGAGCGCTGGCAGCCTCCGCTGCTGCGCTGCATCATGGGTGATCATGTTGAATTCCCGACCCTGCATGCAAATGATGAAATGGATCTGATCTATCTGGCGGTCCATTTCCATGAAACCTTGCGCGGCGACGCCAAGGACCGCATCAACCAGGCGTTGCAGATCCTGGAACTCGGGCCACGACTCCGTTCAATATTGCAGGATGGCAGCCTGGATGAACGGCTGGCCGCAGCAACTGCACTGGGCCATATGCAGGACCATTTATCATGGGATGTCCTCAAATCATTGCTCAATGATGGATCGTCGGCCCTGTCAGTGATTGCCGCCCGATCGCTGGTGCTGATCGATGCCGAGGCAGCAAGTACACTGGTCATCCCGGTCATCATCAGCCGGCGCGACTGGCCAACACCAAAACTGGTGACGATGATCAAGGAGTCCGCCGTCCTGCAGCAGGAATTTCTGCAACAGGTTGCCCGGGACATACAGCATCGACAACCCTACCTGCCCAGGATGATGCGACTGGTCGAGGCGATCCGCCCCAATCAACCGCTGCCCTTCATCCGCGACCTGCTGAACATCAGCGATGACGCCGAGCTGATCTCGGCCGGCCTGCGCCTGACGCGAGATCCCGAAGACCTGGACCTGATTCGCGGCAGGGCCGATGACCGCCACCTCGCCGTGCAGGTACAGGTCGCCTCGGCACTGGGTCGGCTGGGCACCGAGGCCGACGTCCCGCGTCTGATTGCGCTGCTCAATTCCCGTGAGTGGTGGGTCCGTTACCGTGCCGCCCAGTCACTGATCAATCTGCCCTTTCTTGGCAGAGACAGCATCACGCAAATCATCGGCGAAACTAACGATCCCTTCGCCCGCGACATGCTCAAGCAGGTACTGGCCGAGACGGTGACACCATGATCTCATGGCACGACATCATCATTATCAGCCAGTGGTTCTTTCTTATCTACTTCCTGGCGATCAACAGCTGTTATCTGATGCTGAATATTTTTTCGACTCTATATGTTCGTAGCTATATGCCGGGCAAGACCCTGGAAGAACTCCCGCAAATCTATTCCGGCCTTGAACTACCGATCAGTATCCTGGTCCCGGCTTACAATGAAGAGAAATCGATTGCCTCATCGATACAGTCGATGCTGCAGCTCAATTACCCGCTATTCGAGATCATTGTCATCAATGACGAATCGACTGATGGCACGCTACGTGAATTGATCGAAAAGTTCTCGCTGGTGCCGTTTCCAGAGGCCTATCGGGCACATCTCAAGACCGCAGCGATACTGGGCATCTACTGCTCCACCCGCCACCCCAATCTGCGGGTCATCGACAAGCGGAACGGCGGCAAGGCCGATGCCTTGAACGCCGGGATCAACGCCGCCCGTTATCCGCTGTTCTGCGCCGTGGATGCCGACAGCGTGCTGCAGCGCACCAGCCTGCAACGTATCGTCCGCCCGTTCCTCGAGGATCATCGCGTGGTCGCGGCCGGCGGGACGATCCGGGTCGGCAATGGCTGCAAGATCAGCGGCGGTTTTCTCCAGGAGATCAGGCTGCCATCCAACCCGCTGGCGCTGCTGCAGGTCGTTGAGTATCTGCGCGCCTTTCTGTTTGGTCGCCTCGGCTGGTCATACATCGGTGGCCTGCTGATCATCTCCGGCGCCTTTGGGCTGTTCCGCAAGGAGACTGTGATTGCAGTCGGCGGTTATCATATAGATACCGTTGGTGAAGACATGGAGCTGGTACTGCGCATACACCGGGTACTGAGGAAAAACAAAAAGGCGTATCGCATGGTCTTCCTGCCCGATCCGGTGGCATGGACCGAGGTCCCTGAGGACTTCAGATCACTGATGAACCAGCGCGCGCGCTGGCAACGCGGACTGTCCGAGAGTCTGATCGGAAATATCGGCCTGTTATTCAGCCGTAATGGTGGCGCGCCTGGCTGGATCGCCTTCCCGTTCATGATACTGTTTGAGTGGCTGGGACCGGTCATTGAAGTATCAGGCTATATCCTGATGATCACCCTCTACTGGCTGGGGTTGCTGTCAGTCACGGCGTTCCTGGTCTTCATCTTTGCCGCGATCGGACTCAGCCTGCTGGCATCGTTTTCCAGCCTGCTGCTGGAAGAGGTCTCGTTCCATATGTACAAACGTCCCAGACACCTGGCCTTGATCATGGTGACCGTGATCATCGAGAACTTCGGTTTTCGCCAGCTCAATTCGATCTGGCGATTATATGGCCTGATTCAATGGATGGTATACAGAAAGCGCAACTGGGGCGCGATGAAACGCAAGGAACACTGGGAGAAAGGCTAAAGCTGTCCGGCACGGGTCACTGCGGTGGATGCGCAGCAGCGTTATCCAGCATCGACAGCAATCCGGCCTCATCCAGCACCGCAATCCCCAGCTGCTGTGCCTTGGCGAGTTTCGTGCCGGCATCACTGCCGGCCACGACATAATCGGTCTTGGCCGACACACTGCCGGCCACCTTGGCGCCGAGCGCCTGCAGCCTTTCCCTGGCCTGATCACGCGTCAGCGACTGCAAGGTGCCGGTCAGCACAAAGGTCTTGCCTGACAACGGCAAGCTGGCGCGCGGCGCCGATGCCTCTTCCGGCCAGCTGACGCCGGCCTTTCTAAGCTTGCTGATCACCTGCCGATTGTGTGGCTCGGCGAAAAACGCGGCGATGTAGGAGGCGCTGACCGGCCCGATGTCCGGCACCTGCAGCAGCTCATCTTCACTGGCCTCAATGATGGCCTGCAGTGTGCCAAAATGCTCCGCCAGCGTACGGGCCGTGGCCTCGCCGACCTCGCGAATTCCCAACGAATAAAGGAAGCGCGCCAACGTGGTCTGTTTGCTGTGCCCCAGCGCCTCAATCAGGTTCTGCGCCGACTTCTCCCCCATCCGCTGCAGCACCGCCAGCTGCTCGATGTCCAGCTGATACAGGTCGTCAACATGCTGCACCAGACCCTCATCGACCAGCTGGTCGATGAGCTTTTCTCCCAGGCCTTCGATGTCCAGTGCGCGCCGTGACGCGAAATGACGGATCGCCTCCTTGCGTTGCGCCGGGCAAAACAGACCCGCATTGCAACGTATCGCCGACTCACCGTCAACACGCAACACCTCCGATCCGCACACCGGACACACGACGGGCAGCTTGACACTCAGCACCTTGGCCGGGCGCCGTTCCTTGATGACCGACACCACTTCGGGGATCACATCACCGGCACGCCGTACGATGACGGTGTCACCGACCCGCACATCCTTGCGCAGCACCTCATCGATATTGTGCAAGGTCGCGTTGCTGACGGTGACGCCACCGACCGACACCGGCGCCAGCCGCGCCACCGGTGTCAGCGTCCCGGTGCGGCCGACCTGCCATTCGATATCCAGCACCTCGGTCAGCTCCTCCTGCGCCGGATATTTATGGGCGATCGCCCAGCGCGGTGCCCGCGCCACAAAACCCAGCTGTTGCTGCAATGCAAGTTCGTTAACCTTGTAGACCGCGCCGTCGATCTGATAGGCCAGGCCGTCGCGCGCCGCCCCCAAGGCGTGATAAAACTGCAGGCAACCACGCACCCCGTGCACCACCTGCGCCTGCTCGCTGACCCGCAGCCCCCAGCTGCGCAATGCACCGAGCCAGTCACTGTGACGCGTCGGCAGGTACTTGCCTTCGACGACACCGACGCCATAGCTGCAGAACATCAGCGGCCGGCTGGCCGTGACCTGCGGATCAAGCTGGCGCAGGCTACCGGCTGCGGCATTGCGCGGATTGGCAAACAGCTTGTCACCGTGCTGCTGTTGCTGCTGGTTCAGCCGTGCAAAACCCTCGCGGGTCATATAGACCTCGCCACGCACCTCGAGCACGGCAGGAAAAGTATTACCGCGCAACCGCAGCGGGATGCAGCCGATGGTGCGTACGTTCTGCGTGATGTCCTCGCCGATGCTGCCATCGCCGCGGGTCGCGCCGCGCAGCAGTCGACCACCCTCATACAGCAGACTGACCGCCAGGCCGTCGAGCTTCGGTTCGGCGGCATATTCGACCTGTTCATCATCGGCTGTCAGCCCCAGCCGCTCACGCACCCGGCGATCAAAATCGCTGACATCCTGCTCAGTGAAGGCATTGTCCAGCGACAGCATCGGCAATTGATGCCGGATCTCGCCGAACTCTTTCAAGGGCTGTGCGCCGACGCGCTGGGTTGGTGAATCCGCGGTTAACAGCTGGGGAAACTGTCGCTCCAGCGCCGCCAGCTGCTGCAACAGCCGATCGTATTCGGCATCGGGGAGCAGCGGATCATCGAGGACATAATAGCGGTGGTTGTGATAGTCGATCTGTTCACGCAGCGCCTGCACCCGCTGCTGCGCGTCCTTGAGACCCGGAGACTGGGTCATGATTCCAGGGACTGGATCAGCCGCCACATAGCTGCGGTATCAGGAGGCCTCAGCCATCTGCACCGCCTCATCGACGTCGACCGCAACGGTGCGGGACACGCCGGGCTCGTGCATCGTGACGCCGATCAGCTGATCGGCCAGCTCCATCGTGATCTTGTTGTGGGTGATGAAGATGAACTGGACCCGTGACGACATCTCACGCACCAGGCTGCAGAAGCGCCCGGCATTGGTATCATCGAGTGGCGCATCGACTTCGTCGAGCATGCAGAACGGTGATGGGTTGAGTTCGAACAGCGCGAACACCAGCGCCACCGCCGTCAGCGCCTTCTCACCCCCGGACAACTGGTGGATCGAGCTGTTACGTTTGCCGGGCGGCCGCGCCACGATCGCGATGCCAGTCTCGAGCAGGTTGTCGCTGGTCATCTCCAGATGCGCGACCCCGCCGCCGAACAGCCTCGGGAAGAACTCCTTCAGCTTGTCGTTGACCTTTTCATAGGTCTCCTTGAAACGGGTACGGGTCTCGTTGTCGATCTTGCGGATTGCACTCTCCAGTGTCGCCAGCGCCTCCAGCAGGTCGGCGGACTGGCTGTCGAGGTAGGCCTTGCGCTCCTGTTCCTCGGCGTACTCCTCGATCGCCGCCAGGTTGATCGCCCCGAGCCGCTCGATCTTCTGGAACTGGGCATCGACCCGCTGCTGCCATTCGGGCTCATTGGCACCCTCCGGCAGCTCGCGGATCAGCGCCTCACGCTCAAAGCCTGAGCTGTCGATCTGTTCCTGCAAGGTCTGGCAACGGACCTTGCTCTCCTGCCACTGCATCCGGAACTGATCCAGACCGCTGCGCAGTTCCTGCGCCACATGTTCGATCTCGTTGCGCCGGGTGTTCAGCTCACGCAGCAGGTTGTCACAGGATTCAACGGCATTGCGCGCCTGACCGAGCTCACTCTCGATCGCCAGGCGATCATTAAGCAGCGCTTCCAGTCTGGCCTTCATGTCGGCCAGCGGCGCCTCACCGTCCGCCAGCGAGCGCTGCAGTGTGGCGCGGCGCTGTTCCAGCTGGTGCTGCTGCTGTTGCATACGATCAAAACCGTGCTGCAACGCGGCCAGCTGCTGCCGGATGCCCTCGATCCGCAACGCGAATTCGCGCGCCCGGTCACGGTCCTGCCGCGCCTGATCCCGCGTCGACTCCAGCGACTGACGCAGCTGATCGCGCTTGGCGACCAGGGTTGCGCGCAGCGTCTCATGTTGCGCCGTGACCGCCAGCGCCGCCTCAAGCCGGTTGCGGACCTGGATCAGGTCTTCGCCATGGCTGGCCAACTGCGTACGCAGCTCATCACTTTCTTCATCGAGCCGCCGCATCCGGCTGCGCAGCTCTTCGAGACGCGCCTCTTTGCGACCGAGATCGGCCCGCACCTCGCCGTGCTGACGTGCGGTCTCGTTCAGGCGCTGCTGCACCACCTCGCGTTCCTGTTCCAGCGCCCGCAGCCCGGCCTGACCGGCCTGCAGCTGTTGCTCCAGATCCTCGACCTGCTGGGCGGCATGACTGTATTCGGTCGCCAGCTGTTTGAGTTCCTGCTCGCGCACCAGGATGCCGCCCTTGGCGTCGCTCGGGCGCACCACCCGCATCCAGTTATGGCCGATCCAGATGCCGTCACGGGTCACGATCGATTCACCGTCTGCCAGCGTATGCCGTTGCTGCATGGCATCGGCCAACGATTCAGCGCTGCGGATACCGTCAAACAATGACGTCAGTGACCACGGTGCGCGCACCCGGTCACTGAGCCGCGCGGAGGTCGCACCCGCATGGACTGCGCCATCCTTGATACTGGTATCAAACAGCGTCAACGTACCCTGGCCGAGGGCAGCAAGCTCGTTGGCGACCGCGCCGAGATCCTCGACACACACCGCCTCCAGATTCTGGCCCAATACGGTCTCGACCGCGCGTTCCCAGCCGGCATCGACATCGAGCCGTTCGGCCAGCCGCTGCCGATCCTGATAACCATGCGCCTCCAGCCAGTCACCGACGGCGCCCCCTTCGTGCTTGCCGAGCGCGGCCTGCTGCAGTGCTTCAAGCGAGGCATGACGGCGCTGCAATTCGTGGGCATGGTGACGCGCCGCATTCAGCCGGTCATTCAAACCATGATTGCTGTCGCGCTGACCGCTGATCCGGGCCAGCAGCTGTTGCAGTGCCGCGCTGATATCCCCGCTGCTTGCGGTCAACAGATCGAACTGTTCACGCAGCGTGCGGGTCTCGACCTCCAGCGTTTGATCGGACATCTGCTGCCGTTCATCCTCGAGCCGCTGCAGCCGGGCACGCAGCCGCTGCAACTGATCCTCAAGATGCACCACCCGGGTCTGCTCGACCTCGGCCTGGCGCATCTCACGCGCTGCCTGGCTGTTGAACTCGTCCCATTCCTGCTGCCAGGCCAGCATCTGCTGCTCGGCCTCACGCAATGCCGCGGCCGACCACTGTTCGGCCTGCTCGGCGGCCTCACGATCCGGGGTGCTGCTGGCCAGTGTGCCCTGCAATTCATCGATACACTGCTGGTCACGCTGCAGCTGGACACGCAACTCATCGGTCGAGCTGATGGCCTCTGCCAGCGCATCGCTGTTGTGCTGGCGCTGTTCGCTGGCATGCTGAATGCCCTGCTCGAGCCGGCCGATCTCGGCACCGCTGCTATAGAAGCGGGCCTGTACCTGGTTGAACAGCTCACTGGCCTCGATATGGACCTCGCGCTGCCGTTCGGTCTCGGCCTCCACGGCGCGCAGCTCGGCGATCTGCGACTCCAGCGCCACCTCGCGCGACCGGATCTCGCCTTCCCGGCCGGACAACTCGGCATTGAGCTGCGACCAGCGCAACACCAGCAGCTGGGCGCGCAGCAGCTTCTCTTCCTGCTTCAGTTCCTTGTATTTTTCCGCGGTCCGCGCCTGACGCTGCAGCGTCTGCAGGCGCTTCTCCAGCTCGGTGATGATGTCGGTGATACGATCGATGTTCTCTTTACTGCTGCGGATCCGGCTCTCGGTCTCACGGCGACGGTCCTTGTATCGGGCGATGCCCGCCACCTCTTCCAGATAGACCCGCAGCTCTTCCGGCTTGGCCTCGATCAGCCGCGATACCGTGCCCTGCTGGATGATCGCATAGCTGCGCGGCCCGAGGCCGGTGCCGAGGAAGATGTCGGTGATGTCACGGCGCCGGCAGCGCACACCGTTCAACATGTAGATCGATTGGCCGTCGCGCGACAACTGGCGCTTGATCGAGATCTCGTTATATTGGGCGTATTCGCCGCCCAGCCGGCCTTCGCTGTTGTCGAACACCAGCTCGATCATCGCATGACCGACCGGCTTGCGGCTCGACGAACCGTTGAAGATGACATCGGACGACGAATCACCGCGCAGGTTTTTGGCCGAGCTCTCGCCCATGACCCAGCGCACCGCATCGATGACATTGGATTTGCCACAGCCATTGGGGCCGACGACACCGATCAATGCACTCGGCATCGAGATCGTCGTCGGGTCGACAAAGGATTTGAATCCGGCCAGCTTGATCTTCTTCAATCGCATGGCGGGAAAGATACAGGAACCCCCCCCGCCTAAACAAGCCAAAACGGCCGACTTCGGTTAAACTTGCCGTCACGGGCAATCCGCCCTTGATCAAATCAGACAGTTAGCCGACCATGAGCAGCCAGCCGAGCAAGACCCTGGAAACCTTTGCCAACCCGCAGCCCGATCGTGACTATACGATCCATATCCATACCCCCGAGTTCACCTGCCTGTGCCCGAAGACCGGCCAGCCGGATTTTGCCACGCTGCATATTGACTATGTGCCGGCGGCACAGTGCATCGAACTCAAGTCATTGAAGCTGTATATCTGGTCCTACCGTAACGAGGGCGCCTTCCACGAGGCGGTCACCAATCGTATCCTCGACGACCTGGTCCGGGCCTGCCAGCCGCGCTTTATGCGGCTGACCGCCGACTTCAATGTCCGCGGCGGCGTCTACACCAAGGTCGTCGCCGAACACCGCCACCCCGGCTGGCAACCGTCACCACCGGTCACGCTGCCCTGAGCCGATGATCGAGTCCATGGCCGGCGCGCTGCACCTGGGCCTGGACATCGGCACCAGCGGCTGCCGCGCCATCGTCATCGACGACGCCGAACAGCCGCTGCTGGAACACGCCGTACCATTGCCGGCACCAGCACGTAATGGTGATCATTGCGAACAGGACCCAGAGCTGTGGTGGCAGGCCATCACTGCGCTGCTGGCACAGGTCTGCCCCAACATCCCGCGCAAACGCTTGCGCAGCATCGCCGTCGATGGCACCTCGGCCACGCTGCTGTTGACCGACCGCACTGGCACGCCGCTGACGCCGGCACTGATGTATAACGACGGGCGCGGTGTCGCGCAGGCTGCGCTCATCGCGACCCTGGCGCCCGATGACAGCGCCGCCCGCGGTGTCAGCTCGGCGCTGGCCAAGCTGTTGTATCTGACCGAAGCCCCGTTACCGCACGCCCCGGCCCATGCGCTGCATCAAGCCGACTGGATCGCCGGCCAGCTGAGCGGCCGGTTCGGCATCAGCGATGAGAACAACTGCCTGAAGCTTGGCTACGATGCTGTCACCCGGCAATGGCCGGCGTGGCTGCAAGCGCTGCTCGGCAGCCGTCGCGCGCTGCTGCCCGAGGTCGTCGCCCCAGGTGCTGCGCTGGGCACACTGGCTCCGCAACGGGCCCGGCAGTTCGATCTGCCTGCAGATGTCCAGGTCGTCGCCGGCACCACCGATGGTGTCGCGGCCTTTATCGCCACCGGCGCACACCAGCCCGGCGATGCCGTGACGTCGCTGGGTTCGACGCTGGTGCTGAAGCTGCTGTCTGAAACACCGGTCTTTGCCCCGGAATTCGGCGTCTACAGCCACCGTCTCGGCGATCTGTGGCTGGTCGGCGGCGCATCGAATTGCGGCGGTGCGACACTGCTGCAATTCTTCACGGCCGAGCAGATGCAATCGCTGACACCCCGGCTAACCCCAAACACCCCCACCGGTCTCAACTATTACCCGCTGCCGGCTCGCGGCGAACGCTTCCCGGTCAACGACCCGAACCTGGAACCCCGATTACAGCCACGACCCGCCGACCCGGCGCTGTTTTTTCAGGGTCTGCTCGAAGGCCTGACCGCGGTCGAGTATCGGGGCTATGTCCGCCTGGCCGAGCTGGGGGCCGGCTGGCCACAGGCCGTATACAGCGTCGGCGGCGGCGCGCACAACCCGGCCTGGACAGCGCTGCGCCAAGGCCGGCTGGGTATCCCGATGAAGGCCGCGGCCCACCATCAGGCCGCCTATGGCACGGCCTGTCTGGCACGTCGCGGCTATCACGCACTCAGCGCGAAAACCCCTTGAGATTCCCTGGTCACGGGCGCATATTTGCAGTGCTCAATCATTGTCATTCTAGGAGGGTTTTATGGCACTCATCAGATGGAATCCATTCACCGAACTCGACGATCTGTTCAACCGTTACCAGCGCACACTGGGACGCGGCATCTCCAGCAATGAATTATTGAAGACCTCGGACTGGCTGCCGGCCGTCGACATCAGCGAGAGCGACGAGGAATACCTGATCAAGATGGAGGTCCCGGAGATCCGCAAGGAAGACATCAAGGTGCAGGTCGACAACGGCATCCTGATGATCAGCGGTGAACGCCGTTCCGAGAAAGAGGAAAAGAACAAGAAGGTGCACCGTATCGAACGCTCCTACGGCAGCTTTGCCCGCAGCTTCTCGGTGCCGGATGATGCCGATGGCAAACGCATCCGCGCTGAATACAAGGATGGCATGCTGTATCTGCACTTGCAGAAATCACCGCAGACCCGTTCCGAAAAGATCTCGATCGACGTCAAGTGATCGTGGGCTGACAGGCCGGACCCCGCGCGCATCCAGGGGTCCGGCCGCTGCCTCACATTAAGGAACCTCTGATCAATTCAGAGGTTCCTGCGGCACACGGATGTGCCGCCACTACCATGACAGCAGGTCATGGTAGTGAAGGAAAGTGAAAACCACGTTTTCCGCTTTCCGTGCTCTGAGAATTCCAGGATGGAATTATTCA
>JACREF010000033.1 GCA_016218365.1 Gammaproteobacteria bacterium
ATACGGGATCAATGCTGCCGACAGGGCCTGCGAGGCGCTGCGCGGCACCGCACCCGGCATGTTGGTCACGGCAAAATGGGTCACCGCTGATTCGACATAGGTCGGATCGGCCCAGGTCGTCGGCCGGGTCGTCTCGATGCACCCGCCCTGATCGACCGAGATGTCGATGACGACACTGCCCGGCTCCATCTCCGCCACGGTCGCCGCCGACACCAGATGCGGCGCCCGTTCACCGACCCGCAACACGGCACCGATCAGCAGGTCGGCGCGCACCACCTCACGGTGGATCTGGTCCTGATAACCGTACAGCGCGGTCACATTGCCGCCCAATGCACGCATCTGCTCCAGCTTGCGCCGGTCACGATCAAAGACCACGACCTCGGCGCCGGCCGCGGCGGCCAGGATCGCCGCGGCCCCGCCGGCCACGCCGGCCCCAAGGATCACGACCCGGCCGCGCGGCGCCGCCGGCAGCCCACCCAGTAACAACCCCTTGCCACCCTCCGGCCGGTGCAGCAGCCGGGTGCCGACCTGGGTGGCCAGCCGGCCGGCGATGTCACTCATCGGCGCCAGCAGCGGCAGGCTGTGATCCGGCTCCTCGACGGTCTCAAAGGCCACGGCGGTCAGGCCGATCTGTTGCAGCCGCGCCAGCAGCGCAGTGCCCGCCGCCAGATGCAGATAACTGAACAACAGATGATGGCGCTGCAACAGGTCCAGCTCCGGCCCCACCGGCTCCTTGACCTTGACGATCATCTCGGCCTGTCCATAGAGTTGCTGCGGGCCTTGCACCAGCTGCGCCCCGGCCGCCAGAAAATCCTGGTCACTGTAGCCGCTGGCCAGCCCGGCGGACTGTTCGATCAGCACCTGGTGTCCGCGCGCCACCAGTTCGGCCACCGCCGCCGGGATCAGCGCCACGCGACCCTCCAGTGTCTTGATCTCCCTGGGTACACCAATCTTCATCTTCCCCCCTGTTGCTGTTGCCGCCGCCGCACCAGTATTATTTTGCACCCCGATAGCGGGCGAACAATTCATTTTGCAGCCTGATGAGTGTAAATTAGTAAGCCATCTAACCGATACCCTGGCAGCCGATAAAGCTGCATCCACAGGATAACAAAGGCCAGACCTCCATGAATCCGACACACCATCGACTGCTGATCCTGGGCTCAGGCCCGGCCGGCTATACCGCAGCGGTGTATGCCGCACGTGCCAACCTGCAACCGGTGCTGATCACCGGCCTGCAACAGGGTGGCCAGCTGACCACGACCACCGACGTCGACAACTGGCCCGGCGATGCCGACGGCGTCCAGGGACCGGAACTGGTGGCCAGGATGCAACGTCACGCCGAACGCTTCGATACCCGGATCATCTTCGATCAGATCACCGCCGTCGATCTGTCGCGCCGACCGTTCACCCTCAGCGGCGACAGCGGGCGCTACAGCTGCGACACACTGATCATCGCCACCGGCGCCTCGGCAAAATACCTCGGCCTGCCGTCGGAGGAAAGGTTCCAGGGCCGCGGCGTATCGGCCTGCGCCACCTGCGACGGCTTTTTCTACCGCAACAAACCGGTGGCGGTCATCGGCGGCGGCAACACCGCCGTCGAAGAGGCACTGTATCTGTCAAACATCGCCTCCCATGTCACCGTCGTCCACCGTCGCGACAGCTTCCGCTCGGAAAAGATCCTTGCCGACAAGTTGCTGGCTCGCGCAAACAACGGCAATGTCACCATCGAATGGCATCACCAGCTTGACGAGATCCTCGGCGATGACAGCGGCGTCACCGGCATCCGCATCCGTCACGCCAGCAACAACACCACCAGGGATATTGCCGTGCATGGTGTATTCGTCGCCATCGGGCACCAGCCGAACACCACCATCTTTGGCGATCAGCTCGCCACCGAGCATGGTTATATCATCACCGGCGGCCGCTACCCGCACGGTGCCACGGCCACCAGCGTGGCCGGGGTGTTTGCCGCCGGCGACGTTGCCGACCCGATCTACCGCCAGGCAATCACCTCGGCCGGCTCAGGTTGCATGGCGGCGCTGGACGCCGAGCGTTACCTTGATGCCCAACAGAAATAACAGGATCGCACTATGAGCAAACGCAACATCCGCCGCATCGAACTCGACTGCCCGATCCGCTATCACGCCATAGGCAGCGATGACATCCATGAAGGCCGGGCCTGTGACTACAGCAACAGCGGTGTATCCTTCATCGCCAGGGACAAGCTCGAAGAAGGCCAGCTGCAGGAGATCCACATCGACAACCCCGGCGAACAGATGCCGCCGCTGCATGCCATCATCGAGGTAATACGCTGCAAGCCGGCCGAGAAGCCCGGCGAGTTTTTCATCGCCGGCTTTATCAAGATCCTGAAATAGGCCTGGTCCACCACCGCAGTGACGCGCCTGCCTTCTCTGAGCGAACGCGGTGACTGCCGTTTCCCTTCACCGGAGACCGCACTGCAGGAACCCAATGGCCTGCTGGCGATCGGCGGCAACCTGTCCACAGACTGCCTGCTGCAGGCCTACCGTCAAGGCATCTTCCCCTGGTACAGCGCCGGCGAACCGATCATGTGGTGGAGTCCCGATCCGCGTGCCGTGTTATTTCCCGCGCGGCTGAAGATCTCGCGCAGCCTGGCGCGCACGATCTCCAGACAGGACTACACCGTCACGCTCGACCAGGCCTTCGCCGATGTCGTCCGCCAGTGCGCGCAGCCGCGCAGCGACAACCATGGCACCTGGATCACCGCCGAGATGCAGGCTGCCTACCTGCGCCTGCATCACGCCGGCCATGCCCATTCGGCGGAGGCCTGGTGGAACGGCGAACTGGTCGGCGGCCTGTACGGGGTCGCCATCGGCCAGGTGTTCTTTGGTGAATCGATGTTTCATCGTCGCAACGATGCATCAAAGGTGGCACTGGCACATCTGGTTACACGCCTGCAGGACTGCGGCTATCAGCTCATTGACTGCCAGGTCACAACCGCCCACCTGCTCAGCCTGGGTGCCGAAGAGATCCCGCGCCATCAATTCTGCCAGCTGTTGTCCCGCTGCTGCGCCGCCACCCCGGCACATCAACCCTGGGCCGGCGCGAGCCACCCTGCCATCCAGCCATGATGACCGGGGTCCGCTGCTACCGCTCGGCACCCCAGCGCTGCAATTATCTGCCGGACCGCCAGGCCACCTCGATCTTCATCGATCCCGCATACCCGCTGGACAGCACGTTATACAGCCAGTTATGCGCACAGGGGTTCCGTCGCAGCGGCCGCCATGTCTATCGCCCGGACTGCCCGGGCTGCCAGGCCTGCATCCCGTTACGGGTCGATATCCGGCGCCATGCGGCCAGCCGCAGCCAGCGGCGCGTCATCACGCACAATACCGACCTTGAGATAAGGCAATGCCCCGGTACCTTGAACGAGGAACAGTTCCAATTGATGCAACGCTATCTGGCTGGGCAGCATCCGCACGGCGGCATGAATCAGCTGTCCCACCAGCAGTGTGAGGATTTCCTGTTCACCACCGGGATTGTCACCCGCTGCGCTGAATTCCGGCTGCAGGGCACGCTGCTGGCGGTCGCCGTCAGCGATGTCGTCGATGACGGTCTGTCCGCTGTCTATACATTCTATGACCCCGCTTACCGGGCCCGCGGCCTTGGCACGCTGGCCATCCTGCATCACATCGACCGCTGCCGCCGTGAAGGCCGCGACTGGCTGTACCTTGGTTACTGGATCAAGGACAGCCGGAAAATGAATTACAAAACGGGTTTTCGCCCCTGCCAGCTGTGGGATGGCCAGCGCTGGCAGGAAACTCCGGATCTATAAAGGGTGAAATTCCGGCGCGGGCGGTATAAAATCGCGCTGCCTGACGCCAAAACAGTAGGAGCAGTATGAGTAAAGAAGACAATATCGAGATGGAGGGGACCGTGGTGGAAACCCTGCCCAACACCATGTTCCGGGTCGAGCTGGAAAACGGCCATGTCGTGACGGCCCATATCTCGGGCAAGATGCGCAAGAACTACATCAGGATCCTGACCGGGGACAAGGTCACCATCCAGCTGACACCTTATGACCTGACCAAGGGACGCATCGTTTTCCGGGCACGGTGATGGCCTGACCTCCCCCACCCCTGCCTCTCAGGGGAACCCCTCAAGACCTGATGATCAATCCTTGGCCGCTTCGGTCTCCCGCGACGGCTCCAGATCAAACACCAGTTCGTTGTTGCGGAGCTTGACGGTCAGGCGCCCGCCCTTGACCAGCTTGCCAAACAGCAGCTCCTCGGCCAGCGGTTTCTTGATGACGTCCTGGATCAGGCGGTTCATCGGCCGCGCGCCCATCTTCGGATCATAACCGCGTTCCGCCAGCCAGCTGCGGGCCGTCGGCTCCACCGTCAGCGTCACGCCCTTCTCTTCAAGCTGGGCCTCGAGCTTGATGATGAACTTGTCGACCACATGCATGATCGTCGAACGCTCCAGCGCCTGGAACTGGATGATCGCATCGAGACGGTTGCGGAATTCAGGCGAGAACACCCGCTTGATCGCCTCGGCACCGTCCGTGACATGGTCCTGGGCTGTAAAGCCGATCGATGCCCGGTCCATCTGCTCGGCACCGGCATTGGAGGTCATGACGATGATGACGTTGCGGAAATCCGCCTTGCGTCCATTGTTGTCCGTCAGCGTGCCATGGTCCATGACCTGCAGCAGCAGATTGAATACATCCGGATGGGCCTTCTCGATCTCGTCAAGCAGCAGCACTGCATACGGATGTTTGGTGACGGCCTCGGTCAGCAGGCCACCCTGGTCATAACCGACATAACCCGGCGGGGCACCGATCAGCCGTGACACGGTATGACGTTCCATGTATTCCGACATGTCAAAACGGATCAGTTCGATGCCGAGGATCTTGGCCAGCTGTTTGGTGACCTCGGTCTTGCCGACACCGGTCGGCCCGGCAAACAGGAAGGAACCGATCGGCTTGCTGCCTTCGGCGATGCCGCAACGCGCCATCTTGATCGCCGAGGCCAGCGTCTCGATCGCCTTGTCCTGACCGAACACCACCATCCTCAGATCACGTTCCAGCGTGCGCAGCTTTTCCATGTCGGTACTGCTGATGTTGCGGGCCGGAATCCGGGCGATGTTGGCGACGATGCTCTCGATGTCCTTGACGCCAATCAGCTTCTTGCGCTTGGACGGCACCTGCAGGCGCTGATAGGCGCCGGCCTCGTCGATGACATCGATCGCCTTGTCCGGCAGGTGCCGGTCATTGATATAGCGGGCGGCCAGTTCGGCGGCAGCACGCAGCGCCTCACGTGAATATTTGACGTCGTGGTGTTCCTCGAAGCGGGTCTTCAGCCCCTTGAGGATCTGGAAGGTCTCGTCAACCGTCGGTTCCGGCACATCGATCTTCTGGAAGCGGCGTGCCAGCGCCCGATCCTTTTCAAAGATGCCGCGGTATTCACCATAGGTCGTCGACCCGATGCACCTGACCTCGCCTGAGGTCAGCACCGGTTTGATCAGATTGGAGGCATCCATGACACCACCCGACGTTGACCCGGCGCCAATGATGGTATGGATCTCGTCAATGAACAGGATAGAACCCGGTTCCTTGCGGATCTGGTTGATGACCCCCTTGAGCCGCTTTTCGAAATCACCGCGATATTTGGTACCCGCCAGCAATGCGCCCATATCAAGCGAATAAACGGTGGCATCAAGCAACGCCTCGGGCACCTCGCCCTCAACAATACGTTTGGCCAGCCCTTCAGCAATGGCCGTCTTGCCGACGCCGGCCTCACCGACCAGCAACGGATTGTTCTTGCGGCGGCGGCACAGCACCTGCACCACCCGCTGCACCTCTTCATCGCGGCCGACCAGCGGATCGATCTTGCCCGCCAGCGCCTGTTCATTCAGATTGACGGCGAAACTCTCCAGCGGGCTGCGCGCCGGGGCATCCTCCTCGACACTCTCCTCACTGGACAGCGGGGTCTCCTCGGCATTTTCGTCCCCCTGCACCTTGGTGATACCGTGCGAGATATAATTCACGACATCCAGACGCGATACGCTCTGCCCGCCGAGGAAATACACCGCCTGGGAATCCTGCTCACCGAAGATCGCCACCAGCACATTGGAGGCATTGACCTCGCTCTTGCCTGAAGACTGGACATGGAACACCGCGCGCTGCAACACGCGCTGAAAACCCAGCGTCGGCTGGGTCTCGCGGCCACTGGTCTCCGGCAATAACGGGGTGGTTTCCTCGATGAAGCGGCTGACGTCACGACGCAGGGAGTCGAGATCGGCACCGCAGGCCTGCAACACCGAACTGGCGGCGGTATTATCCAGCAAGGCCAGCAACAGATGCTCGACGGTAATGAATTCGTGATGCTTCCTTCTCGCATCTTGAAAAGCAAGATTCAACGTGATTTCTACATCCTTGCTTAACATGGCTGCTTCCTCATCTGGATATTGATAGTCAGGCCTGTTCCATCGTGCATTTCAGTGGATGCTGCTTCTCGATAGCCGCCTCGTGGACCATGGCAATCTTGGTTTCGGCGATATCGCGGGTAAACACCCCGCACAGGGCAATGCCACTTAGATGAACCTGTAACATGACCTGTGTCGCCTTTTCCCTGTTCATGCCGAAAATGCCTTGCAAGACCTCCACCACAAACTCCATCGGCGTAAAATCGTCGTTCAGCATCAGCACCTTATACATCGGTGGCTGCTTCAGGCGTGGTTTGGCCTCCTGTAGCGCCACCCCGCCCTTTCCTGCCTGTTGCACATCCAGTCTCTTCATGTCCCCCATTATACTGAAGATGGGGTCTACGTGATCGCCTTCAAGCCGCTAAGCTAAACTGCCCAAAGGTTTTTTGACCAGGACCATTTACTGGACGCCTAACCCTGTATCGTCCACGCTCAAGCGGGGCTTGAGAAACTCCCGGAGCTATTGACGTGGTACTGAGGTGAATACTTGACTATTTATTGTGGTTGGTAAACAGTTAGGGTCGGAATCAGGGCCAGGTCGGGGAAAATCAGGGCCAGGCTGGTTTCGTTACCATAGCGATAGTTGTTGGTCACTGGAGAGAGGGCAGCAGGATGACGACTGGCGTTGTAAAGTGGTTCAATAATGCAAAAGGCTTCGGTTTTGTATCCCCGGATGAGGGCGGTGAGGACATCTTCGCCCATTTCTCCGCCATTGATATGGAAGGATTCAAGAGCCTGAGACAGGGACAGAAGGTGGAGTTCGATATCGATGAAGGGCCCAAGGGGCTGTTCGCCGCCAAGATCCGTCTCGCTGAACCGGCCTGACCTGCAAAAGCCCTCCACCCTCTGCAGCCGCGCCGCCGCAGGGTGACTGCGGCGCAGGTCTTACATGTGCTTGATGACGGCCTGGCCGAACCCGGAACAGCTGAGTTCCTGGCCGTGGTCCATCAAGCGGGCCAGATCATAGGTCACGGTCCTGGCGGCAATCGCGCCCGCCACGCCGTTGATGACCAGATCGGCCGCCTCGATCCAGCCCAGATGCCGCAGCATCATCTCGGCCGACAATATCAGGGAGCTGGGGTTGACCTTGTCCTGTCCGGCATAGCCCGGCGCGGTGCCATGCGTGGCCTCGAACATCGCCACACCATCTGACAGATTGGCCCCCGGTGCGATGCCGATGCCGCCGACCTGGGCCGCCAGCGCATCGGAGATATAATCGCCGTTGAGATTCAAGGTCGCAATAACGCTGTACTCCTCGGGCCGCAACAGGATCTGCTGCAAAAAGGCATCAGCTATGACATCCTTGATGATGATCTCGCGACCGGTGCGCGGATTGGTCATCCGGCACCACGGCCCCTTGTCGATCTCGGTGGCGCCAAACTCCTGCCGGGCCAGCTCATAGCCCCAGCCCTTGAAGGCCCCTTCAGTGAATTTCATGATATTGCCCTTGTGCACCAGCGTCACCGAGCTGCGATCGTTGTCGATTGCATACTGTATCGCCTTGCGTACCAGACGCTTGCTGCCTTCACTGGACACTGGCTTGATGCCGATGCCCGAGGTCTCCGGGAAACGGATCTTGGTGACCCCCATCTGCTGCTGCAGGAAATCGATCAGCTTGCGAACCTCCGCGGTACCGGCGGCCCATTCGATGCCGGCATAGATGTCCTCGGAGTTCTCGCGGAAGATCATCATGTCGGTCTTTTCCGGATTGCGCAGCGGACTCGGGGTCCCGGGAAAATAACGTACCGGACGCTGGCAGACATACAGATCGAGGTCCTGCCGCAGCGCCACGTTCAACGAGCGGATGCCGCCACCCACCGGGGTCGTCAGCGGGCCCTTGATTGACACCAGATAGCTGCGCAGCGCCCGCAAGGTCTCGTCCGGCAGCCACTGATCCTTGCCATAGACCCGGGTCGCCTTTTCACCGGCATAGACCTCCATCCAAACGATAGCGCGCTGGCCGCCATAGGCCTTGCGCACCGCCGCGTCGACCACCTGATGCATGACCGGGGTGATATCAATGCCGATGCCATCACCTTCGATAAACGGAATGATCGGATGGTCGGGCACTGTCAGCGAAAGATCCGCACCCTGGGTGATGGTGTCACCCCTCGCCGGTACAACAATATGCTGGTATGCCATGACACGCTCCTGATAAATCCACAGTTCAGAAAAATTCCGGCAATTCTAGCAGGTATGGCCGGGCCAGGCTAAACATCGGGCAGCAACAACCGCGGAAGCCAGCATATCCGCGTCCTCCGTACACCAGACAGGCCGTCAATGCTCGCGCGTTGCCAGAAACTCGATGCCGGGCCAGCGCTCGATGGTCAGATCGAGATTGACCCGGGTCGGCGCGATATAGGTCAGCTCGCCGCCACTGTCCAGCGCCAGATTCTGCTGTGCCTTGCTGCGGAACTCATCGAGCTTCTTGTCATCCCGGCAACGGACCCAGCGCGCGGTTGATACCTGCACCTGCTCAAAGGTGCAATCAACGCCATATTCACTCTTTAATCGATGCGCAACCACATCAAACTGCAACACACCCACCGCACCCAGGATGATGTCGTTGCTGGCCAGCGGCCGGAACACCTGAGTCGCCCCTTCCTCGGATAACTGATCGACACCCTTCTGCAAGGCCTTCAGCCGCAATGGATCACGCAGCACCACGCGCCGGAACAGTTCCGGGGCGAAATTGGGAATACCGGTAAACTTGAGCTTTTCCCCCTGGGTGAATGCATCGCCGATCCGGATCGTGCCGTGGTTATGCAGGCCGATGATATCGCCAGGCCAGGCCTCCTCGGCATGATCACGCTCGCTGGCCATAAAGGTCATCGCGTTGGCGATCTGCACATCGCGCCCGATGCGCACATGGTGCAGCTTCATCCCCTTGCTGTAGTGACCGGAGCATATCCGCAGAAAGGCGATGCGGTCGCGGTGCTGGGGATCCATGTTCGCCTGGATCTTGAAGACAAATCCGGAGAACTTTTCTTCATCAGGACTGACGACACGCTCGGCGGCAAGCCGCGGCTGAGGACCGGGTGCATATTCAACAAAGGCATCAAGCAGTTCGCGTATCCCGAAATTGTTGATCGCCGAGCCGAAGAATACCGGCGTAAGTTCGCCGCGCAGATAGGCGGAGCGATCAAAGGGATGACTGGCGCCCCTGACCAGCTCGATCTCATCACGAAACTCATCCACCAGCGATCCGAAACGTTGTTCCAGTACTGGATTATCCAGGCCGTGGACTACCTCGCCGTGCTGGATCCGGCCGCCATGGGTCGGACTGAACAGGTGGATATTGTCATCGTAGAGGTTGAATACCCCCTTGAACTGCTTGCCCATGCCAATCGGCCAGGTCACCGGTGCACAGCGTATCTTCAGTACCTGCTCGACCTCGTCCAGCAGCTCGATCGGCGAGCGGCCCTCACGGTCCAGTTTGTTGATGAAGGTAATGATCGGGGTATCACGTAACCGGCACACCTCCATCAACTTGATGGTCCGGGCCTCGACGCCCTTGGCGCTGTCGATGACCATCAACGCCGAATCCACAGCGGTCAGCGTGCGGTAGGTGTCCTCCGAAAAATCCTCGTGACCCGGGGTGTCGAGCAGGTTGATGATGCGGTCCTGATACGGAAACTGCATGACCGACGTCGTAACCGAGATCCCGCGCTGCTTCTCCAGCTCCATCCAGTCCGAGGTTGCATGCCGCGCCGCCTTGCGTCCCTTGACGGTGCCCGCCAGCTGGATCGCCCCGCCAAACAGCAGCAATTTCTCGGTCAGCGTGGTCTTGCCGGCATCAGGATGCGAGATGATGGCAAAGGTCCGCCTGCGGGCCAATTGTTCGGTTAATTTAGACATGCTGGTCAAAATACGCGTCAGAGTAGTGAAAAACAGGGCATTCTATCAAGATCGTCAGTGCGGCACACCCGCCAATCCTAAATGTGAGTATATTTTCACATCGATCTAATGCTAGCTTACTGATTGATATACAAAAAATAATATCTGGTTAAGCGTCCGCCTGCCATCACCATGGTAGACTGCATGCATAATGACTCTGTCCCTATAACATACCAACGGAGCACAGATGTTTAAGACCAGCCTTATTACACCACCGGAACAGCGCGCGATCAGCATCGACCGCCGCCAGCATCAGTTTAAGACCCTGTTGTGCAGCCTGCATATGCGCCGGAGACGGCAACAGCGCCGCACTGCCGATCACCACAAACCGCATTATCTTGATATCCATGAACCGGTTTATATGTATATCGCGGTGGCCATCCTGTTGCTGTCCTGCGTTGACGCGGTCTTCACGCTGACGCTGTTGAAGATGGGCGCGCGGGAGGCCAATCCGGCCATGCAGTTTTTCCTCGAGATCAATACCACATCATTCGTAATCGCCAAGCTGCTGTTGACGGTTACCAGCATTATCGTGCTGATCGCCCATCGAAAATTCTGGCTGATGAAGGTCAGGATCGAAACCCTCCTCTATGGCTCATTGATCATGTACCTGCTGCTGATCAATTATGAGCTGGTATTGCTCAATAATTAAGCGTAGCTATAGACCGCCAGAAGATTTGGCGCAACAAAGAATATAGCATTTATGTAAAAGGCCGATAGCACCAGACGAGATCAGGAATATCCCTGAGCAGTTTCCGTAGCCCTTCGTACCACAGGGCAAGTATTTGGAAGGAACCAGATATATCATGACCAAGGTATATGATAAACAGTGATCGCGAGACCCTTCCCAAGCAGAAAGGTATCGCAGGGCTGCTCATGAATATGTCTCCCCGCGACGACACAGCCAGCCTGATCCATACAGGTGTTACCGGACAACGCCCCAGGGTTGCCCATGTACGCCTGCGCCTGACTATCTTTCTCGCCATCATGCTCGGGCTACTGACGATCACCGGCGGCTTCACCTACACCGCATTGAACAGGGCGCTGGCCGATTTCGAACAGGTGACCAATATCGAACTGCTGCAGATGCGTCGCATGGTCTTCCTGCAGGATGCAATCAGCAACGCTTCATTCCCGATCCACAGCTACATCGCCCATGGCGACCCGCTCGAACGCGAGGTATTCAAGGATGGAGTCGATGATGTAGAGAATTCACTGCAGGAAGCTAAAGAATCACCCTACTTGAACGCAGAACAGAAGACCTTTATTACCCTCGCCAGCAATGAATGGGCACAGGCCAGGGTGCTCGGGGAAGGGATTCTCAACACCCCATTCCCGCTGCCCCCGCAAATCCTGGCCCGCAACGTCTCGCTATTTGAAAACCATATCGAGGGCGCCAAGGATGTTATTTATCATGTGCATAACTTGACGCTAGCCCATATTGATGCGTTACGCGCGTCGATACGTGAAAATCACCGCCAGACCCAGATCATCATCATCTCCGCCTACACTACTGGCCTGATCACCTTTATCGCCGCCTTTTATGCCATATTCCGCCTGATACTGCGGCCGCTGAACATTCTGAAGGAAGGGGCGCGGCATTATACAGAGGGAAACCTTTCCTATCAGATCCCGATCAACACACCGGATGAGTTCGGCGAGCTTGCCGAGGCCTTCAATAAAATGGCGCGCACGCTGGGCCAGGACCAGCAGCGACTGGCCGAGATGGCCAGCCGTGATGGCCTGACCGGACTTTACAACCGGCATAGTTTCGAACAGATGCTCATGGATGAAATGGTACGCTTCCATCGCCACAATCATCCGCTGTCGCTGATGATCCTCGACCTCGACCATTTCAAAAATGTCAATGACAACTACGGCCACATGACCGGAGACAACGCATTGAAACTGGTCAGCCGGATCATCGGCAAGATCTGCCGCACCGGCGACGTCATCGCCCGCTTCGGGGGCGAGGAGATCGTCATCCTGATGCCGGAGACCCCCGCCGAAAATGCCACCATCCTGGCTGAACGTATCCGCACTGCGATTGCGTCCACCCCGGTCAAGCTCGGCAATGGCGAGCAGATCACCATTACCACCAGCGTCGGTGTCGCCTCGATACCTGACGATGCCACGACACCGGAAAGTCTGATCATCGCTGCCGATTTTGCCCTGTATGAAGCCAAACGCTCCGGCAGAAACTGTGTACGCCGCGCCTCCGAGGTACGGCAGATCAAGGCATAGACAGCAATAACCACCCGCCTGCACTCTTGCCCTGCCTCGCAGCTGCTCCTACACTCTCAGTCCAACCTCATGTCCCGGACTGATCCAATCATGCCCCCAGATGTTGACATCCTGTCCACCGAAACCTGTTACCAGGGATTCTTCCGCATCGACCGTTACCGTCTGCGCCATCGGCTGTTCAAGGGCGGCTGGAGCCGGCCACTGACACGTGAGGTCTTCGAGCGTGGCCATGCCGTTGCGGTCCTGCCCTATGACCCGCAACGCGATGAGGTGGTATTGATCGAACAGTTCCGCATCGGTGCGCTGGCTGCCCATGACCACGCCTGGCTGCTGGAGATCGCGGCCGGCATCATCGAGCCCGGCGAAGACCCGCTGCACGTCGCACACCGCGAGGTGCGCGAGGAGACCGGCTGCATCATCGAGACACTGCAACCGATCTGTACCTTCTACTGCAGCCCCGGCGGCACCTCGGAAACCATCGCGCTGTATTGCGCCTGCGTCGATGCCAGCGGCTGCTCCGGCATCCATGGCCTGGCTGATGAAGGGGAAGACATCCGGGTCAGCGCCATACCATTCAGTCGCGCTGTTGAATTGCTCGAACAGGGGCGGCTCAATTCGGCCAGCATCATCATCGCCCTGCAATGGCTGATGCAGCAGCGCGATCGGCTCAGAAAAGAGTGGGGCTGATTTAAGGAACCTCTAATCAATTCAGAGGTTCCTGCGGCACACGGATGTGCCGCCACTACCATGACAGTAGGTCATGGTAGTGAAGGAAAGTGAAAACCACGTTTTCCGCTTTCCGTACTCTGAGAATTCCAGGATGGAATTATTCAGAGCTTCCTTAAGAGTGCGCGCATGAAAACCCGTTATTGTCAACGCCGGAAAGGGACGATATCTGCGTGAACAGCCCTGATAATCCCCTGCGGATATGCTCCCGGCCATTCAATAATAAGGCTTCTGTCCCGCTGCCCGATATAGACTATACTGGGGATAGGAGCAACGCGTCATGGCAAGCATAACCTACAAGACTCTGTCCGAGCTGCCGGGTCTCTATGAAGAGAACTACCGCAAGCTTGGCCTGTTGTTCCCCGGGCTGCGGCTGTTGCAGCCGCTGCAGAGGCTTGCCATCGACCCCGGTCACCACATCGAACTCGCCGTTGTTGCCCAGTGCCGCTACACCTCGATCCTGACGCTGCTGCATCGCTTTAACCTGCCCGGCAAACTGGTCAGCGACCTGTCGATGACGCTGCGGTTGTGCCATGACGCCGGCGTGGCCGAGGTCATCCATTATCAGCAGCAGCGCAACTTCGGCGCCGTCAATCCCTATCCCAACGCCCGCATGCACCAGCCGTTCGAGAAGTACCGGGTCAACGATCTGCTCTGTGACTGGCTCAACCAGCGTCTGCAGCATCTGCATCGTGGCAAACTGATTCAGCAATCCTCGGTCTGAAACGACCGGCGGGGTTCCATTCCGGCGAGCGCTGACATACCATGCAAAGAAAACTCCGGCCATGCCCATCCCTGATCATCGACATGTCATCCGTCGCCTGCTGGTACTGCTGACACTCACGGTTGCCGGTACGCACGCTGCCGCTGCGGAACCCGGGCGTTTTTTCGGTCTCGGTGCCGAAACCTTCCTGTGGCAGGAGTTTTCCAGCAGCGGTGGCCGCTATCTGCAGGAACAGGGGGCGCGACTGGTCCTGGACGCCGGCGTCGAACGCGTGCTGAATTCCGGTGATCGGCTGCAGCTGGGTGGACACGCCTATTTCGGCAACATCAATTACGATGGCCAGACCCAGGCGGGTGTGCCGGCCTTATCCACGACCAATTACCTTGGAGGACAGCTGTATCTGAGCGACCACCGGCCGTTGCCATTATCCTGGCACACCTGGCAACCGGGGCTGTTGGCTGTACTGGGGCTGGATCAGTGGTCGCGGATCATCGCAGATACAGTTGACCAAAACGGACAGCCCGTCGGTGGCGCCGAAGAGGTCTATCGCATCCTGTACAGCGACCTGGGGCTGACGCTGCAGCAAACCGGAGCATCCTCCCATCATCTGACCATCAGTGCCGGCCTGCGCCTGCCGTTGTGGACCTGGGAAGAATACCGCGCACTCAGATTGATTCTTGCACCGACACCGGATGTGTCGCTGTTTGCCACCGCGGACATGTCGCTGCCGTGGCCCGGACAGCAACTGCGGCTGTACTACCAGGGATGGCGTTTTGGTGCATCAGACGTCGTCCAGGGCTATCTGCAACCGGAGAGCCATGCCGATGCCTTTGGCATCAGCTTCATCACACGCAGGTAAACACCTCAGCCCGCACCGGCCATGACCCGGACCCGGACCGTCTTCACCATATTGTCCATGACCTGGACGATCTCCAGCGCATAATTGCCGATCTTGATGCTGATGCCGGATTCCGGGATGACCTCGAGGTGATCGATGATCAAGCCGCTCAGGGTCTTGGGCCCGTCGATCGGCAGCCGCCAACCCAGCATCCGGTTCAGCACCCGAATGTTCACCGAGCCATCGACCAGGAAACTGCCATCCGGCTGCGGATAGATGTCACGGATGCTTTCCGAGATATCGGTGGTGAACTCGCCGACGATCTCTTCGAGGATGTCCTCCAGCGTCACCAGACCTTCAACATCACCATACTCGTCAACCACCAGCCCGGCACGGCGCTTGTGGCGCTGGAATTTCAGCAGCTGGGTATTGAGCGGGGTGCCGGCCGGCACAAAGTACGGCTGCTCGGCAATCGCCCGCAGCTCATCCTTGCCCCAGTGTTCGCGACTCAGCAGCACCACCACATCACGCATGTGCAACATGCCGACCGTCTGATCGATGTCATCGTAATACAATGGCAGCCGGGTATACTGCGCATTCTTCAGCTGCTCCTGGATGTCTTCAAGATCGTCCCCGAGATCAATGCCGGTGACCTCGTTGCGTGGCACCATGATGTCCTCAACCGTAGCCTTTTCCAGATCAAGGATATTGACCAGCATGCGCTGATGGCGCTTGGGGATCAGGCCCGACGCCTCGTTGACGACGATCCGCAACTCATCCGAAGACAGCTGTTGCAGCGGGTCGTGATCCCTGGCCATACCCAGCAGCCGCAACATGCCATTGGCGGCCACGTTGATGAGCCACACCAGCGGATAGAACAGCCAGAGACACAGTTCCAACAACCGCGCCGCCGAAAAGGCCACGCGTTCCGGATACCGCGCCGCCACCGTTTTCGGCGCCACCTCGGCAAAGATCAGCATCACCATGCCGAGGACAAACGCGACCACCGCCACCCACACCTCATCGCCATAACGCAACGCCAGCATCGTGGCAATCGATGATGCAAGAATATTGGAAAAGGTATTGCCGAGCAGCACGACACCGAGCAGTCGGTCGGTACGCTGCAACAACCGACTGACGCGCCGCGCCACGGCCGAGCCGCTCTTCTCCAGGTGGCGGACACGGTAGCGGTTGACACTCATCATCGCTGTTTCTGCCGCGGAGAAAAATACCGACAGCAACAACATCAGCACCAGTAACCAGATCAACAGGCCAGTGGAGATCGCAGTCATGGCGTCCGGTCAATGGCCAAGTACCAGCTCCAGCACCAGCTTGCTGCCCAGATAGGCCAGTATCAATGCGCCAAAACCGCTGAGCGTGATGCGGATGGCGCGCCGTCCGCGCCATCCGAACTGCCAGCGCCCCCACAGCAGCACGGCGTAGAACAACCAGCCGATCAGCGACAATACCGTCTTGTGTACCACATGCTGTGCGAACATATCATCCAGATAGATGAAGCCGGTGATCAGCGACAGCGTCACCATGACAAAACCGACCCCGATCATCTGAAACAGCAAGCCCTCCATGGTCTGCAGCGGTGGCAGCACCCGGATCAGGCCACCGGGCTGCTTGTTATGCAGATGACGATCCTGGAAGGCCAGCACCATCGCCTGCACCGCGGCGACGCTGAGCAGGCTGTAGGACAGGATCGAGATCAGGATATGCAGCCGCAGGGTCAGCGAGCTGTCTTCCGGCAGCAGGTGATGACTGGGCAACACCGTCTCAAGCACCAGCGTCAAGGCCGCCAGCGGAAAGATCACCGTCGCCAGATTCTCCACCGGCCGGGACCAGGCCGCAGCCAGCAGCATCACCGCCATCAACCAGCCCAGCAAGGACAGCACATTGAAAAAACCGAAGTTGATACCGGCGTCGGTATAGAATTTCGGCGCCAGCACCAGTGCATGCAGCACCACCGCCAGCGCCCCGCCGACCAACAGCAGCATCCGGCTGTGGCCCTGGACGCGCTGCATCAGTCGTCGCAGCTGCCAGCCCGCTGCCGCAAGGTAACAGGCAATTGCTGCAAAACTGATCAATAATATCTTCATCCCGACCCGACTGGCTGACCCCACTGGCCGGAATGATGGCATAACTCCACCGGTGATTGAAGGCCAAAGATTGCTTAATTATTGAAGATGTTTTAAAAAAAGCCGATAGCGCTGTCATCGGGGGAGCATCTGAGACTAGCCATTGCCAGGGACGCAGGCAGCACAACACACGGACCAGTACATGAAAATCAGGATATTGGGATGCAGCGGAGGGATAGGCGGTGGCCTGCATACCACATCGATATTGGTCGACCATGACATCCTGATCGATGCCGGGACCGGTGTCAGCTCGCTGACGCTCGATGAAATGGCCGGCATTCAACACCTGTTCCTGACCCACACCCATCTCGATCACATCGCCTGCCTGCCGCTGATGGTCGACAGCATCTTCGACCGCATCTCCCGCCAGCGTCCACTGATCATCCATGCATTGCCGGCCTCGATCGATGCACTGCAGAAACACATCTTCAACTGGGCCATCTGGCCGGATTTTGCCTCACTGCCGAGCGCCGACCAGCCGGTGATCCGTTATCAGCCACTGAATCCCGGGCAGCCACTGACGCTCGGCGAGCGGACACTGGAGATGCTGCCGACCAACCATATCGTGCCCACCGTCGGTTATGCGATCACCACCGCGACTGGTGCACTGGCCTTCAGCGGCGACACCACAACCAACGACACCTTCTGGGCTGGGCTGAACCGGCTGCAGCGGCTCGATCTGTTGATCGTCGAGACCGCCTTCAGCAACAAGGACGAGGAGCTCAGCAAGCTGTCGCGCCATTACTGCCCCAGCCTGCTGGCGGCAGACCTGAAGAAGCTGCGCCATCGCCCGCAGATCCTGCTGACCCATAACAAACCGGGCGAGGAACAGCGGATCTGGGATGAGTGCCAGGCAGAGATCCAGGGCCGCACACTGATTCGCCTCGTCGATGGCAACACCTTTGAGTTATAATCCGCGCTGATCGTCCTGCGGGACACCCCTGATCCACCAACCTGACAAGCAGAACCCATGTTTGACAACCTGAGCGACCGTCTGGGCCAGGTGCTGCGCACGCTGCGCGGCCAGGGACGCCTGACCGAAGACAACATCAAGGATGCCTTGCGCGAGGTGCGCATGTCATTGCTGGAGGCGGATGTCGCGCTGCCGGTGATCCGCGACCTGATCAATCGCATCAAGGAAAAGGCTGCCGGCCAGCAGGTGTTGCACAGCCTGACACCGGGCCAGATGCTGATCAAGGTGGTCCGCGATGAACTGACGCAGATCATGGGCGAGCCCTTCGCCGACCTCAATTTTCAGGTCACGCCCCCGATGGTGATCCTGATGGCCGGCCTGCAGGGTGCCGGCAAGACCACCAGCGCCGGCAAGCTGGCGCGCTGGATCCACGACAAACACAAGAGATCAGTGCTGCTGGCCAGCACCGACATCTACCGTCCGGCCGCGATCAAACAGCTGGAGACGCTGGCCGGCGAGGTCGGCGCGACCTTCTTCCCGAGCAGCACCGATCAGGACCCGGTCGCAATCGCCAGCGCGGCGATTCAGCACGCCCGGCGCCATTACCTCGATGTCGTGATCATCGACACCGCCGGTCGCCTGCATGTCGACGCCGCGATGATGGACGAGATCAAACGTCTGCATCAGGCCACCAGCCCGACCGAGACACTGTTCGTCGTCGACAGCATGACCGGCCAAGATGCGGCCAACACCGCCAAGGCCTTCGGTGACGCACTGCCGCTGACCGGCGTGATCCTGACCAAGACCGATGGCGACGCCCGTGGCGGTGCCGCGTTGTCGGTGCGCCATATCACCGGCAAACCGATCAAGTTCCTCGGTACTGGCGAGAAGAGCCCGGCGCTGGAACCGTTCCACCCCGAGCGTGTCGCCTCCCGTATCCTCGGCATGGGCGACATCCTGAGCCTGGTCGAGGAGGCCGAGGGCAAGATCGACCGCGCCCAGGTCGAAAAACTGGCCAGCAAGCTGAAAAAGGGCAAGGGCTTTGACCTCGGCGATTTCCGCGACCAGCTGCAGCAGATGCGCCGCATGGGCGGCGTCTCGTCGATGCTCGACAAGCTGCCCGGCGCCGGCAAGCTGCCGGCCCATGCACTGCAGCAGGTCGATGATCGCCAGTTCATCCGCATGGAGGCCATCATCAACTCGATGACGCCGGGCGAGCGCCACAACCCCGACCTGATCAAGGCCTCGCGCAAACGCCGCATCGCCGCCGGCGCCGGGGTCCAGGTCCAGGACGTCAACCGGATGCTGAAGCAATTCGACCAGATGCAACGGATGATGAAAAAGTTCTCCAAGGGCGGTCTGGCCAAGATGATGCGCGGCCTGAAGGGCTCGTTGCCGTTCTGAACAACGGACCCTGCCAAATATGGCGCGGCCTGCTTCAATCAAACCAGCGCTTCCCTTTTATCGAAAATCAAGTAAAATAACCGCCTTTGTAATTGATTCTCGAGGTTTGGTGATTCGATGGTAACCATACGCATGTCCCGTGGTGGGGCAAAAAAACGCCCTTTCTATCATATAGTTGTGACCGACAGTCGCAACCCGCGTGATGGTCGCTACATTGAGCGGCTGGGGTTTTTCAACCCCTGCGCCACCGGCCAGGAAGTCCGCTTCAAGGTCAACAGCGACCGCCTGGCCTACTGGACCGGCCAGGGCGCACAGACCTCCGATCGCGTCGCCTCCCTGGTCAAGAAAGAGGCGGCCTGATATTCCAGGTTGCCGGACGCACGCACCGTCCATCATTAGTGACAGAACGGTGATGTGCCCTGAAGGGACGAGATGATGCAATCCGGTAAGCGGATTGTCGTGGGCCGGATCGCAGGGCTGTATGGTGTACGCGGCTGGGTGCATATCCAGTCTGACACCGAGCCGCAGGACAACATCCTGCGCTATACCCCGTGGCAGCTCGGCATCAACGGGGTGTGGCGCACGGTGCGGCCACTGGATGGCCGGCCACATGGCAAGGGGCTGGTCGCCCGCATCGAGGGCTGTGATGACCGCGACCAGGCACAGCCGCTGGTCGGCGCCGAGATCGCCGTGCCGCGCGAGGCGCTGCCGGCGCTGGAGAATGAACAGTATTACTGGGCAGACCTGATCGGCTGCCAGGTCGTGACAACGGCCGGGATTGAACTGGGACACGTGGATCACCTGCTGGAGACCGGCGCCAATGACGTGCTGGTGATCAGCGGCGAGCAGGAGCGGCTGGTGCCGTTCATCCGCGATCAGGTCGTGACCCGGGTGGACATGGTGGCGCGGCGGATCGAGGTCGACTGGGACCCGGAGTTCTAGTCAGGAGTTTCTAGGTGATGCGGATCGACGTGGTGACACTGTTTCCGCAGATGTTTGGCCTGATCACCGGCTACGGCATGACACGCCGGGCGGTGGAGCAGGGGCAGTTGCAGCTCGGGCTGTGGAACCCGCGGGATTTCACCACCGACCGCCACCGCACCGTCGACGACCACCCGTATGGTGGCGGCCCCGGGATGGTGATGATGTACCCGCCGCTGCACCGCGCGCTTGAGGCGGCGGGCACGGCAGGAAAACGGGTCATCTACCTGTCGCCGCAGGGCCGGCCTTACCGCCAGGCGATGGCGGCGCAGTGGGCCGCGGCACAGCAGCCGCTGCTGCTGGTGGCCGGGCGTTACGAAGGCGTCGATGAACGGTTCATTGAGGACCACATCGACGAAGAGGTGTCGGTCGGCGACTATGTGCTGAGCGGCGGCGAGCTGGCGGCGATGATCGTCATCGACAGCGTGGCCCGGTTGTTGCCGGGGGTGCTGGGTGCCGAGGAATCCGCGCAACAGGATTCGTTCAGCGCGGGACTGCTGGAATATCCGCAGTACACCCGCCCGGCCGAGATCGCGGGCCGTACGGTGCCGGAGGTGCTGTGCGGCGGTGACCATGCGACGATCCGCCGCTGGCGGCTGAAGCAGGCGCTGGGCCGGACCTGGCAGAAAAGACCGGATCTGCTTACGCAGATCGAACTGGATGACGAACAACGCCGGCTGCTGGCGGAATACAAGGCAGAGACAGATAAGGTTTAAACAGGAACTGGGTGCGGAGCATACTAATGAGCAACATCATCAAACAAATCGAAGCCGAACAGATGAGCCGGGATGTTCCCGAATTCGGCCCTGGCGACAGCGTCGATATCAAGATCAAGGTCAAGGAAGGCGAGCGCGAACGTCTGCAATCCTTTGCCGGCGTGGTCATCGCCAAGCGCAACCGCGGCCTGAACTCCTCGTTCACGGTACGCAAGATGTCGCACGGCGAGGGCGTCGAGCGTGTGTTCCAGACCTACAGCCCGATCATCGACACCATCACCGTCGTGCGTCGCGGTAACATCCGCCGCGCCAAGCTGTATTATCTGCGCGGCCGCACCGGCAAGGCCGCCCGCATCAAGGAAAAGCTCGGCTGACAGCATGTTGAAAAGGGCCGGTAGCGGCCTTTTTCCCGCGGCACGGCAGCATCTGATGCGCCGTGCCGTTTTTTTTCCGGCCTCCCGGCCATGAGCCCGGCCAAGCTGCTGCTCGGCACCCCGATCCCCGGCATCCGGCTGACGATCGGCCTGTCGCCCCGCGGCGCCATCAATGATATCAGCTTCCTGACCGCCGCCGACCCGGTACCCGATGACATACTGAGTGATCCACCGGACAACACCCCGGCCCGCAACATCATCTGGCAGTTGCAGCGATACTTCACCGACCCGTCACCACCGTTCACGCTGCCACTGGACCTCACGGCCGGCACCCCGTTCCAGCAGCGGGTATGGCAGGCACTGCGCGCCATCCCGGTTGGCCAGACGATCAGCTATGGCGCACTGGCCCGGCAGCTGGGCACCGCGGCGCGCGCCGTCGGCAACGCCTGCCGCGCCAATCCGCTGCCGATCATCGTGCCATGCCATCGCGTCATTGCCGCCCACGGCCCGGGCGGTTATTGTGGTGCCCCGTCACCGGAATTTTCTGCGATCAAGCACTGGCTGCTGGAGCATGAACACACACACCATCACCGATGACCACCAACAGCTCGACCGCTTCATCGACCAGCTGTGGCTGCAGCACGGCCTGAGCCGCAACACATTGGCCTCGTATCGCAGCGACCTGTCGGGCCTGGCACAGTGGCTGGCCGATCACGACCGCTGCCTGCTCGATGCCCGGCGCACTGACCTGCTCGGCTATCTGGCGACCCGGCCCCATGCCCGCTCGGCGGCCCGCCTGCTGTCGGCGATGCGGCGCTATTACCAGCTGCTGATCCTGCAGGGTGCGCGCCATGATGACCCGAGCGCCGGCATCAGCAGCCCGAAACTGGGGCGGCCGCTGCCCAAGACGCTGACCGAACGCGACATCGAGGCGCTGCTGGCAGCGCCTGACCTCAACGACCCGCTGGGACTGCGCGACCGTGCGATGCTGGAGACCTTGTACGCCTGCGGCCTGCGCGTCTCCGAGCTGGTCACGCTGCAACTTTCACAGCTCAACCTGCGCCAGGGCATGATCCGTATCACCGGCAAGGGCGACAAGGAACGGCTGGTGCCGCTCGGTGATGAGGCCAGACACTGGCTGGAGCAGTATCTGCACGAGGCACGGCCCCAACTCGCTGGCCCTCGCCCTGACCAGGCCCTGTTCATCACCCAGCGCGGCAGCGCGATGACACGCCAGGCCTGCTGGTACCTGATCAAACGCCATGCCGCACACGCCGGCATCGACAAGGCGCTGTCGCCGCATGTGCTGCGTCATGCCTTTGCCACCCACCTGTTGAATCATGGCGCCGACCTGCGTGCACTGCAGATGCTGCTCGGTCACAGCAACCTGTCAACGACCCAGATCTACACCCATGTCGCGCGCGAACGCCTGAAGTCGCTGCATCAGCAGCATCATCCACGCGGATGATGCTGGCAGACGATGGTATACTCAAGCCTCACTCACCAGCCCGGTACCCCGTGATGAAACTGACGCGACTGCTCTGCCTGCTGATACTGCTATTGACCCATGCCAGCCTGCAGGCCGCCGATGCACCCGAGAACACCCTCCGCCAGGGGCTGCAGCAACTGCTGCCCGGCAAGGCGCCGGATTCGATCACCGAAAGCCCGCTCAGCGGTGTCTATGAGGTCCATTATGGATCAGATATCTTCTATGTCAGCCGTGATGGCCGTTACCTGCTGCAGGGTGACCTGTATGACCTGGTACAAAAGGCCAACCTGACCGAAGCGAAACGGGCCGTGGCGCGCAAGGTCGCGCTGGCCACGGTCAGCGACGCCGACAAGATCATCTTCAAGGGCACGAAGACCGACCATATTATCGATGTCTTCACCGATGTCGACTGCGGCTACTGCCGCAAGCTGCACCAGCAGATCGCCGACTACAACGAACTGGGCATCGAGATCCGCTACCTGGCCTTCCCGCGCACCGGGATCAATACCGAATCCTATTACAAGGCGGTGTCGGTATGGTGCTCAAAAGATAAGCAAACCGCGCTGACCCGCGCCAAGCAGGGTGTCAAGATGCCGCGCCTGAGCTGCAATAACACCGTTGCCGAGCAGTTTGCCCTCGGCAACCAGATCGGTGTCGACGGGACGCCGACGCTGGTGCTGGCCGACGGGACGGTCATCCCAGGCTACAAACCACCGCAGGAACTGCGTCAGCTGCTGGACGAGCATTTCGCGCCAGACCGGCATTAACAGGTATTAATTACCGGCACTGCTTGCCCTCCAGCACGCCTTGGCAGACAATGCTAAAGGCAAACAGGTCGCATGCCGACAATACGGGCAACGTATTCAATCAACGGTAGCTCGCAGCCATGATGCACAAGACCCTATACGCCGCCTTCACCGTCCTTACCCTGGCCGCCAGCCCAGCCGCCCTCCTGGCCGAGACCGCTGCCCCGGCGACCACCACACCAGCTGCGGCGGCGAGTGACGTGGTCTACGTCGACGATGTCATCTGGATCGCCTTTCGCGACGGCAAGGGTGAAAGCTCGAGCAGCAAGGCGGTATTGCCGAGCGGCACCCGGCTGACCGTGCTGGAGCGTGATACCCAAACCGGTTATGTGCAGGTACGGCGCGACAGCGGCGAGATCGGCTGGGTGCAGCAGCGCTACCTGTCTGACAAGCCCACCGCCGACCTGCTGCTGGCAGATGCCCAGAAGAAACTGGAGCAGGCCACCGCCCAGCGCAACCAGCTGCAATCCCAGCTCAACGAACTCAAGCAGTCACAGCACAGCGAAAAACAGGGGAGCAATTCGCTGCTGCAGGAAAACCAGCGCCTGAAGAAGGAGCTGGATGAGATCCGCAACATCAGCAAGAACGAGGTGCTGCTGCATCACACCAACAAGCAGCTCAATCAGCAGCTCGACATGCGCACCCAGGAAATGGTCGAACTGGAAAAACAGAACACCGGGCTGTCAGCACGGCTGTATGGCTTCACGATCGGCGCGGCGATCATCAGCCTGATCGCCGGCCTGTATATCGGCGCCACGCCAAAGCGGCGCGAAAAGAACTGGCGCATGCTGCCGGGCTGACGGTTATTTGATCTCCAGCAGTTCGACCTCAAACAACAGGGTCTCATTCGGCCCGATACTGGTCCCGGCACCGGTCTCGCCATACGCAAGCGCCGATGGGATCGCCACCTGCCACTTGTCACCGACATGCATCAGCGGCAGCACCTCCTGCCAGCCCTGGATCACCGCATTAACCGGGAAGGTCGCCGGCTCACCACGGCTGTAGGAGCTGTCGAACTCCTTGCCATCGACCAGTGTGCCGCGATAATGCACGACCACGGTGTCACTGGTCGTCGGCTGCTTGCCCTTGCCTTCCTTGACCTTGTGATATTGCACACCACTCTCCAGCTCGGTCACCCCGTCTTTGCCACGGTTGACGTCCAGATAGGCCTTGCCACGCTCCTGATTGGCCTGGGCCTGCTTTAGATAATCCTTCTTCTGGTCTTCCTGATACGAGGTGAATGCGGCCTGGATCTCCTCACGGCTCAGCTGCGGATCACGGCCGGCCATCACATCACGGATCGCATCAACCATCGGATCGATCTCAACCTTCAGGTTGTCACGCTTCAGACCCTGCGCGATCTGCACCCCGATCGCATAACTGAACTTGCCGGCCGGGGTCGCAGGCTTGGCCGCCCACACCGAACCGCTGACCAGCAACGCCATGCCCACACCTGCCCACAACACCCGTGTCTTCGAGATCATGTCTTTCTTACCTCAGCCGGTTAGAATAAATCAGGCCCGCGATGCCGGAACTGGCCACCGTTACCCGCCGCAAAAACGGCATAATCCCATAAATCAGGCCATGATAAAAGCAAAAACCAATCCTCCGCCCCGCCCCGCGCTGCTGTCCGTCCTGCTGCTGGCCAGTGCGCTGGCATTGTGGCCGCCCCCCGCGCCGGCCGCCGTGGTGCTGATGTATCACCACTTCGGTGACCAACGCTATCCAACCACCAACATCCGGCTGACACAGTTCGAGGCCCAGCTCGACGAGATCGCCGCCCGCCATTACCAGGTGTGGCCGCTGCAGCGCATCGTCGACCGGCTGTTGGCCCAGCAGCCGCTGCCGGATGACGTTGTGGCGCTGACCATCGATGACGCCTTCGTCTCGGTGTACACCGAGGCCTGGCCGCGGCTGAAGAAACGCCGCTGGCCGTTCACGGTCTTCGTGTCGACCGACGATGTCGACCGCCATCTGCCGGCCTTCATGAGCTGGGATCAGATGCGCGCGATGCAACATGACGGCGCGAGCTTTGCCAACCATGCACAGTTCCACGAATCGCTGGCCACCGCGCGCGCCGGTGAGGACGAACAACACTGGCTGGCGCGGGTCCGCGCCAGCCTGCAGCACGCCCAGCAACGGCTGACCACCGAGCTCGGCACGGCGCCACTGCTGTTCTCATATCCATATGGCGAATACAGCACTACAGTGGCGGCGCTGGTGCGCGAACTCGGCCTGGTCGCCTTCGGCCAGCATTCCGGCGTCATCGACCTGCATGCTGATTTACGCGCACTGCCGCGTTTCGCCATGTCCGAACACTACGCCGACCTGGCCCAGTTCCGCGACAAGCTGCGCGGGCGGACGCTGCCGGTCAGCGCCATCGAGCCGTGGGAACCGGTGACGCGCGAGGCCCGGCCGACACTGCGGATCACGCTGGCAGATGTGCCGCTGCGCCGCGATGAGCTGCGCTGTTTCGTCAATGGTGGGCCGGTGACGATACGCTGGCTGGACCGCACACAGCAACAGTTCATCATGCAAGCAAGCCGGCCATTGCCAGCGGGACGCAGTCGCTACAACTGCACGGCACCGGCCGGTGACGGACGCTACTACTGGTTCAGCCAGCCGTGGCTGCGGCGCTGAAGGTCACGGATGAATCCCGTGGGGAACGAAACTCCAGATCATTGAGCATCGTCAGTCCGTTACCGCGGATCATGTCCTGGATGTCGATGACATACTGCAGCCCGCGCTCCGAATAACCCTGCAGCCCTGCGGCCAGCACCACCGCGTCCAGCGCGGTGCCGTACCGCCGTTGGCCCTCGCGCAGCTGGCGCAACAAGCGGTACGCCGGCGCCGAATTCAGGTTATACATATAACTGTGCACCGCCTGGCGCAACGAACCGTAACGCCGCACATAATGGCCGCTGCCGGCGCGCCGCTGCGTCGGCAGCAGCCCCTGGCCGGACTGCCAGGTGCGCATGCCGAACAGGTTGTTGCCCTCGATCGCAAAACGCGACGTCCCCCAGCCGCTCTCGACCGCCGCCTGCGCCAGCACCAACCCGGGCGGCAGCTCGTCGACGCGGCGCAGCAGCACCCGCTGCACCGCCGCGCTGCGGATATCACCACCGACCCGGTATTCACGCGCCAGCCGCAACAGCCAGCGCCGGTACAGCTCTCCGCTAACGGCCGGATCACCGGCCAGCACCTGCAGCAACTGGCGGCGCTGCTGGCGGATACGTTGATTCTCGGCCATCACCACCGGCAACAGCAGTTTCAGAAACAGTTCCTTGCGCCGCTCGCTGTCCTCAAGCACCGGCAGGTCGGCAGGCAGGTGATTGACCAGTAACGGCGGGATTGCCGCGCCGCGTTGCGGCGGCCAGTGATAACCGATCTCGCTGAAGAAATACTGCAGCTCGGCGCTGCTCTGGAGCTGCAGCGGATACAGCTGCGGTGGCGGACTCAGATCGATGCGCCGGTGCTCGGCCCACAGCACCAGCAGCAGTGCGGACAGCAGCGGCAGACAGGCAAACAACAGATTGCGCGCCCGCCGTGACGACTGCGACCCGCGCGATATACTCACCCGGCCATTATCCCAGCCAGTGCCGCGCGTTGCGGAACATCCGCAACCACGGCGCGGCCTCACCCCACTGCGGCGGATGCCAGGAATTCTGCACGCTGCGGAACACCCGTTCCGGGTGCGGCATCATGATCGTGAAGCGTCCATCAGCCGTGGTGAAGCCGGTCAGACCACCACCGGAACCGTTCGGGTTGGCAGGATAGTGTTCGGTGGCGCGGCCATAATGATCGACGAAGCGCGCTACGGCCTGATGCTGTTGCATCAGACGCTGCCGCGCCGTTGCCTGGCGGTATTCAACGCGGCCTTCACCATGGGCGACAGCGATCGGCAGCCGTGAACCCTGCATGCCGCTAAAGAACAGCGATGGCGATTCCAGCACCTCGACCAGCGCAAAGCGCGCCTCGAACTGCTCGGACTGATTGCGGACGAAACGCGGCCAGTCCTCGGCACCGGGGATCAGTGTGTACAGGTTCGACATCATCTGACAGCCATTGCACACCCCGAGGCCGAAGCTGTCACTGCGCTGGAAGAAGGCCGCGAACTGGTCACGCGCCCGGTTGTTGAACAGGATCGACTTGGCCCAGCCCTCGCCGGCACCGAGCACATCGCCATAGGAGAAGCCGCCGCAGGCCACCAGCCCGCGCATCGCGTCCAGCGTCACGCGGCCGCTGAGGATATCGCTCATGTGCACATCGATGCTGTCAAAGCCGGCACGGTCAAAGGCCGCTGCCATCTCGACGTGGCCATTGACACCCTGCTCACGTAACACCGCGATCTGCGGCCGCGCGCCACAACTGATGTACGGCGCGGCGATGTCCTCAGCCGGATCGAAGCTCAGTGCGGCATGCAGGCCCGGATCGTCGGCATCGAGCAGCCGGTCATATTCCTGCTGCGCACACTGCGGGTGGTCGCGCAGCATCTGCATCCGCCAGCTGGTCTCGGACCAGGCGCGACGGAATTCACTGCGGCTGCCGGACAACACCAGGGCGCCACGGCGCGTGAACAGGATACGGTCATCGGCATTGATACCGCCGATGATATGACTGTGATGTCCGAGGCCGGCGTCGCGCAATGCCAGCAGCACCCGTTCGCGATCGCCGCGGCGGATCTGGATCACTGCACCGAGTTCTTCATTGAACAGCACCGCCGCATCATCGGCGTGCAGGCCATCGAGATTGATCGACACGCCGCAGTGCGCGGCAAATGCCATCTCGCAGATCGTGACAAACAGCCCGCCATCGGAGCGGTCGTGATAGGCCAGCAGCAGCCCCTGCCCATTCAAGGTCTGGATCACGGCAAAGAAGGCGCGCAGCGCCTGCGGATCATCGAGATCGGGACCATGGTGACCGACCTGACCGTAGACCTGGGCCAGACAGGAGGCGCCGAGCCGGTTATGGCCCTTGCCGAGATCGATCAGCAGCAGTTCGGTGGCACCCGCATCGCGGCGCAGCTCGGGTGTCAGCGTCCGGCGCGCATCGAGTACCGGCGCAAAGGCGCTGACGATCAGCGACAGCGGTGACGTCATGGTGCGGGGCTCATCGCCCTCGCGCCACACCGTCTTCATCGACAGCGAATCCTTGCCGACCGGGATCGCAATACCCAGCGCCGGACACAGCTCCATACCAACCGCCTTGACGGTATCGAACAGCGCCGCATCCTCGCCGGGATGGCCGGCCGCCGCCATCCAGTTCGCCGACAGCTTGATATCACCCAGATCATCGATGCGCGCCGCGGCGATATTGGTCAGCGCCTCACCGACCGCCATCCGCCCCGAGGCCGCCGGATGGAGATTGGCCAGCGGACTGCGCTCGCCCATCGCCATCGCCTCGCCGCGGTAGCCATCGTAATCGGCCAGCGTCACCGCGACATCGGCCACCGGCACCTGCCACGGCCCGACCATCTGGTCGCGTGCCACCAGACCGCTGACGCTACGGTCACCGATGGTGATCAAAAAGGTCTTATCGGCCACCGTCGGCAGACGCAATACCCGTAGTGCGGCCTCATGCAGATCCAGGCCGCTGGTGTCGAATTCCGGTTTATGGAAGGTCTGATGATGGACATTGCGCAACATCTTCGGCGGCTTGCCGAGTAACAGCGCCATCGGCACATCGACCGGCAGATTGTCGAAATGACCGTCGCCGACGATCAGCTGCCGTTCTTCAGTGACCTCGCCGACCACCGCATACGGGCAACGCTCGCGTTCACAGAGCGCGGCGAAGCGCTCCAGCTGCTGCGGTGCGATGCCCAGCACATAACGCTCCTGCGCCTCGTTGCACCAGATCTGCATCGGCGACATGCCGGGCTCGTCATTGGGCACGGTGCGCAGTTCAATGCGGCCGCCGCGGCCGCTGTCATTGACCAGCTCCGGCAAGGCATTCGACAGCCCGCCGGCGCCGACGTCATGGATCGCGATGATCGGATTGTCGCTGCCGAGCTGCCAGCAGCGGTCGATGACCTCCTGGCAGCGGCGCTCCATCTCCGGATTGCCGCGCTGCACCGAGGCAAAATCCAGCGCCTCGGCGCTGGCGCCGGAGGCCACCGACGAGGCGGCGCCGCCGCCGAGACCGATCAGCATCGCCGGGCCACCGAGCACGATCAGCTGCGCGCCGGGCGGCAGCGTCTGCTTGTCGATATGCTGCTCGCGGATCGCCCCGAGACCGCCGGCGATCATGATCGGCTTGTGATAGCCGCGCAGCTGCCGGCCCTCGGCCGATGGCACCCATTGTTCAAAGGTGCGGAAATATCCGGCCAGGTTCGGCCGGCCAAATTCATTGTTGAAGGCGGCGGCGCCCAGCGGCCCGTCGATCATGACATCAAGCGCCGACACGATGCGTCCCGGTTTGCCGTGATCGGCCTCCCAGGGCTGAATCGCGCCGGGCAGGCGCAGGTTCGACACCGAGAAACCGGCCAGCCCGGCCTTGGGCTTGGCGCCACGACCGGTCGCGCCCTCGTCGCGGATCTCGCCGCCGCTGCCGGTCGCGGCACCGGCAAACGGCGCGATTGCGGTCGGATGGTTGTGGGTCTCGACCTTGATGTTGATATGCACGGCCTCGCGCGCGCGCAGATAACGGCCGCTCGCCGGATCGGGGAAGAAGCGATTGGCCTCGCTGCCGGCGATCACCGCGGCGTTGTCGTGATAGGCCGACAATACATCACGCGGCGCCTGCTGCGTGGTGTGACGGATCATCGCAAACAACCCCTGGGGCTGCGGCTGGCCATCGATGACCCAGTCGGCATTGAAGATCTTGTGGCGGCAGTGCTCGGAGTTGGCCTGCGCGAACATCATCAGCTCGACATCGCTGGGATTGCGGCCCAGCAGCGTGTAGTTCTCGACCAGATAGTCGATCTCGTCATCACTGAGCGCGAACCCCAGCGCCTGGTCGGCGGCGACCAGTGCCACGCGCCCGCCGCCGCAGACATCGACCGTGGTCAATGTACCGGGTGCGGTGTGACGGAACAGCGCCGCCGCATCGTCCAGCGAGCCCAGCACCGACTCGGTCATCCTATCGTGCAGCAACGCGCCGATATCCCGCAGCTGCTTGCCGGTCAATACAGAACGGGACTGCACATAATAGCCAACACCGCGCTCGATGCGTGCCACCGCCGCAAGGCCGCAGATATGGGCGATATCGGTGGCCTTGCTCGACCATGGCGAGATGGTGCCGAGACGCGGCACGATCAGCAGCAGCTCCCCTACAGGTTCTGCAACCTGCAGTGCCGGGCCATAGTGCAACAGCTCACGCAACCTCTGGTGCCCGGCGTCATCGAGCACACCGTCCAGCTCGACGAAGTGCATGAACTCGGCATACAGGCCGCTGACCGCCGGCACCACGGCCTGCAGTGCGGCGAGCTTTTTGTCGAGACGAAAGGCCGACAGCGCCGGCGTGCCACGTAGCTGTATCATCACAATATCCTGCCAATGCGCGGCCGCCGTCCGGCGCCGCGGCGAATCAATTCAGATTGACACCCAGGCGCTGCGCCACTTCCTCGTAGGCCTCGACGACACCGCCCAGATCCTGGCGGAAACGATCCTTGTCGAGCTTCTTGCGCGTCTGGGCATCCCATAACCGGCAGCCATCGGCGGTGAACTCATCACCGAGCACGATCCTGCCGTGGTAACGGCCAAACTCCAGCTTGTAGTCGACCAGCAGGATGCCGATGTCGGCAAACAGCTTCTTCAGCACGTCGTTGACGCGGAACGTCAGCTCTTTCATCTGCTCGACCTCGGCGTCAGTCGCCCAGCCGAAGGAGCGGATGTGATATTCATTGATCATCGGATCGTGCAGCGCATCGTTCTTCAGAAACAATTCAAAAGTCGGCGGGCTCAGGTCCAGCCCTTCGGTGACACCGAGACGGCGACAGATACTGCCGGCGGCGATGTTGCGCACCACACATTCGACCGGGATCATGTCCAGCTTCTTGACCAGCGACTCGGTGTCCGAGATCAGCTGTTCCATATGGGTCGGGATGCCGGCAGCCGCCAGCTTCTCCATGATGAAGGCATTGGTCTTGTTGTTGATCATGCCCTTGCGGTCGAGCTTGGCCAGCTTGCCGCCATCGAAGGCCGAGGTGTCATTGCGATACACCATCACCAGCTTGTCGGCATCGTCGGTCGTATACACCGATTTGGCCTTGCCCTTGTACAGCTCTGCAATCTTCTTCATCACGCAACCCTCATCAAAGTAGATCAAACCCGTTCAACTGATATGGCGCCACGCCAGGCCCTGCTGCTGGTCGGCGATGGCGATCCACTGTGGCTGGCAACCCAGCGCCGTGCCCAGCGCGCGCTGCGCATGCAGCGGCGTGTTGTTCTCCTCGCTCAGATGCGCCGCCACCACATGCTGCAGCACGCTGCAATCGATGCGTCCCAGCAGCTGTGCGGCCTGGGCATTGCTCAGGTGGCCGTGTTCACCGCCGACCCTTTTTTTAAGCGGCGGCGGATAGCTGCCCTGCTGCAACATCTGTTCATCGTGATTGCATTCCAGCAGCAATGCATCACAGCGGCTCAGCGTGGCCTCGATATGGCGGGTGCTGCTGCCAACATCGGTCAGCATGCCAAGCCGGCGCGCGCCGTCACTGAACACAAACTGGCTGGGCTCGCGCGCATCGTGCGGCACCGGAAACGGCTCGATCCACAACTCATCAATCGCAAACGGCTGATGGCAGCTAAAATGCTGCAGCCGCGGCATATCCGGTTCACAGTGCGCCGCCGTGCCCGGCGTCATCCACACCGCGGCATTGCAATGGCGCGCCAGCGTCGCGACCCCGCGCACATGGTCACTGTGCTCATGGGTGACGAGGATCGCCGTCAGCTCCTCGATCGTCCGCCCCAGCCGCGCCAGCCGGGCCTTGACCTGCGCCAGCGAAAAGCCGCTATCGACCAGGATACAGGTGCGGCCATGCTCGACCAGCGTCCCGTTGCCCTTGCTGCCGCTACCCAGCGAGGCGAAGCGCATCCCCGCTACTGTCCGACAACCAGCGGCGGCTGCTCACTGGCCGGCACCACTGCACCCGCGGCGGCCGGCGGGATCTGCAGCGCCGTGCTGCGATCCGGTGCCTGCAGGTCCGGCGGCACCGCCAGCGGCGGATGCAAGCGCGCATCCAGATAACGCAGGTCGGGCTGTTCGGCGCAGCCGCTCAGCAGCACAGCGGCCAGCGCCAGGCCGCTAGCGACAAACTTATAATACGCCGGCATGTCGTAGCGCCTCGCGTATCGTTTCATGATGCTGGGCGCTGAGCGGGGTCAGCGGCAGCCGGATGCCGGGCGGGATCAGCCCCATCTCGAACAGCGCCCATTTGACCGGGATCGGGTTCGACTCGACGAACAAACGGCGGTGCAGCAGCATCAGCCGCTCATTGATCGGTTCGGCCACGGCGCGCTGGCCGGCCAGTGCCGCATCGCACATCTGCCGCATCGCCCGCGGCGCGACATTGTTGGTCACCGAGATGACGCCCTTGCCACCCATCAGCATGAACTCCATGCCGGTCTCGTCATCACCGCTATATAAATCGATGCGATCACCACACAGCTCCAGCAGCTCGCGGGCGCGCGCCAGGTTGCCGGTGGCCTCTTTGAGGCCGACGATGTTCGGGATGTCGGCCAGTCGCGCCACGGTGGCCGGCTGCATATCGACCGCGGTGCGGCCGGGGACATTATATAGAATCTGCGGGATCGCCACGGCCTCGGCCACGGCGCGGTGGTGCAGGTACAGGCCTTCCTGGGTCGGCTTGTTGTAATACGGGGTCACCAGCAGGCAGGCGTCGGCACCGCCCTTGGCCGCACAGCGGGTCAGGTCGATGGCCTCCTGGGTCGAGTTGGCCCCGGTGCCGGCGATCACCGGGATGCGGCCGCGCACCATCCGCACCGTTTCGCGGATCACCGCGCAATGCTCGCGCTCGTCCAGCGTCGCCGACTCACCGGTGGTGCCGACCGCGACGATGGCGTTGGTGCCGTTTTCGAGATGGAACTCGACCAGCCGTTCCAGCCCCTGGTAATCCAGCGCCCCATCCGGGTGCATCGGGGTGACCAGCGCCACCATACTCCCATGAAACATCGCTTTGACTGTCCCTCACGGCTGCTTATCGCAGCGGCCCGGACCCAGCCCGGCCGCCCCCAGAATGAGCGGTATCATATCATTATCCGGTTTATTGCCATACCGCAGCGGGGCGGGGGTAGGGCGGTCTCAGACGGTCCCAGCCGGCAATTCGCTAAACCCGGCCCGGCAGATTGTTCTGCATCCTGCTCCGTTATGCCTGCGCATCACCCTAAACAACGTGACCATCCAATTGCGCAGTTTCTAGATTGGAATAAACGCCCCAAGGCTGGCAGAAAACCAGTTGTTATGCGTTACCTTGCCTGCAGTGGGAAGGTTGGTACCAGGCACGCTTAAGCTCATCGTGGTGCGCCTCGATAATTTGCTCTATCCATTTGAGCTGACTCGCCATAAAACCAGGATAGTGAAAAATTATTTTTTCGGAAAATACCTGACACCATCCAGCAGCTTGAAGTCTGCATCCTGCGTCCACAGCATCGCATCATATTTCTTTGCTGTGGCATAGATAATACTATCGGCCAGCGGCAATCTGTATTCTACGCCATAATATCCAGCATCCAGTGCGATGCCACTGTCCAGGGCAACCACCTTTCCCTGTTCCATGTGCGCGATGGCTTCCAGGGCAATATCCTCGTCGCATTGCCTGAGCAGGCTCTTGAATACTTCTGTAAGCACGATCGACGGAACAATCAGTTCCTCGGATTTCTCTATCGCCTTGGCAAAAGCGCCAGCATTGCCATCACCGGCAAAATAGCACAGCCACGCGGATGAATCGACGACATTCATACACGGTCTTTTTCCCGACGCACATCCGTATCAATGCCCTTCAGGAAACCCCGCAGCTTCTTGATGTGCCGTAACGGAATCAGCTCTATCCTGTTACGATAGGTCAGCACCTGGATCTTCTGGCCGGAAACAATCCCCATGGACTCCCTCACATCCTTCGGGATGACCACCTGATACTTTGGCGAAACCGTGACTGCCTTCATGGACCACTCCTATCGATAGACTTATCGTATAACGGTATCCACATCGATCGGATTTGTCAACGACAAAGAGAATGCAGAAGGAAATCGCGGCCGTTTTCATGCTTGTTCAATACAACAACCGGCGACTGATCACATCAGCATGCAATTAGCCTGTTGGGCAAGGCAGCAAGGGACATACACGAAAGAAGGGAAGAGCTTCCGGGGTTACTCCTTCTTCAGGAAGCTCTGAATAATTCCATCCTGGAATTCTCAGAGCACGGAATGTGGAAAACGTCGTTTCCCCATTCCTTCATTTTCAATGACCATAGGTCATTGAAAATGAAGGCACGTCCATGTGCCGCAGGAACCTTTGAATTAATCGGAGGTTCCTTCAAAAACACCTCTGTCTCGATGTCGGCCTGCCTAAGGATAGCCCGTAGCGTCCCTTCCGGCACAGGTCGCCGGAATAGTTGGGGATTGCGGTATAGCAGTTGGTATGCGGGTTACGCCAGATCTCATGACTACCGGCCACCTGACGGTCGAATTCAAAGCCCAACTGCTTTAGCCGCTTGACGATCTCACGGTAACGAAAACCCGCCAGCCTTCCCATCTAGCCGCTCACCACCAGCGGGTAGTCAAAGGATTGCCCGGTTTCCTTGAGTTTGGGTTGTTCATGGCGCTCGGCCTGGGCCTCCAGCAGCTTCCTGGCCACGTCGCGGGCGATTTCCAAGGTCTCGGTTACGGTGCGCCCCTAGGCTACCAGCCTCGGAATATCATCGATGTTGCCAGGTAGACGCCTTCCGGCAGGTGCTCAATGTGTAGATTGACAATCTGTTCCATACCTTAAGCCTCCGCATGTATGACCTTGTTCCAGCACCACGCCTGATATTTGATGATCATGTCTTATGGCCGTTATCATAACATTATCCAGTTTATTGCCATACCGCGGCGAGGCTGGAGTAGGATGATGGTGGGCGGCTTGACCGCGTAGCGACCTGAGTAAGACCCGGCCAGCCTACAGAGAATGAAGGGTGGAGAAAAACAGGACTCCGGGTGTCACATACTCATCGGCAAGCTGATACGCAATCCCGCCCTATCAGCAACCATTTGGAGATCAAAATGCTGGCGCAGGACACGTTTAAGTTCTATCTGTCACTCGCCTTGCTGCTGGCGGCGGCATGGCTGCTGCATGGCTTCATCCCGGCCTTGCTGTGGGCGGTGGTCATCGTCATCGCCACCTGGCCGTTGCGCCAGCGGCTGGCGGACCGTAGCGGGTTCGGTGCCACCGCGCTGGCGACGGTGATGACGGCGCTGGTGACCGCGGTATTCTTCGTGCCGATCATCTACGCGCTGGTCAATGTCGCGGCCGAGGCCGGCAATGTTGCGCACTGGATCACCGCCGTGCAACAGACCGGCATCGCGGTGCCAAGCTGGTTAGCAAACATCCCGCTGCTCGGCAGCCCGGCGACCAACTGGTGGCAGCAGAATCTGGCTGATCCTGCCGCATTGGCCACGCTGCTCGGCCAAACCGACAGTGCGACGCTGACAGAGTATGCGCGGGCGTTCGGCGGCGAGATCGCGCATCGCCTGATCATGCTGATCTTCACATTGCTGACGATCTTTTTTCTGTATCAGCACGGCGAGCAGCTGGCGCACAAGACACTGGCGCTGCTGGTCAGGCTGACCGGCGACAGCGGCCGCCGTTATGGCCTGCAGGCGGCGGTGGCGATCCGCGCCACGGTCAGCGGCCTGGTACTGGTCGGACTCGCCGAGGGTCTGCTGATCGGCATCGCCTATGCGATGGCGGGCGCACCGCATCCGGCAATCCTCGGACTGCTGACCGGGGTGCTGGCGATGATCCCGTTTGCAGCGCCCATCATTCTTGTCATCGTGGCCGGCATGTTGTCCATCAACAGCGGCATGATTGCGGCAGTCGCGGTGTTCGCCTTCGGCATGGGGGTGATGTTTGTCGGCGACCACTTCGTGCGGCCAAAGATCATTGGTGACGCGGTCAAACTGCCGTTCCTGTGGGTGCTGCTTGGCATCCTCGGCGGCGTCGAGGTGTTCGGCCTGATCGGCCTGTTCGTCGGCCCGGCGCTGATGGCGCTGGTGATGACGATGTGGCGGGATATGACGGACGCCTCGTAGCGACACTGACAACCCATCGGCCTGATTTCCGAGTGCCACAGTCGGGATCATCCGCCGCCCCCTGCTCAGCGCTGTCGCCGCCGCCATCACTACCCGCTGCTAACAATCTTTTACTCTGCCTGGTAATTTCAATACTATGAGCGGAAATCAACCTTGCAGGCATCACCGGTCCATCGCACGCCTGCAGGCCTATTGAACATACTTGGAGTACGCATGAAGCAGAATCGAATCCTGGCCTTCGTCATGGCCGGTGGGGCGGGCAACCGGCTGCAGCCCCTGACCGCCGACCGCTGCAAACCCGCGGTGCCGTTTGGCTCGCGCTACCGCATCATCGACTTCGTGCTGAGCAATCTGATCAACTCCGGCATCTACACCAACTACCTGCTGGTGCAATACAAATCCCAGTCGCTGATTGAACATATCCGCAAGGCCTGGGCCATCTCACCGCTGCTGCCCAGCCAGTTCGTCGCCGTGGTGCCGCCGCAGGGTGAACACTGGTTCAACGGCACCGCCGATGCGGTGTGGCAAAACCTGGCCTTGCTCGAAAAGCATCGGCCCGACATGGTGGCGGTGTTTGGCGCCGATCACGTCTACCGCATGGACATCAGTCAGATGGTGGATTTTCACCGCGAGCATCAGGCCCATGCCAGCATCTCGGCCTTACCGGTCCCGCTGGCCCAGGCCTCGGCGTTTGGCATCATCGATGCCGACAAGGACGGACGCATCCGCGCCTTCCAGGAAAAGCCGGCCAACCCGGCACCGATGCCCGGCCAGCCCAGCCATGCCTACGCCTCTATGGGCAATTACCTGTTCAACACCGATGTGCTGATCGAGGCCTTGCGTGACGCGCATGCCCGCGGCGAGACTGATTTTGGCCATCATATCCTGCCGCGGCTGCGCCAGACCCACCGCGTCTATGCCTACAACTTCGCCGACAACAAGGTCCCCGGTGTCCGCAGCTATGAAGAGCCGGCCTACTGGCGCGATGTCGGCACCGTCGATGCCTATTATGATGCGAACCGCAACGTGCTGGGCGCCGAGCCGCGCTTCGATGTCTTCAATCCGCAATGGCCGATCTATTCCAGCAACTATCAGGGTCCGGTGGCGCGCATCCTCGGCGGCGAGATCGTCAACAGCCTGCTCGGGGCAGGCACCCTGGTTCACGAAGGCGCGCGCATCCACAACACCATCCTGCGCCGCGAGGCGGTGGTGGAGCCGGGCGCAGTGGTCGAGGATTGCATCATCATGGATTACGTGCGCATCAGCCGCGGCGCCCATCTGCGCCGGGCGATCATCGATCGGCACAACATCATTGCCGCCGGTGAGCGCATCGGTCTCGACCACGCCGCCGACCAGACCCGCTACAAGGTCACGCCCGGCGGTGTGGTCGTGGTGCCACGCGGCCCCACCGACTACTACGCGCGCAACACCCGCGGCGCAGGCGGATCAGGGTACGCAGAGTAGTCCGCGGCACCAGCGCTGTCAGACGCTCGCCTTGCACTATCTATCCCTGCAGACCCGTCATTGCATTGAATGCAGGCCGAACATATTGCCTTCCGTGTCCAATGCCAGCGAGATGAAGCCGTATTCACCAATTGACATCTTCTCGCGGTAGACACGCCCGCCAGATGCCGTGACGCGGCCCTGCTCCAGCGCGCAGTCTGTGCAACTGAAGTACACCAGCGTGCTGTTGCCACCCGACGGGACGCCCTCCATTTTGACCAGCGCACCCGAGGCGCCGCCACCGTCCATCGCCATCGGAAAACTCCACATCTCCATCCCCGGGCTGCCCAGCCTCTCCAGCTTCAACTGTAAGACGGCTTCGTAAAACGTCTTCGCACGGTCAATGTCCTGCACATAGATTTCGAACCAGATGACGGGATTGTTAGCCATGATGCTTCTCCTTTGAGGACCGCTTGCTATTGTGAGACTGTTGCACAGGGCCTGAGCGAACTGGCGCGGGGCCAGGCAACCAAAAAGATCCGTCTCGACCGAGACTGCTGCAGTTTAGTCCTGCTGTTTATGGAACTCAACGCTGCAACGATGACCACACCCGGGCAAGGCGTATAAAAAAGGCAGCTGGATGAACAGCGTGCTATCAAGCTGTACTCTGCAACAACGTTTGTCTGATAAATAATCGCTGCTCAGTCGGGGCTGTCGACCGAGAACATGCTCCACGGATAGGTAATGAACAGCTGACTCTGCATGCCTTCGTTGCCGTGTGCCAGATCGAGACGAATGATGACGCCGGACAACACCAGCCGCGCGCCGATGCCGTAGCTGCTGTGGCCACCCTTGAACAAATCCCTGAAATGATCCGCCACCATCCCCTGCTCCCAGAACGCGGCGAGCTGGATGCCGGTGCGCACCCCCTTGGCGACATAGATATCGAACGGCGTGCGTTCATCGGTCAGGTTCCAGCGGTATTCGACGCCATAAGACAGCGCCTGCCCGGCATAGTAACGCCCGTTATCAAATGACCGCAGCCGTTGCGTGCCACCGAGCGATGAGGCAGTGCCGTGTTGATTTTTGGCCTGGATGCCGGTCAGCAGCTTGTCTTCTGCCGCTAGGCAGGCATCGCGATCCGGCCCAATCGGTTGTTGCGTACAATTGAGGCCATAACGCTGCTGCAACAGCGCGTAATCGCTCAGGCCCTCACGGGCGACGATGGCCTGGGAGTAAAACAGGTTGAACACCAGCGTGTCCCAGGCACGCATTGGCAGGTAGCGGGTCAGGTTGTAGTCGTTGACAAAATATTCGCTGTCATCAGGGTTCGTGTCACTGGGCAGGCGGCTGGCGAACTCGAAGCGCACGCCGGCGCGCGGATCGAGCCGGTCATCGGTCAGGTCCAGCGAGCCGCCGAGCGAGATCGATTCACCGTCCTTCCAGCCGGCATCGACATTGGCAAAGGCCTGCCCGTGCTGGTCCAGCACCTGCGTCAGCCGGTTGCGTCCGCTCAGCATGCGCACAAACAGTTCGTAACGGCGTAGGTCATAGGTCAGTGTCAGCTGCCCCAGCAGGTAACTGCCCTCGACCTTGGGATAGATGACATGGGCGGGATCGGAAGCGATGCCGCGACTATAGGAGACCGGTGCGACCATGTAGTCGTTGTAACCGATATCAAAGATCAAGCGCTGCGGCAGCAGATGGTAATCGAGCAGGGCCGCGCCGCTGGCGCGGAAGTCACCGCCGACATAATAGCCGGTGAAATCGGTGTCGCCCCCGCCGAGGTTCAGCACACTGGCGCCAAAGCCGGCCGCGCTGCCCAGGCCGGGGATCTCGCCGACGATTGGATACAGATAATAGGAGAAATCGCGGCCAAACTGGTCTTTGCGCCGTTCAGGCCCGGCGGCATGACCGGCGCTGCCGAACACCATCAGCACTGCCACTGCGCCCCACAACATCCTGTTTTTGTGCTGCATGCTGTACACCCCTGCGACAGTCTGTGCGGCGGCGCCCGCTCCCCCGCCCATCTCCTCCCCCCCGTTCGCCCTGAGTAGCGGCCCTAGCCGCGTATCGAAGGATCGAAGGGCCGTCCATGGTTCGATACGGTGCTTGAGCCTGTCCTGAGTAGCGCACAGCGCATACCGAAGGGCACCTACTCACCACGAACGGCTCTCCCACAAGTAGGCGAGGGGCGCTGAGCATCAGCCTGCGTCCGTGACGTACAGAGCGGCTTACCTGCTCAGGCCTTTTTGACGAACTCGGACTTCAGCTTCATCGCGCCGATGCCGTCGATCTTGCAATCGATGTCATGATCACCCTCGACCAGCCGGATATTCTTGACCTTGGTGCCGACCTTGACCACCAGCGACGAACCCTTGACCTTCAGGTCCTTGATGACGGTGATGGTATCGCCGTCCTGCAGCACGTTGCCATGGGCATCCTTGATGACCCGCGCCTCCCGGCCCGCCTCGGCCTCGACGACACCTGACCATTCATGCGCACACTCCGGGCAGACGTATATGTCTCCATCGGCGTAGGTGAACTCCGAACCACACTGCGGACAGCTGGGCAACTTGCTCATGATAGAATTTTCTCTCCGGTCTGGATAAGCGGGCACTTGGCAATGTCCACTACTATACCTCAGCCGTGCCCTGCAGATAACCGGCCCACCCAGCAATAATCATGGTCCACAGATGCCCCTGTGTTTAAACACCATTATGCGATAGTGTACTGGTGATCCACGCAGCCCATAACGCCCACTGGAGACCCCATGTTTATCGGACACTTCGCGGCAGGACTGGGCGCCAAGGCGCTGGCGCCCCGGGCGTCGCTCGGCACGCTGTTTCTCGCCGCGCAGTTCATCGATCTGCTGTGGCCGACGCTGCTGCTGGCCGGCATCGAGCAGGTGCGGATCGCCCCGGGCATCACCCGTGTCACGCCGCTCGATTTCACCCATTACCCGTATTCACACAGCCTGCTGGCCGTGCTCGGCTGGGCGCTGCTGGTGGCGACGGCCTATCTGCTGCGGACACGCGAGCGGCGCGCCGCCATCGTGCTCGGGGCGCTGGTGTTGAGCCACTGGCTGCTGGATGCCCTCGTCCACCGCCCCGACCTGCCATTGTATCCCGGTGGCGCGCAACGCATCGGCCTGAACCTCTGGTCGTCACTGGGTGGCACGCTGATCATTGAATTGACGTTGTTCACCGCCGGCCTGTGGTGCTATCTGCGCACCACTACAGCGGCCGATACCACCGGGCGCTGGGCGCTGTGGGGACTGGCTGCCGTGCTGCTCGGTATCTATCTCGCGAACCTGTTCGGCACACCACCGCCGAATGTCACGGCACTGGCCTGGGTCGCGCAGGCGCAGTGGCTGCTGGTATTATGGGGGTACTGGATCGATAGACACCGCCGCGTCTTCTCCAGGCAATCGATATTCGGCTAGCACCGGATCACTACCCCGGGCATCACCGCGGACTAACTGGCGGCGCGCTGCGCCGGATATTGCATGAACCAGCCATTGATCCCAACAGCCGGGACCGGGCGACTGATGTGGTAACCCTGCGCGGCGTCACAACCCATCTCGCGCAACATGGCCAGCGCTGCAGGCCGTTCCACGCCCTCGGCGATGGACTTGATGCCCAGGTTGTGACCGAGATCGATGATGGTGCGGACGATGGTGGCATCATTGTCGTTGCGATCCATGTCCTGGACAAACGAACGGTCGATCTTCAGATGATCGATCGGCAGTTTCTTCAGATAGGCCAGTGATGAATAGCCGGCGCCAAAATCATCAATGGCGATGGCCACACCGATTCGGCTCAACTCCTTCAGCACCTTGGCGCTTTGATCGATATCGGCCATCAGTGTGTTCTCGGTGATCTCGATCTCGATATGGTCCGGCATGGCGTCGGCGGCCTCCAGCGCCGCCTGGACATTCCTGATGAAGTTGCGGTTCTGCAACGAGGAGGCCGAGATGTTGATCGCAACCGGGGTAGCGATGCCCTGCTCGCGCCACTGTCTGGAGTGCTGCAAGGCCTGCATCAGCACCCAGTCAGTCACATCGTTGATCAGCCGCATCTTCTCTGCGACCGGGATAAAGCTGTCCGGCATCAGCATGCCATGTTGCGGATGGTTCCAGCGTATCAATGCCTCGACGCCGGCAGCCCTGCCGTCGTTGAGCAGGATCTTGGGCTGGAAATGCAGCTCGAATTCCTGGTTGCTTAATCCCTTCTTGATCCGTGAGATCCACGGTGATTTAGGTGCAGTTGGTTCAAGACTCTTCTCGAAGAACTGATAGTCCAGATGATCGCGCTTGGCCTTGTACATCGCGGCGTCCGCGCGGCGCACCAGGACGTCCGTATTCTTGCCGTGATCAGGATAACTGGCAATACCTATTGACACGCCGAGAAACAGTTCATGCTCATCAAACTGATAGGGCCGCTCAAAACAGGCCTGGATCTTTCTGGCCACGGCCTGAGCCGGCCGGACAGCCTCATCTTCACAAGGTAACAGCACAGCGAACTCGTCACCGCCAAGCCTGGCCACAGTATCATCTTCTCGCAATGCATGTTTCAGGCGATGCGCCACCTGCTTCAGCACGGCATCCCCAACCGGGTGACCCAGTGTGTCATTGATATGTTTGAAGTTATTCAGATCCAGCAGCATCACGATGACATGTTTGCCACGCATCGACTGAACACAAGTCAGCGCATTGTTGATTCGATCATACCATTGCGAACGATTGGCCAGAGCAGTCAGCGCATCGGTCTCGGCCAGAACTTGTAATCTGTTGCGCGCCTCGATGGTATCGGTGATCTCCTCCATGATCCCGTCAATGCGCATCACCCTGCCGGTGCTGTCGGTAAAGGGATGAAAGGTGCGCTTGAACCAGCGGATCTGGTCATCCGGCGCGTGGACGCGGCTCTCAACCACGGTGCTGCTGCCAGCCAGCGCCTTGTTCCAGGCCGCCTCAACGGCCGGGCGATCCTGCTGCACCGTCCACGCCAGGCACGGGATCGGCAGCTGCATGTCGATCGGCGAGATCTTGCGTACCGTAGGGCTGATGTAGATCGGCCGGTTGTTGATGACATCGATGGACCAGATCACCTGCGGCAGGTTCTTCAGCAGGCTGGAGATCTGCTGCTGCAGCTCATCGATCCGGGTCTTCTCCTGGTCGATGACCGCAGCGGCCGTCATCCAGTAGCCCTCCAGCATCATGCCCATGTCACGGAACAGCAACTTGTTCAGACTGTCGGCCAGTGTGGCGCGGTCATGGTCAGCAATATCGATCGAGGTCTGGATGATGTCATGGATATACTGGTGATAGAGCCGATAGGCGCCCATGATCCACGACGGCGAGATCGAACGCTGATAATGAACCTTGCCGATATAGAGTTGTTTTGCCCGATAACCGGGTGCATCGGCATTGGCCACCAGTGAAAACAGGTGCGCGACCTGCTGATTAGTCAGCGCCTGCAGATCACCCCCTTCCTGCTGATAGGTGTTCAACAGCTCCGAGGTGACCGGAAACTGGAACAGGTAATCATAGAATATCCTGGCAAAGGTGGCGGCATCACGCGTCAGCACATCCTGATAACGGCGCGCCAGCTCCAGCATCGGGGCGTCAATCTGCAAAAAGGAATTGAATTCGTGGGTTACAGACGGCCCGTGATGACTCATGCCATACACCCCTATATAAAAACCCGCCAGCTTATATTTATATCGGGCGAGTGAAAATTAAGTATAGAGATTGAGCGATGCCGGGTCACCCATCAACTGCCTGATATCCACCGCGGCGTAACCATTTACGATAATATCCTAGTGAATCATACCTATACCGTCGCTCGATGACCCTAGAGGGTGATCTCCGCCTCCATAAACGTCACCGCCGTCCCCGTCAGCACGACACGATCGCCCCGCAGCTCGCAGCCCACATTGCCACCGCGCCGGGAGATCTGGCGGGCCCTCAGGGTAGTGCGGCCAAGCCGGCCGGCCCAGTACGGTATTAGTGTGCAATGCGCGGAACCGGTGACCGGGTCCTCGGGGATGCCGTATCTGGGCGCAAAGAAGCGGCTGACAAAATCGACCTCGTCGCCGCTGGGCGCGCTGATGATGACGCCGCGCCGGTCGAGCTGGCTGAGTACGGCATGGTCCGGGGTGATGGCACGGACCGTTTCTGCGCTGTCAAACACTGCCAGATAATCATCGGCGGCCAGCACCTCGACCGGCGGCCTGCCCAGGCCCGCGATCAATAACGGCGGCGCCACACACGCAACAGGCGGGGCGGACGGGAAATCCATGCTCAGGCCGCCCTGGCTGTTCTTTTTGACCCGCAGCTCACCACTGCGGGTATCAAAGGCGATGTCCTGCTCGGGATAATCCAGATGCTCGAAGATGACGTGCGCCGCCGCCAGCGTTGCGTGACCACACAGATCGACCTCGGTGACCGGTGTAAACCAGCGCAGACCGAAACCGGCACCCGCCGGCACCAAGAAGGCGGTCTCGGACAGGTTGTTTTCCCCGGCGATGGCCTGCAGCACGGCATCCTCCAGCCAATGCTGCAACGGACACACCGCCGCCGGATTACCCTCGAAGACACGGCCGGCAAAGGCGTCAACCTGATATTGTCTGATCTTCATCTGCACCCGGACCAGCCCGGGTCCGCCTCCTGGTGTTTCAATAGGGATTCCGCGCTATGCTGGCAAAAACATACAGCATATGCCCAAATGCCAACAGGAACAAAACACCGACATGATGCCGCTGCCCTGACATCCATCAGGGGGCAACAGGGCACGGGGCCAGGACATGCGGTCTGGATGACCCTGATTGCCGCCCTGCTCAGCCTGTGCCTGCCACCAGCAGCCCAGGCACAGCACCTGCCATTATGGGAGGCCGGCGTCGGCATGGCGGCCATCCATTTCCCCAGCTACCGCGGCTCAGCGGTACGCCAGGACTATCTGCTGCCGGCACCGTATGTCTATTACCGTGGCCGCTATCTGCAGATCGGCCGTGAAGACGTGCGCAGCATGCTGTTCCGCAGCGAGCGCGCGCAATTCTATATCAGCCTGGGCGGCGAGGTGCCGGTGCGCAGCCAGGACAATCCGCTACGCCGCGGCATGCCGGACCTGGATACCACCGTCGAGATCGGCCCGACCCTCGAAGTGGCGCTGGCCCGCTCGCAACGCTACCGGACCGATGTCGACCTGCGGTTCTCTGTGGCGCCGGTACTGGCCACCGATCTGACCCAGATACACGCTGCCGGCTGGCTCTTCCAACCCCAGCTCGCCATCGACAGCCAGGACATCGCCGGCATCAGCGGCCTGCAGGGTGGACTGCGCGCCGGGCCGCTGTTTGCCGATCAGCGCTATCACCAGTATTACTATGGCGTGGACGAGGTCTATGCCAGACCGGACCGCGCTGCCTACCGTGCGCGCGGCGGTTATGCCGGCAGTCAGCTCACCGTGGCACTGAACCGGCGCTTTGACCATGTCTGGGCCGGTGGTTTCCTGCGCTGGGATGATCTCGATGGCGCCACGTTCATCGACAGCCCGCTGGTCGAGACCCGCAGCGGATTCACGGCCGGGTTTGCGCTGTCATGGATCCTGTTTGAGTCAGCGGCCAGAGCTACAGATGAATGACCGCGGCCAGGCAACCGGTCTTGTCACAACGACCGGGAGATGCGTTAAAATCACGGCAGGTATAACACAGCGCAGGATAAGACAATGACCAACACCGCAACACTCGGCACGACCGTCCCTGATTTCACCCTGCTGGCCACCGGCAACCAGAGCTTCACATTATCGAACCTGCGTGGCCACAACCTGGTGCTGTATTTCTACCCCAAGGACAGCACGCCGGGCTGCACCATCGAGGGCCAGCAGTTCCGCGACCTGCATGCCGAGTTCCGGCAGCTCAACACCGGGATCTTCGGCATCTCGCGCGACAGTATCAAGTCACATGACAACTTCAAGAATAAGCAGTGTTTCCCGTTTGAGCTGTTGTCAGACCCTGGTGAAATAGCCTGCGCAGTGTTTGATGTCATCAGGATGAAGAACATGTATGGCAAACAGGTGCGCGGCATCGAGCGCAGCACCTTTCTGATCGATGCCCAGGGTGTGTTGCGTCACGAATGGCGCAAGGTCAAGGTCGACGGTCATGCCGCCGAGGTACTGGCGGCAGTGAGTAGTTTGGGGTCAGAGTAAAAACTCTTCGCTATATTGGTCCGCTATATTGGTCATCTCTATACGACGGAAATAGTTTTTACTCTGACCCCAAACTAACCCCAAACTACCAAACTACTCACCATCCCACCACCTGACCGGGTCACCCACCTTCAGACCGAGCAACTGATCGGCGCGTCCCTGGTTGACGGCGATCTCGATCAGGCCGTTGGAGTTGCCGTACCAGAACGGCTGGCCAATGGCGATCGCCGAAAAGTACGGCGCCGGCTCGATCACGTGATCGCCGACCCACAACCGTTTGTCATCGATACCCGGCGTATCACGGACACCGGTCACCGCATTGCCGTAACGATCGATATAGACCACCGCTGCCAGATCATCGGGCCAGTCGTCGGTCGGACAATCCGGGCCGTCCTTGCCGGCGATACCGCTGAGGTCACCGTTGGCCAGTTGCGCCGCCAGCGGTGCGAACAGATCCCGGCCGTGAAAGCTGTGCGACAGCCTGGATGGCCGCCAGTGGATGTCGTACCAGCCCTGGATCGCGGCACGGCGTGCAACGATGTTGAACAGGCCATTATCCGGGCCGACAAACCAGCGACCATCAAGCGACACCGCAACCGGGTGCCGGGTGCTACTACCGACACCGGGATCAACAATCACCAGAAACACCGTGCCGGGTGGAAAACCTGCACTGTAGGCGGCCAGCAGATAGGCCGCGGCCTGGATATTCCACGGCGGCAGGTCGGCAAACAGATCGATGACCGGCACCGCTGGCGCCGCGCGCTGCAATACCGCCTTCATCTGGCCGGTATACGGACCCTCAAGGCCAAAATCTGTCATCACGACAATCATCGTCACCCTCGCCGATTATCAGGCTGCTAGCGCCGCCGCCTGCCGCCCAGCAATGAACCGAGCACACCGCGGATCAGCTGCCGGCCGATCTCGGAACCGATCGCACGCGCGGCGCTCCTGGCCACCGTTTCCATCGCCGAGGCCGGTACGCGGCCGCGATGGCCGGTCTGGCCATGATTGCCCGCTCCCGGTGCGGCCGGGCCCTCATCACGTGGCAACACCGGCTGATGTGGATCCGCGGTGCTGCTGCGCTGCAGCGCCCGCCCCTTGAGGATCTCGTAGGCCGATTCGCGATCAACGGCCTGTTCATAGTGACCGGCCAGCACCGAGGACTGCATCAGTGCCTGGCGTTCTGCTGCACTCAACGGCCCGATCTGGCCGCGTGGCGGCACGATGAAGGCACGCTCGACGATGCCCGGCCGCCCTTCGGCATCAAGCAGCGAGACCAGCGCCTCACCAACCCCCAGCTCGGTGATCGCGGCGCGCTCATCGAGCTGCGTGTTATCCCGCAGCGTCTCGGCTGCAGCCCGCACCGCCTTCTGGTCGCGCGGCGTAAAGGCACGCAGCGCATGCTGCACCCGGTTGCCGAGCTGACCGAGGATACGCTCCGGCACATCGGCGGGATTCTGCGTGACAAAATAGATGCCGACACCCTTGGAGCGGATCAAGCGCACCACCTGCTCGATCTTGTCGACCAGCACCGCCGGGGCATCGTTGAACAACAGGTGCGCCTCGTCAAAGAAAAACACCAGTCTCGGCTGGGCGAGGTCACCGGCCTCCGGCAGCTGCTCGAACAATTCGGACAACAGCCACAACAGCAGCGTCGAATAGACCTTGGGTGACTGCATCAGCCGCTCGGCTGCCAGGATATTGATGACGCCGAGACCGCGATTGTCAGTCTGCATCAGATCCTGAATATTCAGCATCGGCTCACCGAACAACTGGGCACCGCCCTCGGACTCCAGCGTCAGCAGCCCACGCTGGATCGCGCCGACACTGGCAGCAGAGATGTTGCCGTATTCAGTGGTGTAATCCTTGGCATGATCACCGACATGCTGGACCATGGCGCGCAGATCTTTCAGATCAAGCAACAACAGGCCGCCGTCGTCGGCGATCCTGAAGATCAGCGTCAGCACGCCCTGTTGCGTGTCGTTGAGGTTCAGCATCCGTCCCAGCAGCAACGGCCCGATATCCGACACCGTGGCGCGCAGCGGGTGGCCCTGGGCACCAAACACGTCCCAGAATTCGACCGGGAAGGCCTGCGGGGCATGATCGGCCAGCCCCAACTGGCTGAGCCGCTCACTGACCCGGGCATTAGCGCCAGCGGGCCGGGCAACACCGGACAGGTCGCCCTTGATGTCGGACAGGAACACCGGCACCCCGAGGCGCGAGAAACCCTCGGCCAGCGCCTGCAGCGTCACGGTCTTGCCGGTACCGGTTGCACCGGCGATCAGGCCATGACGATTGGCCATCTGCGGCAGCAGCACGACCTCCCGTTGGCCCTTGGCGATCAGCAGCGGTGCGGTCATTGAATCCTCCGGGATGTGTGACAGGTCATCATGGTAACGCCGCCGCCATGAAAAAAAAACCGGGCACAGGGCCCGGTTCAGGTGCTTGCAAGAATGTAATCCGTTTAGTCGGCATTGACCGCGGTTGCGGTCGCCGGACGGTCGATCAGCTCGACGATCGCCATCGGCGCCTTGTCGCCGGGACGGAAGCCGCACTTCAGTATCCGCAGATAGCCGCCGGGACGCCCCTGATAACGTGGACCAAGCTCATTGAACAGCTTGGTGACGATGTCGCGATCACGCAGGCGATTGAAGGCCAGGCGACGCTTGGCGATCGAATCAACCTTCGACAAGGTGATCAGCGGCTCGACCACGCGACGCAGTTCCTTGGCCTTGGGCAGGGTGGTGCGGATCACCTCATGGCGCATCAGCGAGGCTGCCATGTTGCGAAACATCGCATGACGATGGCTGCTGGTACGATTAAGTTTTCTGCCGCTTTTATGGTGACGCATGGTTTAACCCTTTTCGCTATCAGTTCCGGGACGGATCTCAGACCGAGGCCGATTCCTTGCCCGCTTTTCGTTCTGCCAGACCGGCCGGTGGCCAGTTATCGAGACGCAGGCCCAGTGACAGGCCATGGGTGGCCAGCACGTCCTTGATCTCGGTCAATGATTTTTTGCCCAGGTTCGGCGCCTTCAGCAGTTCCACTTCGGTACGCTGCACCAGGTCACCGATGTAATAGATGTTTTCCGACTTCAGGCAGTTTGCGGAACGCACCGTCAGTTCCAGATCATCGACCGGGCGCAGCAGGATCGGGTCGATGTCAATGCGATCGTTCTTGCGCTCTTCCAGTACCGTGCTCTCCAGATCGACAAACACCGACAGCTGGTCCTTGAGGATTGCAGCAGCGCGGCGGATGGTCTCTTCCGGATCAACACTGCCATTGGTCTCGAGGTCGATGATCAGCTTGTCGAGGTCCGTGCGCTGTTCAACGCGGGCCGCCTCGACACTGTAGGCCAGACGACGTACCGGCGAGAATGATGCGTCCAGTACCAGGGTGCCGATCGGCCGGCTCTCTTCCGGATTCTCCCGTACCGAGGCAGGCTGGAAACCACGCCCCTGCTGGATCTTGATGGTCATGTTCAGCTCGCCGGCCTCGGTCAGGTTGGCGATCACATGGCGCGGATTGACGATCTCGATGTCGTGACCGACCTGGATATCACCGGCATAGACGGTGCCTGGACCCTTCTTCTTCAGCGTCAGCGTCGCCTCGCGACGGCCGTGCATGCGGGCCGACAGGCCTTTCAGGTTCAACAGGATATTGATGACATCTTCCTGCACACCCGGAATCGACGAATACTCATGCAGCACACCATCAATGATCACCTCAGTGACTGCGCAACCGGGGATCGACGACAGCAGCACACGACGCAGCGCATTACCCAGGGTATGACCGAAACCGCGTTCCAGCGGCTCCATCGTGATACGGGCATGGTGCTCATTGAGCACCTGGACATCGACAACACGCGGCTTCAAAAACTCGGATGCTGAGCCCTGCATAGTTAATCCTCTCTGATATCTGACATTGTTGCTGGAACTGCGGGGCCGGCTGGATCACCGGCCATCACAGCCATTATTTCGAGTACAACTCGACGATCAGATGTTCGTTAATCGCGCCCGGCACTTCGGAACGTTCCGGACGCGCCTTGAATACGCCTGACATGGCCTTGGCATCAACATCCAGCCATTCATAGCTGGTCTGCTGCTGTCCAAACTCCAGTGCCGACTTGATGCGCAGCTGGTTCTTGCTGGCATCGCTGATGGCAACGGCATCGGCCGGCTTCAGCTGGTAGCTCGGGATGTTGACCTTGCGGCCGTTGACAGTGATCGCATTGTGGCGCACCAGCTGCCGTGCCTCGCTGCGCGAGCTGGCAAAGCCCATGCGGAAGATCACGTTGTCGAGGCGGCTCTCCAGCAGCTTCAGCAGGTTTTCACCGGTTGAGCCCTTCAGACGATCGGCCTCCTGGTAATAGAGGCGGAACTGCCCCTCCAGTATGCCATACATACGACGGACCTTCTGCTTCTCACGCAACTGTGTTGCATAATCGGTGGTCCGGCCACGGCGCTTGCCGTGCTGACCCGGCGCGAATCCACGCTTCTCGATTGCGCACTTCGCAGTGAAGCATTTCTCACCCTTGAGAAACAGCTTCTCACCCTCGCGACGGCACAAACGGCACTTTGCTCCAATATATCTTGCCACGGTATCAGCCTCTTAAACTCTGCATCTTTGCTTAAACTCTACGTCTTTTTGGTGGACGGCAGCCGTTATGCGGGATCGGCGTGACGTCGGTAATGCTGTTGACCTTGAATCCTGAATTGTTGATGGCGCGTACCGCTGAATCGCGGCCCGGGCCCGGACCTTTGACCTGGACATCAACGTTCTTCATGCCAAACTCCTTGACCGCCTCGCAGCAACGCTCGGCAGCCACCTGGGCGGCAAACGGCGTGCTCTTGCGCGAGCCCTTGAATCCGGCACCACCGGCGGTCGCCCAGGCCAGCGTATTGCCCTGGCGATCGGTGATGGTCACGATGGTGTTATTGAAGGACGCATGAACGTGCGCGATGCCTTCAGATACATTTCTCTTCACGCGTTTGCGTGTACGTACGGTCGCCTTTGCCATCTTCTAGGACTCTTGATTCCTGATTGAATTATTTCTTGATCGCCTTGCGCGGACCCTTGCGGGTACGGGCATTGGTCTTGGTCCGCTGGCCACGCACCGGCAGGCCACGACGGTGACGACCGCCACGATAGGTACCCAGGTCCATCAGCCGCTTGATGCTCATCGTGACTTCACGACGCAGATCACCTTCAACGCTGAACCTGCCCACCTCGGTACGCAGTGCCTCGATCTCGCCTTCGCTCAGATCCTTGATCTTGGCGTCCGGTGCAATACGGGCCTGGTCGCAGATCTGCGCGGCACGGGTCCTGCCTATGCCGTAGATCGCCGTCAGTGCGATCACTGCATGTTTATTCACCGGTATATTGATGCCAGCTATACGGGCCATCTATCCATCTCCCACTAAACGCAAGCGCCTGCATGTAAACAGGCGATTTTAGCCTTGTTGTATGATTAAATCAAGCTGTAACAGGGGGTTTAGCCCTGGCGCTGCTTGTGCCGTGCGTCGGCGCAGATCACCCGCACCACACCCTTGCGGCGCACGATCTTGCACTTGCGACATATCTTCTTGATCGAGGTACGTACTTTCATATCCAGACTCCACCACTATCCACTCACCCGGGGCAGGTCGCCGGTCAGCGGCCAATGCCCTTGAGATTCGCCTTCTTCATCAGGCTGTCATACTGATGAGACATCAGATGAGCCTGCACCTGGGCCATGAAATCCATGACCACCACCACCACAATCAACAGCGACGTGCCACCAAAGTAAAACGGCACATGCCATGACACGATCAAAAACTCCGGCAGCAGACACACGGCGGTGATATACAGCGCACCCACCAGCGTCAGCCGCGTCATCACCGAATCGATGTAACGCTCGGTCTGCTCACCGGGCCGCACCCCAGGGATGAAGGCGCCCGATTTCTTCAGGTTTTCGGCCGTCTCCCGCGGGTTGAACTGCAACGCCGTGTAGAAGAAGCAGAAAAAAATGATCGTTGCTGCCAGCACCAGCACATACACCGGCTGCCCCGGTGACAATGATGCCGCGATATCCTTCAACCACCCCCAGCCCTCGCGGTTACCGAACCAGCCTGCCGCCGTCGCCGGAAACAGGATGATCGCGGTCGCGAAGATCGGCGGGATGACCCCGGCCATGTTCACCTTCAGCGGCAGATGGCTGTTCTGCCCGCCATACACCTTGCGCCCCTGTTGCCGTTTGGCATAGGTCACGGTGATCCGGCGCTGGCCGCGCTCGACAAACACCACAAACGCCGTCACCGCCACCACCAGCGCCAGCAGGAACAGCACGATCAATGCGTGTAACTCACCGGTGCGCGCCAGCTCCAGCGTACCGCCCAGCGCGCGCGGCAGACCGACAACGATGCTGGCAAAGATCAGCATCGAGATCCCGTTACCAATGCCGCGCTCGGTGATCTGTTCGCCGAGCCACACCAGAAACATCGTGCCGGCCACCAGCGACAGCGCCGCCGTGATCCGGAATGACATCCCTGGATCAATGATCACCCCATGACCTGCAATGCTCTGGCTCTCCAGCGCAATCGAGATGCCGATGGCCTGAAACAGCGCCAGCGCCACCGTCAGATAACGCGTATACGTCGTCAGCTTGCGCCTGCCCGACTCGCCTTCCTTTTTCAGCTCTTCGAACGGCTTGTGCACCGTCGCCATCAGCTGAATGATGATCGAGGCCGAGATATACGGCATCACGCTCAATGCAAACACCGACAACCGACCCAGCGCACCCCCCGAAAACATGTCGAACATGTCGAGGATGGTCCCGCGCTGCTGTTCGAACAATGCCGCCAGCGCCACTGGATCGATCCCTGGCACCGGTATATAGGTGCCAATGCGATACACCAACAGCGCGCCAATCAGGAAGAAGAAACGGCGCCGCAGCTCGGTGAGCTGCCCGGCCCCGCCCATCCGGTTGGCCAGTGATGTCGCTTCGCCGAACACTTAGTCCTCTATCGTGCCGCCAGCGGCCTCAATCGCCGCTCGCGCACCCGGCGTCACCGCCAGGCCCTTGACCTTTACAGCTACATTGATCGTGCCGGAGGCGATCACCTTGGCATGCTCGATATGGCGCGGCAGGATGTCAGCGTTCTTCAATGCCTCGAGATCGACGGCGCCATGATCGGCAGCCAGCGCCAGCTCATGCAGGCGCACCTGGGCCCGCTTGCTGGCACTCTTGGACACGAAGCCGGTCTTCGGCAGACGGCGCTGCAGTGGCATCTGACCACCCTCGAATCCGAGCTTGTGGTAGCCGCCCTTGCGCGCATGCTGTCCCTTGTGACCGCGTCCGCAGGTCTTGCCCAGCCCGGAGCCGATGCCACGGCCGACACGGCGGCGCGGTGGCTTGGAGCCCTCGGCCGGCTTCAATGTATTCAGAAACATCTTAGACTTCCTCAACTTTCAGCATGTAGGAGATCTTGTTGATCATGCCCCGTACAGCCGGTGAATCCTCCACCACGGCGGAGGAATGCATCTTGCGCAAACCCAGACCGGTGGCGCAAGCCTTATGGGCGGCCAGCCGTCCAAAGGAGCTGCGTACCAGCGTTACCTTGATCTTCTTTTTTGCAGCCATGATATTAACTCACAATGTCCTTGACCTTCAGACCACGCTTGGACGCGATATCTTCCGGGGTATGCATCCGCAGCAGACCATCCAGCGTGGCACGCACCACATTCACCTGGTTGGTGGAACCGATGCACTTGGCCAGTACGTCCTGAACCCCCAGCACCTCAAACACGGCGCGCATTGCACCGCCGGCGATGATCCCGGTACCGGGAGAGGCGGGCTGCATGAAGACCTTGGCTGCGCCGTGGCGACCCACGACCGGATACTGCAGCGTCGCATTGCTCAGGTTGACCCTGACCATGCTGCGCTTGGCCTGCTCCATGGCCTTCTGGATCGCGGCCGGCACTTCGCGCGCCTTGCCGGTGCCGTAACCGATGCGGCCATTGCCGTCACCGACCACGGTCAGGGCCGCGAAGCCAAACTGGCGTCCGCCCTTGACGACCTTGGTAACCCGTCTGACACCGACCAGCTTCTCTTGCAGCTCGTCGTTACCTGTTTCCGGCGCTGTCTCAATCTTTGCCATAGCTCTACCTTAAAATTCCAAACCGTTTTCACGCGCTGCATCCGCCAGCGCCTTGACACGTCCGTGATACTTGAAACCTGAACGATCAAAGGCGACCCGGGTCACACCGGCGGCCTTGGCACGCTGGGCAATGACCTTGCCGACCACGGCCGCCGCGGCGACGTTGCCGGTGTAACCCTGATTGGCAGACTTGACATCGGCATCAAGCGTTGAGGCGCTGACCAGCACCTTGGCCCCGGTCGGATCAAACACCTGGGCATAGATATGACGCGGGCTACGGAACACGCACAAGCGGTTCACGCCCAGTTCTTTGATCTTTGCACGACCGCGCATGGCGCGGCGCAAACGAGACTCTTTCTTGTCCACGTGTCTACCCTTTATTTCTTCTTGGCTTCTTTCAGCACAATCTTTTCAGTCGAGTAACGTACACCCTTGCCCTTGTATGGCTCGGGTGGGCGTATCGCCCGCAGTTCCGCCGCTACCTGACCTACCACCTGCTTGTCTGCACCCTTGATGAGGATTTCGGTCTGGCTCGGCGTCTCGATGGTGATGCCGGCTGGAACCGGATAGCTCACCGGATGCGAGAAACCCAGGGTCAGGTTCAGCGCCTTGCCCTGAGCCTGGGCACGATAACCTACGCCGACCAGCTCCAGCTTGCGCTCAAAGCCCTTGCTGACCCCGGTGACCATATTGTTCAGCAGTGCCCGTACGGTGCCGGACATCGCGTTCGCACCCTTGGTCTGCTTGACGATCTCGACCTGCAATTGATTGTCGGCCTGGTTAACGCCGATATCCGGATGCAGATCCAGATGCAACTGGCCCTTCGGACCCTTGATCTCAATCACCGAGCCCTTGATCGCCACCTGGACGCCGGACGGGACTGCCACCGGATTTTTCGCTACTCTTGACATGACTCTGGTCTTTTTAAGATACGAAACAGATCACTTCACCGCCTTCGCCTGCCGCGCGTGCCGCGCGATCAGTCATGACCCCCTTGGAGGTCGATACGATGGCGATCCCATAGCCGCCCATAACCTTCGGCAGCTCATCCTTACCCTTGTATACCCGCAGACCGGGGGTACTGCTGCGCTTGATATCCTCAATCACCGGACGACCGGCATGGTACTTCAAGGTAATCTCAAGACTGGCCTTGCTGCCGTCTTTGGCCACTGCATAGTCTGCAATGTAACCCTCATCCTTCAGCACCTTGGCAATCGATTCTTTCATCCGCGAAGAGGGCATGTCCACGCTGGCCTTGCGTACCGCCTGGCCATTTCTGATTCGGGTCAGCATATCTGCTATTGGATCGGTCATGCTCATCGTCGTTTCGCTCTTCGCTGTCTTGAATATAGTCTTGAATTAATCGGTCATTCAGCCGTGTTACCAGCTGGCCTTCACCAGGCCCGGGACATCACCCTGCATCGCCACACGCCGTAACTGGTTACGACCCAGCCCGAACTTGCGGTAGAAGCCGTGCGGCCGACCGCTGAGACGGCAACGGTTACGCATCCGCGAGGCGCTGGAATCACGCGGCAGGGCATGGAACTTGCGCTGGGCCTCGGCCCGCGCCTCGTCGCTGAGCGACAGATCCAGCATCTGCTTCTTCAGTGCGTCACGCTTGGCGGCGTATTTCTTTACCATCTGCGCCCGCTTGAGATCACGGTTTATCATCGACGTCTTGGCCATCTATCTAACCTCAGGTCCGGAACGGAAAATTGAAGGCCTCGAGCAGCGCACGGCCCTCGGCATCATTACGCGCGGTGGTGGTGATGGTGATATCCAGACCACGCAACGCATCAATCTTGTCGTACTCGATCTCAGGGAAGATGATCTGCTCACGCACACCCATGCTGTAGTTGCCGCGACCATCGAACGACCGGGCATTCATGCCACGGAAGTCGCGGATACGCGGGATCGCAACCGTAATCAGTCGATCAAGAAACTCATACATCCGGTCGCTGCGCAAGGTTACCTTGCAGCCGATCGGCCAGCCATCACGGATCTTGAAGCCAGCTACTGACTTGCGGGCGTAGGTGATGATCGGCTTCTGGCCGCTGATCGCAGTCAGATCAGACACGGCGTGCTCCAGGATCTTCTTGTCAGCAACCGCCTCGCCCACCCCCATGTTCAGGGTGATCTTGGTGATGCGCGGCACGCGCATCGGGCTGCTGAAGCCAAGGTCGCTCGCCAGCTTCGGCGCCACCGTCTTCTTGTAAAATTCGTTTAATCTAGCCATCGTCTTCAACCCGTCTGTTATCTGTCGAGCACTTCTTTCGTCGACTTGTAAAAGCGCACCCTGCGACCATCGTCCAGCGTCCGCACCCCGACCCGGTCAGCCTTCTTGGTGACAGGATTGAAATGCGCGATATTGGAAATATGGATCGCCGCCTCTTTCTCGATGATGCCGCCGGCCACGCCGCGATTCGGATTGGGGCGGGTGTGACGCTTGACCATGTTGATATTCTCGACCACCACCTTGTCGTCCTCGAGAACACGTACCACGGTGCCACGCTTGCCCTTGTCCTTGCCCGCAATCACAATCACATCATCATTTTTTCTGATCTTGTTCATATTGATCAACCTGAAAATTCATTAATCCGGTTACAGTACTTCCGGCGCCAGTGAAATCACCTTCATGAACTGCTCACCGCGCAGCTCGCGGGTCACAGGCCCGAAGATACGCGTGCCAATCGGCTGCAGCTGATTGTTCAGCAGCACCGCGGCATTGGTGTCAAAACGGATCACCGAGCCATCAGGACGGCGCACACCCTTCCTGGTGCGCACGATCAGCGCATTGTAGACATCACCCTTCTTCACCTTGGAACGCGGGATGGCATCCTTGATGCTGACCTTGATCACGTCACCAATCTGGGCATAGCGGCGGTGCGAGCCCCCGAGGACCTTGATACACATCAACTGGCGGGCGCCGCTGTTGTCGGCCACTTCCAGTCTTGTCAGCATCTGAATCATTGTTGTTCTCCCAATCTTTTCTGTTCACAACAGGCGGGGATCAACCCGCCTGTTCAACTACCTTGACCAGTCGCCAGCACTTGTTCTTGGACAGCGGGCGGCATTCCTGCACCACAACCACGTCACCCTCACGGCACTGATTGCTCTCATCATGGGCGTGGACCTTGGTGGAACGGCGCAGGTATTTGTTATAGAGCGGGTGCTTGACGCGACGCTCAATCCTGACCGTGATGGTCTTGTCCATCTTGTTGCTGACCACCTTGCCGGTCAGCTGACGCCCTTCTTCCTGACGCGCATTAATCATGCTTTACCCGCCTTCTTTTCACTCAATACCGTTTTTACCCGGGCAATGTTGCGACGCACATCCCTGATCTTGTGGTGCTGCGTCAACTGACCCGACGCAGACTGCATGCGGTAATTGAACTGTTCGCGCAACAACGCAATCAGCTCATCCTGCAATGCCTTCTCCGACTTGCTTCTCAAATCCTTGGCTTCCATCACATCACCGTCCGAATCACAAAGGTGGTCTTGATCGGCAGCTTGGCTGCCGCCAGTGCAAAGGCCTCGCGCGCCAGTTCCTCGGTCACCCCGGCCATCTCGTACAGCACCTTGCCCGGCACGGTCTGCGCGACCCAGTACTCAACATTACCCTTACCACTGCCCATACGCACTTCCAGCGGCTTCTTCGACACCGGCTTGTCCGGGAATACACGGATCCACACCTTGCCGCCGCGCTTCATATGACGGGTCATCGCACGACGCGCGGCCTCGATCTGCCGCGACGTGATCCGTCCGCGTTCTATGGCCTTGAGGCCGAATTCTCCGAAGCTGACCTTGTTGCCGGTCGTCGCCAGGCCGCGGTTGCGACCCTTGAACTGCTTGCGAAACTTTGTTCTTTTTGGCTGCATCATTGTCTTGCAGACTCCTTAATTACCTTGAGCCCTGGTTGTCTTCGGCCTTGGCGCCGGCAGCCGCTTCTTCAGCACCACTCTTGCCAAAGATCTCGCCCTTGAAGATCCAGGTCTTGACCCCGATGATCCCCGCCGGCGTCATCGCCTCGGCGAATCCATAGTCGATGTCGGCACGCAGCGTATGCAGCGGCACCCGGCCCTCACGGTACCATTCGGTACGGGCGATCTCCGCGCCGTTCAAACGGCCGGCGATGTTGACCTTGACGCCGAGGGCGCCGAGTCGCATCGAGTTGGTCACCGCGCGCTTCATCGCACGGCGATACATGATACGGCGTTCGATCTGCTGCGCGATGCTCTCCGCCACCAGCTGGGCATCCAGCTCCGGCTTGCGGATCTCTTCGATGCTGATGTGTACTGGCACACCCATCATCTTTGCCACCAGCTGGCGCAATACTTCAATGTCCTCGCCTTTCTTGCCGATCACCACACCCGGACGTGCCGTGTGGATGGTGATGCGGGCATTACGCGCCGGACGTTCGATCTGGATCCGGCTCACCGAGGCCGCCGACAGCTTCTTTTTCAAAAAGGCGCGCACTTTCAGATCGGTGAGCAGATAGTCCGCATAGTGTTTGCTATCCGCGTACCACTTCGATGTCCAGTCCTTGACGATGCCAAGTCGAAAACCGGTAGGATGTACTTTATGACCCATGAAAACGCTCTCTTATTCGTCGCTTACAGTGACAGTAATGTGGCTGGTCCGCTTCTGGATGCGGTTGGAACGGCCACGGGCACGCGCGCTGAAACGCTTCATCACCGGGCCTTCATCAACCATGATGGTCTTGACCTTCAGTTCATCAACATCAGCACCTTCGTTGTGCTCGGCATTGGCAATCGCAGACTCCAGTACCTTCTTGACCAGCACCGCTGCCTTCTTGTTGCTGAAGGTCAGCAGATTCAGCGCCTTGTCGACCTGCAGTCCACGGATCTGGTCGGCAACCAGCCGGCATTTCTGCGGAGCCAGTCGTGCGTGCTTCAATTTAGCTGCAACATGCATTGTCTTGTCACCTTCGCGAATTATTTCGCTTTCTTGTCGGCTGAATGACCACGGAAGGTCCGGGTCGCCGCAAATTCGCCCAACTTGTGGCCCACCATGTTCTCGCTGACCAGCACCGGCACGTGCTGACGCCCGTTGTGCACCGCAATGGTCAGGCCGATCATTTCCGGCAGGATCATCGAACGGCGCGACCAGGTCTTGATCGGCTTCTTGCTGTTGGTGGCCACGGACTCATCCACCTTCTTCTGCAGGTGATGGTCAACGAAAGGCCCTTTCTTGATCGAACGCGGCATTCTCTATACCTCAGTTTCGTTCCGTTATTCTACTACACTTTACTTGCTGCGACGGCGCACAATCAGCTTTTGAGTGCGTTTGTTATGTCGCGTCTTGTAACCCTTGGTCGGCACACCCCATGGACTGACCGGATGACGGCCACCGGAGGTACGACCTTCACCACCACCATGCGGGTGATCAACCGGATTCATCGCCACGCCACGCACGGTCGGGCGGATACCACGCCAGCGCTTGGCGCCGGCCTTGCCGTAGGAGCGCAGTGAATGTTCCGAATTGCTGACCTCGCCGATCGTGGCGCGGCAGTCAACCAGCACCTTGCGCATCTCGCCGGAACGCAGGCGCAGGATCGCATGACCGCTCTCCTTGGCCACCATCTGCACCGAGGTGCCGGCACTGCGCGCCAGCTGGGCGCCACGGCCCGGCTTCATCTCGACGCAATGGATGGTGCTGCCGATCGGGATGTTGCGCATCGGCAGCGTGTTGCCGGTCTTGATCGCCACGTTGTTGCCCGACATGACCTCATCACCAACCGCCAGGCCCTTGGGCGCGACGATGTAGCGACGCTCGCCATCGGCGTACAGCATCAGTGCGATGTGTGCGCTGCGGTTCGGGTCATACTCCAGGCGCTCGACGCGCGCCGGGATGTTGTCCTTGGTGCGGGTGAAATCGATGACGCGGTAATGCTGCTTGTGACCGCCGCCCTGGTGGCGCACGGTGACACGACCCTGGTTGTTGCGTCCACCATTCTTGGCCTTGGTCTGCAACAGCGGCGCATACGGGGCGCCCTTGTGCAGATCCGGGTTCACGACCGCGATAACAAAGCGGCGCCCCGGAGAAGTTGGTTTCATTTTTACGACTGGCATGACTCTCGTCCCTTGCTATATCTCTTGGGTACTGTTACCTGTTGGCGAAATCGATGTCGTGACCTTCCTGCAGCCTGACATAGGCCTTGCGGGAATTCGCACGCTTGCCCATCATCTGGCCGAAACGCTTGGTCTTGCCCTTGGTGTTCAGCACCTGGACGCCATCGACCTTGACGCCAAACAGCAATTCGACCGCCTGCTTGATCTCGACCTTGCTGGCATCCTTGACCACGCGGAACACGACCTGGCGATTCTTGTCGGCGACACGCGTGGCCTTCTCGGAGACCACCGGCGCCAGCAGCACCTTCATCAGACGTTCGTTACTCATGACAGCATTTCCTCGATTTTCTTGACGGCGCCTACTGTAATCAGCACCTTGTCATGACCAATCAGTCTCAGCGGATTGACATCCCCGGCCTCGCACACCTCAACCTGGTGCAGGTTGCGCGCCGCCAGAAACAGGTTGTCACTGGCACCGTCGGTCACGATCAACACATTGCCGGCGTCGAACTTGCCGAGCTGCTCGACCAGCAAACGGGTCTTGGGCTCATCAACACTGATCCCTTCAACCACCACCAGACGCTGCTGGCGCACCAGCTCGGAGATGATCGACTGCAGTGCAGCCCGATACATCTTGCGGTTGACCTTCTGTTCATAGTTACGCGGCACCGCAGCAAAGATCTTGCCGCCGGTACGCCACAGCGGACTGCGGATACTGCCGGCACGGGCGCGGCCACTGCCCTTCTGCTTCCATGGCTTGATGCCGCCGCCACTGACTTCAGAACGGGTCTTCTGCTTCTTGGTCCCGGCACGGGCCGCCGCCATATAGGCCACGACCACCTGGTGAATCAGCGGCTCGTTGAAATCACGGGCAAACACCTCGTCAGCCACGGTGACCGTCGACTTGGATGCGCGGCCTGCCGCCGTTGTAAGATTCAGTTCCATCGCTTAACTCCTCACCGCGCCTTGACTGCCGGGCGGACAATTACATCACCGCCCTTGGAGCCGGGCACTGAGCCCTTGACCAACAGCAGATTTCTCTGTTCATCGACACGCACTACTTCCAGCGACTGGACCGTACGTTGCGCATTACCCAGGTGGCCCGGCATCTTCTTGCCGCGGAACACCCGGCCAGGTGACTGGTTCTGCCCCACTGAACCCGGCGCACGGTGCGACTTCGAGTTGCCATGGGTGGCATCCTGGGCGGCAAAATGGTGACGCTTGATGACGCCGGCAAACCCCTTGCCGATTGTGGTGCCGGTGACATCAACCATCTGGCCATCGCTGAAGATGCCCGCCTTGATCTCGCCACCCACCTGCAAACTATCGCCTTCGCCGTCTTCGAGACGGAATTCCCAGACCCCGCGGCCCGCCTCGACCCCGGCCTTGCCGAAGTGACCGGCCATCGGCTTGGTCACACGGGTGGCACGACGCTTACCGGTCGTCACCTGAACCGCCCGGTAGCCGTCGGTCTCAGCGGTCTTGATCTGGGAGATGCGATTTGCCTCCACCTCGATCACCGTGACCGGAATCGAAACCCCGTCAGCAGTGAACACCCGGGTCATCCCGCATTTCCGGCCGATTACACCAATCGCCATTGTCCCAACCTCGATCTCTTAAAAATTATTTATGCCAGTACCGTCAGCCAACCTTGATCTGAACGTCGACGCCCGCCGACAGATCAAGCTTCATCAGCGCATCCACGGTCTTGTCCGTGGGCTCGAGGATATCCATCATCCGCTTGTAGGTGCGCAACTCATACTGGTCACGCGCATCCTTGTCGACATGCGGCGAGGTCAGCACCGTGAAGCGCTCCTTGCGGGTCGGCAACGGAATCGGGCCCTTGACGATGGCACCGGTACGCTTGGCGGTATCGACAATCTCGCGCGCCGACTGATCAATCAGCCGGTGATCAAATGCCTTCAACCGGATTCGAATTCTTTGTCCTTGCATGGTGGCCACCGTCTGTTATTCCACAATCTTTGCGACGACGCCAGCACCCACGGTGCGGCCGCCCTCGCGTATCGCAAATCGCAATCCTTCTTCCATCGCAATCGGCGCAATCAGGCTTACCGTCATCGTCACGTTGTCGCCCGGCATCACCATCTCTATCCCC
>JACREF010000007.1 GCA_016218365.1 Gammaproteobacteria bacterium
CAATTCAGAGGTTCCTGCGGCACACGGATGTGCCGCCACTACCATGACAGCAGGTCATGGTAGTGAAGGAAAGTGAAAACCACGTTTTCCGCTTTCCGTGCTCTGAGAATTCCAGGATGGAATTATTCAGAGCTTCATTAATAGAGCAGCCGAAGGTGAGCGATATGGATGCAGAACTGGAACAACTGGCGCAGCGTATCGGTGAGCAGTTGCTGGCCCGGGGCTGGAGGCTGGCCAGCGCCGAATCCTGCACCGGGGGGCTGGCGGCGGCGCTGATCACCACAGTGGCTGGCAGTTCACAGTGGTTTGACCGTGGTTTTGTCAGCTACAGCAACCTTGCCAAACAGCAGATGCTCGGCGTCAGTGCCGCGACGTTGGAGCGTCATGGCGCCGTCAGCGAGCAGACGGTGGCCGCGATGGCCGCCGGTGCGCTGCAGCACAGCCAGGCCCGGGTGGCGCTGGCCATCAGCGGCATCGCCGGACCCGGGGGCGGTACGGTGGACAAGCCGGTTGGCACCGTCTGCCTGGCCTGGTGTGCTGCCGATCATCCGGGGCGCACGCTGACGACCCATTTTACCGGGGACCGGGAGGCCATCCGCCGTCAGGCGGTCCGCGCGGCGCTGGACGGGGTGCTGATCTTGCTTGAAGGCTTGGATCGCGGGCATGGCGGATGATCGCTGCCGCGTGTTCTTTGCGCTGTGGCCCGATGGCGCGCTGCGTGATGTGCTGGCCGCCGATGCCGGGCAGCTGCCCGCGGCACGGCCGATTGCCCGCGACCAGCTGCATATCACGCTGCTGTTTCTTGGGGTCGTTACCAGCGCCCAGCGGGCCTGTTTGCTGGACGGCGCCGCCGCGATCCGGTCGCCCGCCTGTGAGCTGACGCTGGATAGCATCGGCTACTGGCGCCGTTCGCAGATCCTGTGGCGGGGGGCGCGGCAGACCCCGCCGGCCTTGCTGCAGCTGGTCGATGCCTTGCACCGGCTGGCACAGGGCTGCGGGGTGGAGGTTGGGACCCGGCCGTTTCAGGTCCATATGACGCTGGCACGGCGGGTCGAGCGCCGGCCGCGATGGGTGCCGCCGGTGTCGGTGACCTGGCCGGTTCGTCACTTTGTGCTTGTAGAATCAATGCTTGTGCCGCAGCGGGGAAGCCCGTATCGGCTCTGCGGTCGTTGGGCGTTGCTGGGGTGACAGCGACGGATCAGGGCTGGTCGCTCGTCGCCGATCTGTGGGATAATCGCCGCGAACAACGGGGCATGTTGCCTCGAACTATATATAACAGTGGAGGGGTTCGTGATGGATGACAACAAAAAGAAGGCCTTGAGTGCCGCGTTGAGCCAGATCGAGCGCCAGTTCGGCAAGGGTTCGGTGATGCGCATGGGGGATGCCGGTGCGCCCAAGGATATCGAGACGGTCTCGACTGGCTCGCTGGGGCTGGATATCGCCCTCGGCATCGGTGGTCTGCCACGCGGCCGGGTCGTCGAGATCTACGGGCCGGAGTCCTCCGGCAAGACCACGCTGACGCTGCAGGTGATCGCCGAGGCCCAGAAGGCCGGCGGGACCGCCGCCTTCGTCGATGCTGAACACGCGCTGGACCCGCAGTATGCCGCCAAGCTCGGTGTCAATGTCGAGGATCTGCTGGTGTCCCAGCCCGATACCGGTGAGCAGGCGCTGGAGATCACCGACATGCTGGTGCGTTCCGGGGCCGTCGATGTCGTCGTCATCGACTCGGTGGCGGCATTGACGCCGAAGGCCGAGATCGAAGGTGAGATGGGGGACACCCATGTCGGGCTGCAGGCGCGTCTGATGTCACAGGCCTTGCGCAAGCTGACCGCCAACATCAAGCGCTCCAATACCCTGGTGATCTTTATCAACCAGATCCGCATGAAGATCGGGGTGATGTTCGGCAATCCGGAGACCACGACCGGCGGCAATGCACTGAAGTTCTACGCCTCGGTGCGTCTCGATATCCGGCGTATCGGTGCATTGAAGAAGGGTGAGGAGATCATCGGCAACGAGACCCGGGTCAAGGTCGTCAAGAACAAGATCGCGCCGCCATTCAAACAGGCGGAATTCGACATCCTGTACGGCGAAGGTGTGTCGCGCGAGAGCGAGATCCTGACCCTCGGCGTCCAGGAAGGGCTGGTCGAGAAATCCGGGGCCTGGTACAGCTACAAGGGCGAACGCATCGGCCAGGGCAAGGACAATGTCCGTGACTACCTGAAGGCGAATCCGGCCATGGCGGCCGAACTTGAAGCGATCATCCGCGCCCGGCTGATCACCGGCAAGGCATCGCCCGCGGCGGCAGCGATCGAAGAAGCTGCAATATAATTTATAGAGACGGTGGTGGTTGACGACACGGTTGTCGACCTGGATGTCCGCAGTGCGATCCGCACCCGGGCCATCGGTCTGCTGGCGCGGCGTGAACACAGCCGGGCCGAACTGCAGGACAAGCTGCAGCGACGCGATTATCCACCGCGGCAGGTGGTCGAGGTGTTGACGGCACTGCAGCACGAAGGGCTGGTCAATGACCGGCGCTTTGCCGAGCAGTTTGTTCACGCCCGGCAGCAGCGCGGCCAGGGCGTGCAGCGCATCCGGCGCGAGCTGCGCGAGCGTGGTGTCGACGGTGAGCTGATCGAACAGGCGCTGGCAGGGACGATGGGGCAGGACTGGATGGCGCAGCTGCGGGCCGTGCAGCGCAAGCGTTTTGGCCGGTTGCCGCAGGATGCACGCGAGCGCGCCCGACAGGCGCGCTTTTTGTATTATCGGGGCTATACTGCCGAGCAGGTCAATCGCCTGTTCCGGATGCAGGATGATGACGGGTGGAACGGAGAACAATAACAGCTGTGAACAAGACCATGACCAGCTCTGAAGTGCGCCAGGCGTTCCTGGATTTTTTCCGTGCGCGCAGCCATGCCGTGGTGCCCAGCAGCTCGCTGGTGCCGGCCCACGATCCGACGTTGCTGTTCACCAATGCCGGCATGGTGCAGTTCAAGGACGTATTTCTCGGCGTCGAGAAGATCGCCGCGCCGCGTGCCGTCAGTTCACAGCGTTGTGTGCGCGCCGGCGGCAAGCATAATGACCTGGAGAACGTCGGCTATACCGCGCGCCACCACACCTTCTTCGAGATGCTGGGCAATTTCAGCTTCGGTGATTATTTCAAGCATGACGCGATCCGCTTCGCCTGGGATTTCCTGACCGGGACCATGAAGATCCCGGCCGACCGCTTGTGGGTCACGGTGTTTGAAGAGGATGACGAGGCGGCGGACATCTGGGTCAACGAGATCGGCGTCAGCCCGGCGCGGGTGACGCGCATCGGCGCCAAGGACAACTTCTGGGCGATGGGCGACACCGGTCCGTGCGGGCCGTGCAGCGAGATCTTCTACGATCACGGTCCGGCCGTGGCCGGCGGGCCGCCGGGCACGCCGGAGGAAGACGGTGACCGCTATGTCGAGATCTGGAATCTGGTGTTCATGCAGTACAACCGTGATGCCGATGGCACGCTGCATCCGCTGCCCAAGCCGTCGGTGGATACCGGCATGGGGCTGGAGCGCATGGCGGCGGTGATGCAGGGTGTGCACAGCAATTATGACATCGACCTGTTCCGCAACCTGATCCGTGCCGTGGCCGAGCTGGCTGGTGTCAAGGATACCCGTCATGCCTCGTTGCGGGTGATCGCCGATCATATCCGCTCAACGTCGTTCCTGATCACCGACGGGGTGCTGCCATCCAACGAAGGCCGTGGCTACGTGCTGCGCCGCATCATCCGTCGCGCGATCCGTCATGGTCACAAGCTGGGACTGAAGGGGACGTTTTTCCATAAACTGGTGGCGCCGCTGGTGCGCGAGATGGGTCAGGCCTATCCGGAGCTGCAGCGTGCCCAGGCCCAGATTGAACGGGTGCTGAAACAGGAAGAGGAACGGTTTGCCGAGACGCTGGATCAGGGTATGCATATCCTGGAGCAGGACATTGCGCAGCTGACGGGCGCAACGATCCCGGGCGCGACGGTGTTCCGCCTGTACGATACCTATGGCTTCCCGGTCGACCTGACCGCCGACATCGCCCGCGAGCGCGGCCTGACGCTGGACATGGATGGCTTCGAGCAGGCGATGACGGCGCAACGCGAGCGCGCCCGCGCCGCCGGCAGTTTTGCCGCCGATTACAATGAACGGCTGGCGGTGGACGGCAGCACCCAGTTCAGCGGTTATCAGCAATTACACGATCAGGGTCGGGTGCAGGCGCTGTTTGTCGGTCATGACAAGGCAGAGCAGCTGGAGGCCGGCCAGGACGGCATCGTCGTGCTTGACCGCACCTCGTTTTATGCCGAATCCGGTGGTCAGGCGGGTGATATTGGTGAACTGAAGACGGCGAACGCGCGTTTCATCGTCAAGGATACCCGCAAGCTGGCCGGTGGCGCCTTCATCCATGTCGGCACGATGCAGCGCGGCAGCTTCCGTCCGGGTGAGCAGATCGAGGCCAGTGTCGATCACGACAGACGGCAGCAGACCGCGCTCAATCACACGGCGACACATCTGTTGCATGCCGCACTGCGCCAGACCCTCGGTCAGCACGTGGCACAGAAGGGCTCGCTGGTCGAGGCCGAGCGGCTGCGTTTTGATTTTGCCCATTTTGAGGCGGTGTCAGCGCAGCAACTGCGCGACATCGAAGACCTGGTCAACGCGCAGATCCGCGCCAACATCGACGTCGAGACCCAGGTCATGGCCTATGATGCGGCGGTGGCCTCCGGCGCCATGGCGCTGTTCGGCGAGAAATATGGCGACCTGGTGCGGGTGCTGCGCATCGGTGATTTCTCGGTGGAGCTGTGTGGTGGCACCCATGTCAAACGCAGCGGAGACATCGGCCTGTTCAAGATCCTGTCCGAAGGCGGCATCGCCTCCGGCGTGCGCCGCATCGAGGCGGTGACCGGCGGATATGCGCTGGCGGCGGTGGTCGAGACCGAGCAGCGGCTGGCGCAGATTGCCGGCCTGCTGAAGGGCAGCCGTGACGAGGCGGTGGCGCGCGTCGAGCAGCTGGTGCAGCGCAGCCGTCAACTCGAGAAGGAACTGGATCAACTGAAGTCCAAGCTGGCCAGCTCGGCCGGCAGCGACTTGGCCGGGCAGGCCAGGGACATCAATGGCGCGAAGGTGCTGGCGGCGCGGCTCGACGGCATCGATCCCAAGGCGCTGCGCGACACGCTGGATCAGCTGAAGAATAAACTGGGTTCGTCCGTGGTTGTGCTCGGTACCGTGACGGCCGATCGCGTCAACCTGATCGCTGGCGTGACCGCGGACCTGACCGCCAGGGTCAAGGCCGGTGAGCTGATCAACTTTGTCGCGACCCAGGTCGGCGGCAAGGGCGGCGGTCGCCCGGACATGGCGCAGGCCGGTGGCAGTGAGCCGGCCAAGCTTACTGAGGCGCTGGCCTCGGTCGAAGGCTGGGTGGCAGAAAAGTTATAATTGCAGAATGCAGTCGGCGCCGGTGATGAAGGCGCATGACCTTGAGGCACAGAGATCATGGCATTGATAGTCCAGAAATTCGGTGGCACGTCGGTCGGTACCGTCGAACGTATCAATAATGTCGCGGCGCGGGTGGCCGCGGCGCGGGCCCAGGGCCACGACATGGTGATCGTGCTGTCGGCGATGAGTGGTGAAACCAATCGCCTGATCGAGCTGGCCAAGACCATCACCCGCGAGCCGAATGCCCGCGAGATGGATGTGCTGATGTCGACCGGCGAACAGGTGACGATCGCGCTGCTCAGCATCGCACTCGAGGCCCGGGGCTGTCCGGCCCGCTCCTATACCGGCGCGCAGGTGCATATCCTGACCGACAGCATGTTCAACAAGGCGCGCATCGTCGACATCGACGGGGCGCGGGTGCGCTCCGACCTGGCGCAGGGCCGCGTCGTCGTCGTTGCCGGTTTCCAGGGTGTCGATGAGCAGGGCAACATCACGACCTTGGGGCGTGGCGGCTCCGATACCACGGCGGTGGCGCTGGCGGCCGCGCTGAAGGCCGACGAGTGTCAGATCTACACCGACGTCGATGGCGTTTATACCACCGATCCGCGTGTGGTGCCGGATGCGCGCCGCCTGGACCGCATCACCTTCGAGGAGATGCTGGAGATGGCCAGTCTGGGCGCCAAGGTGCTGCAGATCCGCTCGGTTGAGTTTGCCAGTAAATACAATGTGCCGTTACGGGTGCTGTCTTCATTCGAGGACCATGGCACCGGAACCTTGATTGCAGCAGAGGACGAAGACATGGAACAGGCGGTGATATCGGGTATCGCATTCAATCGCGATGAGGCCAAACTGACGATGTTGGGCGTCACGGACCAGCCCGGGGTGGCCGGCAAGATCCTCGGTCCGGTGGCCGATGCCGGGATCGAGGTCGACATGATCATCCAGAACGTCGCCGAGGATTCGACGACCGACTTCACCTGCACCGTCCATCGCAACGACTACCTGAAGGCCTCGAACATCTTCCGCGCCATCGCCACGGAGCTCGGTGCCCGCGAGGTCATCGGCGATGACAAGATCGTCAAGATCTCGCTGGTCGGGGTCGGCATGCGGTCCCATGCCGGGATCGCCAGCAAGATGTTCCAGACGCTGGCCAGTGAAGGGATCAATATCCGCATGATCTCCACCTCAGAGATCAAGATCTCGGTGGTGGTCGACGAGAAATACCTCGAACTCGGCGTGCGCGCGCTGCACGATGCCTTTGGCTTGGCGAACCTGCCGGGCAAATAGCCGCGTTACGCAGCTTGTCCGATCCGTCGCGCCGCAGACCTCTGCGGCAGCGGGTTGTTTGCCGCAGAATTGTCGCCCTTTCTGTCGCCTGTTCCGCAGGCTGTCGTGCCGGTGCCGATTTAAGTCCGGCTTAATAATTAATCCCCCCGTATTGCATAAGATTTAAACAGGTCATTTGCTTATCGCCGTCTTATCAATCTTGTGGCGGTAGTCAGGACCTGGTTGTAGGGCATGCCTTTGAATCTTAAATGATTCTGGCGAATATCCAAGGATCTAATACGTAGGGAGACGACCATATGCTGATCTTGACGAGACGAGTCGGTGAAACCCTGATGATCGGTGATGATGTGACGGTCACCGTGCTCGGGGTGCGGGGTAACCAGGTCCGTATCGGTGTCAATGCACCGAAGGAACTGTCGGTCCATCGCGAAGAGATCTATGCACGTATCCAGAAGGAGAAGGGGCTGGATACTGCCCTGGAAGACAAGCTCAATTCCGCCAACGCCTGACGCGGTCATACCCGTTAAAGCATTCCCCTTTGCGCGTCAGCGCCTGATCGGGTATCCTAGCCACCTCTTAAAGCAGCCCGTCCCCGTCGTCGGCATGTCGGCAGGGATGTATGAGCGGGCATTACGTCCTAGACGTTGCCCGGCCCGGCTGGTTCACTGAGCAATCCGATATCCGGAGAGATGGCCGAGAGGTCGAAGGCGCTCCCCTGCTAAGGGAGTATACGCCCAAAAAGGTGTATCGAGGGTTCGACTCCCTCTCTCTCCGCCACTTATTTGTAGATCCGGTCTTCGCGATTTCCAGTTGTTATCGATGCGCGCGGGGCTTCCGTAGCTGTCGATGACTAGACCCTGCGGATCGCGAACGACAGACCCTCGCCGGTTTCATCACCCAGACAGAACACCGTGTGCCAGCAACAGTGTTCGTGATCACCCTGCGGCAGCAGGATCATGTCGCCGGGATGCAGGACATAGCCATGGCCGTGTTCCACCAGCTGCCGGGTGAAGGCCGGGCAGCGGTTCAACAGCATCTCCAGCGGCTCATTGTCGTCGTGGTCATCGAGCCAGGCGGACAGCTGGATGCGATCATGGCAGGTTTGCTGCAGCCGCTTGCGCTGCGCCATGTCGGGCAGGATGGCCGCCAGTGCCAGCGCCTGCTGCGGGTCGCGGACAAAGGTGGTGATCTCGTCGATCAGCAAAGATTTGGCGAGTGCAAACCAGAAGGTCCGGCCACTGGCCTGCAGAAACACCACGCCGTCATGGCCACGCTCCACATCCTGATGGAACTGGGCGCCGCCATTGGGGGCATTGAAATAGATGATGCGTTCAACGTACTCGATGTCGCGGCAGTCCAGCAGCGCACACAGCAGTTGTTTCAGCTGCGAATGCCGGCTGATCAACGCCGACTCCGGAAACACCGCCTCGGTCAGCGCGGCCGCCGCACGCTGGCGCGGCAGGTCGCTGGCGACGTCTTCATAGCCGGGCAGGCCAAAGGAGAAGCGGAAACGCAGTGACGGGTCATCCTCGTCATAGGACAGCCACGAGATCTTCAACCACAGATTCTCTGCGGTGGTCTCGCCATCGGCGATGGCGTCAAACTCCAGCGTCTCGATCTCCTGCAGGTCGCTCTCGTCCTGGCTACTGGCCAGCATCTCGAAATGCGGCTGCAGCCGGGTCTGATACGGCGGTTGCTCCAGCAGTTCGTCGATGGTGTGCTCCCCATCCAGCATCTGTTCCATCAGTGTATGGGCAGCGGCGATATCCAGTGCGTACTGGCCGAGTCGCTCGCTGGCCAGGCCGGGCAGCAGCACCGGCTGAGCCGATTGCCAGGCCGTTCGGGCGGCCTCCGGGGGCTGCCGGCTGGTGCGATGCAGTTCGGTGATGGCCCCCAACGGGGTGCCACGACGCTGCAATGGCCAGCTATGGGCCAGTGCACTGTCAGGATACAGCAGCGGGTCCAGTGGTGGGATATAACGGAGCAGGGGGTGTTGATCGGGCGGCATGGGCGCGAGTATAGCCGTTTTTTTGACTGTGGCGCAGAGGCTGCGGCGCTATATCCCTTCAGAATTATCGTGTAGATGCCGACCTTACATCCATTGGAGATTGACCTTGATGGTGGCCGGAGCAGGGTTAATCCTGTTGATCATTCAGTCAGTTATGATAGCTGGATGTGCAATATATTAGCAGTTACGATGGCTGGCATAGAGGGGGTGAGGATGGTCAAGCTCGATCTTGTCAAACCTGGCATGGTCCTCAGCAAGCCAGCAGTTCATGCCAGCAGTGGCCGTGAGATCCTGGCCGCTGGCAGGGTGATCGAGGATAAGGACATCCGGACCTTGAAGTCCTGGGGCATCCATGAGGTGTCCATCGAAGGTGGTGATGCCGGGCGCTACGCCTCACCAGGCAATGTTATCCCGATCGAAACCCCGGCGGTCACCGACCGGATGGGGCAGGCCTTTCGCTTTGCCGACCTCACTCATCCGCTGATGGCCGAATTGCATCGATTGGCCCAGCAACGGTATGCAGAATATCTGCTGCAGCGCAGCGCAGGCAGCGACCGATGAACAAGCCTACACTGCAGCACCTGATCAGGGCGGTGGTGACGGTGGCCTCGTTGCCGACCATCTATCTGCGTCTGGATGAGGCGATCCGGGAGGATGCACCGCATCGGGAGGTTGCCGCCATCATCAGTGATGACGTTGGCCTGGCCTCACGATTGCTGCGTATCGCCAACAGTCCGTTCTATGGCTTTCCATCCAAGATCGATACCATCACCCGGGCCGTGACCATCATTGGCACCCGGCAGCTGGCCCAGCTGGTACTGGCGATGTCGATGGTCAAGATGATCGATGAAAAGCTCAAGGGCAAGTTTGATCTGGAGTTATTCTGGAAACACAGCATCACCTGCGCGGCGGCAGCGCGCTTGCTGGCCTCGTACCGCCGGGAGTCGAATATTGAAAAATATTTTGTAGCCGGGCTGCTGCACGATATCGGCCGGGTGGTGATGATGATGGTGATCCCCGACTGGGGAACACGGATCTTCGACGAGGCCATGGAAAGCCAGCGCCCGCTGTATGATGTCGAGCAGGAGCTGCTCGGTTATGATCATGCCAAGATTGGTGGTGAGTTGTTGAGAGAGTGGCGGTTGCCGCCCGCGCTGGTCGAGAGCACGATCTATCACCATCGCCCCAGATTTGCCAAAGAATATCCGGTGGATGCCGCGCTGGTTCATGTCGCCGAGGTGATCAGCAATTGTCTGCAGATCAGTGAAGGCGGTCATGGGTTTGTGCCGGCCTTGTACAGCGAGGCGTGGGATCAGCTGGAATTGCCGCTTTCAATCATTGCGCCGCTGTTCGAGCAGCTGCGGGTGCAGCGGGATGAGTCGGTCAGGCTGATCTTCCCCGACAGGATGCATGCGGCCTGAGCATGAGCACGAAAAAGGATATAACTGACGATACCCGCTCGCAGTATTTCGAAAACCTGTACCGCTGGTTTTCCCGTGCGATCCGGGTCGGGGTGGATATCAGTCGCAGCAACTGGGGGGAGGGCAACATCTCGGTCGAGCAGCTGCTGTGGAGCGCCCGGCCGCATCTGCAGGAGATATTCAATTTCTCATCCAGTGCATTTTTCAGTATCTCGGATCAGGACAACAGTTTCACGATGTTGAGTTGTGATCCCGAGGACGGCCGCGCGGAGATCCAGTCCGAGGTTGATTGCCTGATCGATCAGGGGATGTTCGCCTGGGCGCTGAACCAGTCGCGTGCGTTCGTAACGCCGGCCCGGGGCAGTGTCCGTACGCTGATCCTGCATCCTGTGGCGACACGCTCGCGCATCCGCGGCATGTTCGTTGGCATCATCGAGAACGATTCGATCGATCTGAACGAAGGCTCGCTGAGCCTGCTTTCAATGATCATGCTGAATCTGTCGGCGATGCTGGAGAGTGCGGAGACCTACGAATATGTCAGGATGCAGAATGACAACCTGGAGAAGATCGTCGCACAACGCACCGGGCAATTGGTCGAGGCCAGGCTGGAGGCTGAACACGCCAGTCGGGCCAAGAGCCAGTTTCTGGCCAACATGTCGCATGAGATACGTACACCGCTGACGGCCGTGATCGGTTTTGCCGAACTGCTGCGCGACAATCACAGCCTTGATGAACAGCAGCGTCGCCAGGCCATCGATACCATCGTCAGGACCGGCCGCCATCTTTTGACTGTCATCAACGAGATCCTTGATCTGTCCAAGATTGAATCAGACCGGATGACGGTCGAGATGATTCCGTTCGATCCGTTCCAGACAGTGCGGGATGTCGAGTCACTGGTCAGCGTGCAGGTATGTGACAAGGGACTGGACTTTGCCGTTGATTACCGGTTTCCACTGCCGCTCCGTATCAACAGTGATCCGACCCGGCTCAAGCAGATCCTGCTGAATCTGTGTGGCAACGCGCTGAAATTCACCGAACGCGGCGGCATCAGGGTTATGGTGTCATTCGATGTTGCGCAACAGCTGCTGCAGTTTGCCATCACGGATACCGGCATCGGCATTGCGGCGGATAAACTGCCGAAACTGTTTGACAGTTTCACGCAGGCCGACAACTCGATCACCCGGCAATATGGTGGCACCGGACTGGGGTTGCATATCTGCCGGCATTTGTCCGAATTGCTGGGGGGCTCGGTCGAGGCCTGCAGCACACCTGGCCAGGGCAGCACCTTTACGGTCATGATCGCCACCGGTGCGGTGGCTGATACCGATCTGGCCTTCAGTCTGGCCGAGGCCGAGAACAGGCGGGCCGGCGTCGGCCAGGACGATGCGGTGCCAGACCATGTCTTGTCGGGGAAGGTGTTGCTGGCCGAGGACAACGAAGATATCAGAAATCTGGTTCGCTATTATCTCAATGACCCTGCCCTGATCCTGGACTGGGTGGGCAATGGCGAGCAGGCCGTCGAGCAGGCCCTGTCGGGTCACTATGATGTGGTGTTGATGGATATGCAGATGCCGGTGATGGGGGGTGTCGAGGCCACGGCCTGGCTGAGGCGTGCCGGTTATGCCGGGCCGGTTGTGGCGATGACCGCCAATGCGACGGCAGACGATCGCAAGCAGTTTGTCGCGGCAGGTTGCGATGGATTCCTGTCCAAGCCGATCGATCGGCGCACGTTGCGCCGGGTGCTGGTCGGCTATCTGGCGCAGACCCGCAACGGTCGTGATGACAAGGTGCATGGGTATCTGGAAGAATTTGCCGAGATTCGCCAGGCCTTCATTGACGGCTTGTCCGAGCGGATACGCAACATCCAGATTGCCCAGTCGGAACGGCGTTGGGATGATCTGTGTTCGATGGCGCATCAGCTCAAAGGCTCGGCAGGTGGCTTCGGCTTTGATGTCTTGGGCAAGATTGCGGCACAGATCGAGCACAAGGTCAGACGACTGGAATTCGATGGTCTCGATGTGCTGGCGCAGGCCTTGGCCGCGGCGGCCCGGGACGGCGGCGCCGCACAGGCTGGCATGTCCACCGGGGGCGTGGGCGGGTGATGCCGGATGACGATTAGTTCACTGATTGTTGATGATGATGTCTCGACGCGCAGTACCCTGGCCGCGATGTTGCGCCAGCTGGGGTATTTGCAGGTGCAGACCGCGGGCAATGGTGTGGATGCGATCCTGAAATGTGTCGAGGTGCGACCGGACGTCATATGGCTGGACATCGAGATGCCGGGCAAGGACGGCTTCCAGACCCTGCAGTCGTTACGCATGACCCGGCCCGAGGCGTTTATTGCCATGGTCAGCGGACACGGCACCATGGAATATGTCAAGCGTTCAATGGAGTTGAAGGCTAATGGCTTCATCGTCAAGCCATTTTCCATGGCCAAGGTGGAGGGTATCCTGAAAAAATACCTGCACGAAACGGGGCGCGCAGGCTGAAGTGGCCGCGCTGATGGTTGTCGCCGCCGCTATGCTTGCGGTCATGGTCAAGTCGGGCTAGGATAGCCGGATTTTCTGCCCTAGACTCAGGCGGGTGTTGCTTAGATGTCGTTTCGCCTCAAGATCATTCTGGGTATCATCCTGATTCAGGCCTTGCTGTTGATCGTGCTGATCGCGATCAGTCTGAATTTCCTCAAGCTTTCAAACGAAGTAGAACTCAGCAAGCGCGCCTCATCGCTGGTCAGCCTGTTTTCGGTGACCGCCAGACCGCTGATCCTGGAAGGGAACAGGACCGCGCTGCAGATCCTCAGTAATACTGTTGCCGGGCAGCCAGGTGTTGAATATGTCAGGATCCGTCACGCTGGCAAGGTGCTGGCGGCATCCGGGGATCCTGCGCGGCTGGGGCAGCCGTTTGTCGAGGATTTCATGGTTGGGGATGTCAGCGACGGCATCTTTGATACCTACGCCACGATCACCGCGGATGGCCGTACCCTCGGGCAGGTCGAGATCGGGATCTCGATCAAGGAGATCGCGACCGTCACCAGTGCGGCCAGTCGCCAGATCTCGACGGTGGCGCTGATCGGGATGTTTTTCTCGATACTGATGTCGATAGCACTGGGCAACTATTTTGCACGCCAGCTGCACACACTGCGCAATGCGGCGCGCAGCATCGCCTCGGGGAATATCGGCTATCAGCTCTTCATCCGCGGCCATGACGAGCTGGCCCAGACGGCCAATGCCTTCAACACCATGTCACGCAAGCTGGCCGTGCTGTATTCGGAGAAGCAGTCCGCACTGAACCGCGCCGAACAGACTACCGTGGAGCTGCGTGACAATGAGCGCCGGATCCAGACCATCCTCGGCCATGCCATGGACGGCATCATCACCATTGACGACCTTGGCTTGATCGACTCCTTCAATCCTGCGGCCGAGAGGATCTTTGGTTATTCCCAGGCTGAAGTGCTGGGACAGAACGTGACGATCCTGATGCCGGAACGCATGCGTGACCGCCAGGAGGCCTTTCTGCGCGAGTATCTGCGCAGCGGCAGCAGCACTGACAATGACAAGCAGCGTCGCCGTGAATTCATCGGTCGGCGGCAAGACGGTTCGATATTCCCGATGGAACTGAACCTCAGCGAGGTCAGGATCGAGGAGCGTGCGCTGTATATCGGGATCATCCGCGACATCACTGACCGCAAGCGGGTGGAGCACGAGCTGCGGGAGGCCAAGGATCTGGCACTGGAATCAGCCCGCGCCAAGTTCGAGTTTATTGCCAATGTCAGTCATGAACTGCGATCGCCAATGAAGGGTGTACTCGGCACCATCAATATGCTGCAGCAGACCGGGCTCAGCGCCCAGCAGCAGGAGTATGTGCATCATATCAATGAGGCGGGTGACCGACTGATTACCATCGTCAACGATATTCTGGATTTCTCGCGGCTGGAGTCAAACCGTATGAAGATCGAGAGTTTTGATTTCGACATCCGGCAGAGTATCGAGAATGTGTGCCATGGGTTGCGTGCCGCTGCGCAGCGCAAGGGGCTGCGTCTGACCTATTTCATCCCCTGTCTGGCACCGTTTGCCCTGCGCGGAGATCCGGCCCGGATACGCCAGGTACTGATCAATCTGGTGGATAATGCGATCAAATATACCGAGCAGGGCGAGGTGGCCGTCCACGTCGAGATGATCGAGGAAAACTCCCGCCAGGTCAGGTTGAAATTCGTGGTGTCCGATACCGGGGTCGGCCTGACGCCCAAGGCGCGGCGCCGGATCTTCGACGGCTATTTCACTGCCGAAGGCGGGCCGATGACCGCCCATACCGGCGCTGGCCTGGGCCTGGCGATCTCCAAGCGGCTGGTCGAGATGATGGGGGGTGAGATTGGCGTCGACAGTGAGCGGGGGCGCGGCAGTGTCTTCTGGTTCACGCTGATGTTTGACAAACAGGCACCACAACTGGTCGAGAGCACGCAGAATTACGATGAACTGCGCGGCCTCAAGGTGCTGGTCGTCGACAGCCGTGATGCCTGGCGCGATTTCCTGCATCGGCTGATGCAGGCAGCCGGGATGGAGGTCCATGATGCAGTTTCCAGCATCGAGGCGCTCGAGGATATCATCCACCAGGCCGAGAATGACGAACCGTATGATCTGGTGATCCTGGACATGATGATGCAGGACATGACCGGGCTTGAGCTGGCGCGGCGCATCAAGAGTGATGTCAATATCTCGCAGGCGCGGTTGATCATGGTGGCCACCACCGGTTATCGCGGCGACAGCGAAGAGGTCAGGCTGGCCGGGGTTAACGGTTATCTGACCGCGCCGATCAAGGAACGCCAGTTATATGATTGTATGCTGGCGGTGATGCACCTGGAACTGGATTCCGAGGCGCTGATTACCCGGCATAGCCTGGCGGATAACCAGCTCACTGAGCAGGGCCAGATCCTGGTTATCGAAGAGGACCTTCAGGAGCAGAAGAATCTGCTGACCATGTTCGAGGAGCTCGATTACCGGCCGTATTTTGCCGCCAGTTCCACGGAGGCAATCGAGGCGCTGTCGCGTCATAATTATCAGTACATCATCATTGACTGCAAGATGGAGTGCCGCGACGGATTTACCGTAACCGATTTTATTCGCAATCAGCGGGTACACGAAACCGAGCGTATGTCCGGCAAGGTCATGGCGCTGGTGCGTCCGGAGACCACGACGCAGGAGACCGAGGCCTGTTTGTCGGTGGGTATCGTTGAGGGCACACTGGATTACCCGGTATCCCGGGAAGGGCTGGTCGCACGGCTGGCGCACTGACGGCGCACTGTCTCAGTCAGCAGTCTGATCTTTGCCACTACGGTTATTCTGCCGGTTTATTCGGTTCGGTCTCGCTGCGGATCACCTTGATGCGCGCCTTGATGCGGGCGCTGACCGCGTTGTCACGCGACTCTTTCAGGGCGATCTGCAGATGCTGCAGCGCGATCTCGGTACCGCCCTCACGATAATAATATTCCGCCAGCGAAAGATGGGACTCGGCAATTGCGCCGAGGCCGTTCTGGGCCTCGGCCAGGGTCTTGTACAGCAATGGTTGGCTGTCATCGCGGTCCAGGTGCCGTTTCAGCAGCTGTTCGGCCGCGTTATATTGCCGCAGGTTGACCAGCAGCTGAGCCTGATGCATGGCCAGTGAGGTGTAGTGCGGATATTGGTCGGCCAGGCGATTGTCGAGGGCCAGCGCCCGTTCACTGTTGCCACGCTGCCGGTCAATCTCCGCGACCAGCAGCTGCAGGTGGATATTGTTTCTGATCCTGGCAGGCAGGGCCCTGGTTTGTTGCTCCGCCTGCTCAAGATTGCCGAGCAGTAATTCGCACAACGCCAGGCCATAGCGCTGCGCGGTCTCGTTGCCGGCATGCTTTTCCAGTTGCGATCGCAGGTTGTTGCGCTCGGAGCTCAGGTCATGGCTGATCAGGACCCGCAGCCTGGTCTGCATCAGGCTGAAGGTGAAGTTATCACTATGGCTGGTCGCCGGCGCCTGTGAGGCACGATTCAAGGTGTCGGCGATGCGTTCATGGGTGACCGGGTGGGTGCGCAGAAAGGCATTGGGCTGCTCGTTGTACATTAATGATGCACGTTGCAGGCGCTCAAAAAAACTCGGCATGCCGCGCGGATTGTAGCCGCTCTGCAGCAGGATCTGGATGCCGACCCGATCCGCCTCCTGTTCATTGCTGCGGGTGAAGTTGATCTCATGCTGGGCCGACCCGGCGGCGCTGGCGGCCAGTGCCGCCTCGGCAATCTGGATATTGTCCTTGCCGAGGATGATCGCGGCGATCACTGCCGCGGTCAGCGGCAGATTCATCCGCGATGCCTCCTGGTAGGCGCGCGCCAGGTGACGCTGGGTGACATGGGCGATTTCATGGGCCAGTACACCGGCCAGTTCATCCTCGTCCTCGGCGGTCAGCAGCAGCGCACTGTGCAGACCGATATGACCCCCCGGTCCGGCAAAGGCATTGATATCGGGCGCATCGACGATGAAAAAATCAAAGCTGCGACTTCCGGCATCGCTGGCAGAGGCCAGGCGTTTGCCGAGGTCGTTGATGTAGTCGTGGAGCTGGGGATCGTTGATGATGGTGAGGTTGGCGCGCAGGTTGCGCATGAACGATTCGCCGAGGCGCTGTTCATCCTCGCTGGACAGGAAGACCTCGGTGGAATCGCCGATGTCGGGCAGTGTGATCGCGGTCTGGGCGCGGACCGATGACAGGGTCAGCAGCAGGCCGCACAGCATGACCGGCCACGACCAGATGCGGACCCGCTGCATGCTGCGCTGCACCGCCATCGCTCAGACCGCCTGCGCCGTCAGGCCGCGGCCATCGTCGGCACCCTGCAGCACCGGACGCAGGAAATGGCCGGTATGGGAATCACTGCGTGCGGCAATCTGTTCCGGGGTGCCGCAGGCGACGATGGTGCCGCCCTTGTCACCGCCCTCAGGTCCGAGATCGACGATCCAGTCGGCGGTCTTGATGACATCGAGGTTGTGTTCGATGATGACGATGGTGTTGCCGCGGCTGCACAGGTCCTGCAACACCTCGAGCAGCTGGCGGATATCATGGAAGTGCAGGCCGGTGGTCGGCTCGTCGAGGATATACAGCGTGTTGCCGGTGTCGCGCTTGGACAGCTCGCGCGACAGCTTGACGCGCTGCGCCTCGCCGCCCGACAGCGTGGTGGCGTTCTGGCCCAGCCGCACATAGGACAGGCCGACGTCGATCAGCGTCTGCAGCTTGCGATGGATGACCGGCACGGCACTGAAGAATTCCAGCGCCTCCTCGACCGGCATCTCCAGCACCTCATGGATGTTCCTGCCCTTGTAGCGCACCTCCAGCGTCTCGCGGTTGTAGCGTTTGCCCTTGCAGATGTCACACGGCACGTAGATGTCGGGCAGGAAATGCATCTCGACCTTGATGACGCCGTCACCGGTGCAGGCCTCGCAGCGCCCGCCCTTGACGTTGAAGCTGAAGCGGCCCGGTGAATAGCCGCGCGCACGCGCCTCGGCGGTGCCGGAGAACAGGTCGCGGATCGCGGTGAACAGCCCGGTGTAGGTCGCCGGGTTGGAGCGCGGGGTACGGCCGATCGGGCTCTGGTCGATGTTGATGACCTTGTCGAAGTGTTCAAGCCCGGTCAGGCCGCTGCACGGCGCCGGATCGAACTCGCTGGCATCGTTGAGTGTGATCGCGGCATGGGCATACAGCGTGTCGTTGATCAGCGTCGACTTGCCCGAGCCCGACACCCCGGTGATGCAGCTGATCAGGCCGACCGGGATCTCGACGTTGACCTGTTTCAGGTTGTTGCCACAGGCGCCGTGAATGACGATGTTGCGTTTTGGGTCGCGTTTGCGGCGCCGCGGCGGGATCGGGATCGAGCGTTGACCCGACAGGTACTGGCCGGTCAGCGATGCGGGGTTGTCCATGACCTGCTGCGGCGTGCCCTGGGCGACGATGCGGCCACCGTGGATGCCGGCGCCCGGGCCGATGTCGACGACATGGTCGGCGAGGCGGATCGCGTCCTCATCATGTTCGACGACGATGACGGTGTTGCCGAGATCGCGCAGATAGATCAGCGTGTTGAGCAGGCGCTCGTTGTCGCGCTGGTGCAGGCCGATCGACGGTTCATCGAGCACGTACATGACGCCGACCAGGCCGGCGCCGATCTGGCTGGCGAGACGGATGCGCTGGGTCTCACCGCCGGACAGCGTGTTGGCGCTGCGATCCAGCGACAGGTAATCAAGGCCGACATTGACCAGGAACTGCAGCCGTTGATGGATCTCGCGCACGATCTTGGCGGCGATCTGGCCGCGGGCGCCCGGCAGTTCCAGCGTGTTGAAGAAGTGATGCAGCCGGTCGATCGGCAGCGCGGCCAGCTGATGCAGCGCGGCGTCGGCGATGAATACATGCCGCGCCTCGGTGCGCAGCCGGGTGCCGGCGCAATCCGGGCAGGCACGGTGGCTGATGTATTTGGCCAGTTCCTCGCGCACCGCGACCGATTCGGTCTCGCGGTAGCGCCGCTCCATGGTCGGGATGATGCCCTCGAACGGTACCCGGCGGGTGTTGACGCCGCCGCGCTCATTGAGATAGTTGAATTCGATGATGTCATCACCGCTGCCGTACAACACCTTGGCCTTGACGTCTTCCGGCAGCTGATCGAACGGGGTGTCGAGGTCAAAGCCGTAATGGCGCGCCAGCGAGCCCAGCAACTGGCTGTAATAGGCATTGCGGTTGTCCCAGCCGCGCACCGCCCCGCCGTTGAGGCTGGCCCCGGGGTGGGTGACGATGCGCTCGGGGTCGAAGAACTCGATGTTGCCGAGGCCATCGCAGGTCTGGCAGGCGCCGGCCGGATTGTTGAACGAGAACAGCCGCGGTTCGAGCTCCGGCAGGCTGTAGCCGCAGTGCGGGCAGGCGTAACGCGACGAGAACACCAGCTCGTCACCCGGTTCATTGTCCATCGGCGCGATGCGCACGATGCCGTCACTGAGCTGCAACGCGGTCTCAAGCGATTCGGCGAGGCGCTGCTGCAGGTCGGCGCGCACCTTGAAACGGTCGACGATGACCTCGAGGGTGTGTTTCTTTTTCGGGTCCAGCAGCGGTGGCGGATCGAGATCGACGATCGCGCCGTCAAGGCGGGCGCGGATGAAGCCCTGGGTGCGCAATTCACTGATCACCGACTGGTGTTCGCCCTTGCGCTCGGTGATCACCGGCGCCAGCAGCATCCGCTTGTTGCCCTCGGGCAATGCCAGGATGTGATCGACCATCTGGCTGACGGTCTGGGCGTTCAGTGGCAGATGGTGTTGCGGACAACGCGGCTCGCCGGCGCGGGCAAACAGCAGGCGCAGATAATCGTGGATCTCGGTGACGGTGCCGACGGTCGAGCGCGGGTTATGCGAGATCGATTTCTGCTCGATCGAGATCGCCGGCGACAGGCCCTCGATATGATCGACGTCCGGCTTTTCCATCACCGACAGGAACTGGCGGGCATAACTCGACAGCGATTCGACGTAACGGCGCTGTCCTTCGGCATAGATGGTATCGAAGGCCAGTGATGATTTTCCGGAACCGGACAGGCCGGTGAAGATGATCAGTTTGTCACGCGGCAGATCGAGATCGATGTTCTGCAGATTGTGGGTGCGTGCCCCCCGGATCTGGATGGTATCCATGCAATTTCCTACCCTTCAGCGAACCTGATAATATACGCGCTTTTGACCCGGCGAGGCAAAAGCAGTATGTCGTCACAATCGATGACCGCCCAGGAGTTGCGCGTCGCATTATCGCTGGCCAGCATTTTCTCCTTGCGAATGATGGGGTTGTTCATGGTGCTGCCGGTGTTCTCGCTGCACGCGGTCCGGCTCGATCAGGCGACACCGATGCTGGTCGGCCTTGCCGTCGGTGTCTATGGCCTGACCCAGGCGCTGTTCCAGATCCCGTTCGGCATGTTGTCGGATCGCTACGGCCGCAAACCGATGATCATCCTCGGTCTGGTGATCTTTGCCCTCGGCAGTGTCGTCGCGGCCTATGCCGATTCGATCTACGGCATCATCGTCGGCCGCGCCTTGCAGGGCAGCGGCGCGATCTCGGCGGCGGTGATGGCGCTGGCCTCGGACCTGACCCGCGAGGAGCACCGCACCAAGGTGATGGCGGTGCTGGGCATGAGCATCGGCCTGTCGTTCGCGTTCTCACTGGTGATGGGACCGCTGCTCGATGCCTGGATCGGCATCGGCGGCATCTTCTGGCTGACAGCGGCGCTGGCGCTGCTCGGCATCGTGCTGGTCAAGTTCGTGGTCCCGGACCCCGGGCACAGCATCGTCCACCGTGACACCGAATCGGTGCCGCGCTACTTCAGTGATGTGTTGCATAACGGCCAGTTGTTGCGGGTGGACTTCGGCATCTTCGTGCTGCACCTGATCCTGACCGCAACCTTTGTCACGCTGCCGTTTGCGATGCGTGATCTGGCGCTGGCCACCAATGATTACTGGAAGTTGTATCTGCCGGCCCTGCTGGTCGGCATCATCGCGATGGTGCCGCTGGTCGTCATTGCCGAGAAGCGGCGCAAGATCAAGGGCGTTTATCTGCTCGGTATCCTCGGCATCATCGCCGCCGAGGCCGCGCTGATGGCGCTGCATGCCACGATGATCGGCCTGTTGTTCGCGTTGCTGATCTTCTTCCTGGCCTTCAACCTGCTCGAGGCCTTGCTGCCGTCGCTGGTCGCCAAATTCGCGCCGCCGGACAAGAAGGGCACGGCGATGGGTGTCTATTCGACATTGCAATTTGTCGGCGCCTTCTGCGGCGGCATCATCGGCGGCGCGCTGTATCATGATGTCGGCTACTGGAGCGTGTTCCTGGTGTGTGCGCTGGCGGCGGCGCTGTGGTGGCTGTGGGCGCGCTCGATGCAGGCGCCGCGCCACCTGAGCAACCATATGCTTCATCTCGGGGCGATGCCGGCCGGGCTGTGGCCGCAGGTCGAGTCTGAACTGCGGGCGGTACGCGGCGTCGCCGAGGTCGTCATGGTGCCGGACGAGGGGGCCGCCTATCTGAAAATAGACAGCGGAAACACCGACATGGAACAGCTGGCACAGATCACGATCCAGTATCAGCAGGATGCGCCGGCCGGGGCCTGAGGCGGCGCGGATTGGCGCTGGTCGCTGCGGCCGGGCTCAGGCTACAATAGCCGGACATTATTCCAGCAGGGGGGACAGGGCATGGCGCGCGGCATCAACAAGGTGATACTGATCGGCAATCTGGGCAAGGACCCGGAGGTGAGATACATGCCATCCGGTTCGGCGGTGGCGAATTTCTCGATCGCCACGTCAGAGGCGTGGAAGGACAAGAGCAGCGGTGAGCAGCAGGAGCGCACCGAGTGGCACAACATCACGATGTACGGCCGGCTGGCCGAGATCGCCGGTGAATACCTGAAGAAGGGTTCGAAGGTGTTCGTCGAAGGCCGGCTGCAGACCGACAAATACGACAAGGACGGCGTGACCCACTACCGCACCAAGATCATCGCCAACGAGATGCAGATGCTCGATGGTCGCGGCGAGGGCAGTGGTGCAGGCGGTGGTGGTGGCTATCAGCAGCGTGCGAGCGGTTCCCAGGGCAGCTCCGCACCAGCCTCGACCCCGGCCCCGGCCGGTGGCGCCGATGATTTTGATGATGACATCCCGTTCTGAAGATGTCTGGTCATGCACATCAGCAAACGGAGCCTGCGGGCTCCGTTTCTGTTACAGGGCGGGTTTGACATGAACACGGTGCGGGTGGCATGACAGCGACGCTGCGGCTGGCGCTGGCCCAGCTGAATATGCTGGTCGGCGACATCGACGGCAACACCGACAAGGCGATCGCCGCGACGCTGTTTGCCCGCGACGAGCTGCGCGCCGATGCGATCCTGTTCCCGGAGCTGGCGCTCAGCGGCTATCCGCCCGAAGACCTGCTGCAACGGCCGGCCTTTGGTCACCAGATCGATCAGGCGCTGCAGCGGCTGCGTGACGCGGCGCACGGCATCACGATTTTCATCGGTCACCCGCAGCGCGTGCACGATGCGCTGTTCAATGTCGCGACGGTGCTGCGTGATGGCGCGGTCATCGCCAGCTATCGCAAGCAGTTGCTGCCGAACTACAGCGTGTTCGACGAAAAGCGCTATTTTACCGCCGGCCATGCCAGTTGCGTGGTACCGGTCGCCGGCGTCGGGGTCGGCATTGCGATCTGCGAGGATGTCTGGGAACCGGCGCCGGTGCGGATGGCGGTCGAGGGCGGCGCGCAGCTGGTACTGGTGCTCAACGCCTCGCCGTATCATGTCGGCAAGGGCCGTGAGCGCCAGGCCGTGGTCGCCGCCCGTGCCACCGAACATCATGTGCCGCTGGTGTACCTGAACCTGGTCGGTGGTCAGGACGAGCTGGTGTTCGACGGCGAGTCATTCATCATCGCCGCTGACGGCCGCATCACGCAGCAACTGCCGGCCTTTACCGAGACGATCGACGTGGCGGACTTCACCGTTGATGAGGATGGCCGGGTGCAGCCGCTGCCGCGGCCGTTGCCGGCGCCGCTCACCGAGGAGGCCAGCGTCTACCAGGCGCTGGTGCTCGGCATCCGCGACTATGTCGACAAGAACCGTTTCGAAGGCGTTGTCATCGGCCTGTCCGGCGGCATCGACTCGGCGCTGACGCTGGCGCTGGCGGTCGATGCGCTGGGGTGCGGGCGGGTCGAGGCGGTGATGATGCCGTCGCGCTATACCGCCGATATCAGCCGTCATGATGCGCGGGCCGAGGCCGAGGCCGTGGGGGTGGCCTATCGCGAGATCAGCATCGAGCCGCCGTTCCAGGCCTTCATCGGCCAGCTGGCCGATGAATTCCGCGGCCTGGCGCCTGACACCACCGAGGAAAACATCCAGGCGCGCTGCCGTGGCGTGATGCTGATGGCGATCTCCAACAAGAAACGGCGCATCGTGCTGACCACCGGCAACAAGAGCGAGATGGCGGTCGGTTATGCGACGCTGTATGGCGACATGGCCGGCGGCTTTGCGCCGATCAAGGATGTGGCCAAGACCTTGGTGTACCGGCTGGCGAGCTATCGCAACGGCATCAACCCGGTGATCCCGCCGCGGGTCATCGAGCGGCCGCCATCGGCCGAGCTGGCGCCGGACCAGAAGGATGAGGACAGCCTGCCGCCGTATGCTATCCTTGATCCGATCCTGGAACAGTATATTGAGCTGGATCGCAGTCCGGACGATATTATTGAGCAGGGGTTTGACGCGGCGACCGTGCTGCAGGTGGTGGGGCTGGTCAACCGCAATGAATACAAGCGCCGGCAGGCGCCGCCCGGGGTGCGGATCACCCGCCGTGCCTTTGGCCGTGACCGGCGTTATCCTATAACGTCAGGGTACAGTGACAATCACCGTCTGCAGCGCCGCCGCGCCGCGGACCAGACGCAGCGAGGCAGCCATGAAAAAGATTGAAGCGATCATCAAACCGTTCAAGCTCGATGATATACGCGAGACGCTGTCCGAGCTCGGCATCGCCGGCATGACGGTGACCGAGGTCAAGGGTTTTGGCCGCCAGAAGGGCCACACCGAGCTGTACCGCGGCGCCGAATACGTCGTCGACTTCCTGCCCAAGGTGAAGATCGAGATCGTCGTCCGCGACGACCAGGTCGACCGCTGCATCGAGGCGATCACCAACACTGCCCGCACCGGCAAGATCGGCGACGGCAAGATCTTCGTCAGCCCGGTCGAACGCGCGGTGCGCATCCGCACTGGTGAAGAGGGTGATGGGGCGTTGTAGCCGCGTTTATCGCTTCTTTATACGCCGGTCATTCCCGCGAAAGCGGAAATCCAGTTGGTAGGTTGGGCTGAATGAAATGAAGCCCAACTATATTGAGCCCGGCTATCAACAGAAGGGCGGGGTATTTTAATCCTTCCGTCCCCGTTTTCCGCGCGGGTTCAAATGAAAGGATAGGCGAGTATGAAAAAATATTTTGGATCATTGTTCCTTTTGGTTGCCGTTTCTCTTGTAAATGCAGCGGGGGCAAAGTCGCTGAAGAAAGGTGATATTTACAGGGTGTTGAATGGGAGAGATGCTATAGAGGTTATTTCAAGTAGTGAATTAGAGATAACCGCGGAAGGGATAACCGGAGAAAATACGCTGCTTGCTGAGTATGATTTTAAAGGGGATAAGCTGCGTGTGGTAGCCAATGTTCTGGGGACAAAGATGGTCACGTACTATTTGCTAACAAATGAAGGGCTGGAAGACGAAAAGACAGGGGAGGTTTACTATTCTGGGGCTGCATTAAAAAAGGCCAAATTCAAAGAGGCGGCTGAATTAAAAAAGGCCGAATTAAAAAAGGCGGCTGAATTAAAAAAGTTGATTTCCACTAATGGCACCGAGGTCACCGACCCAAAAACAGGGCTGATCTGGCGGCGTTGTAGCGAAGGCATGAATTGGGATGGTGCAAGCTGCGCCGGTGTCGCCAGCCGTTTTAATCACGAGGAAGCCTTGCTGCAGGCCGCAGCCCAGGCCAGCAGCACCGGCATGGCTTGGCGCTTGCCGGATGTAGAGGAACTTGAAAGCCTCTTCAACTGGATCGAATCGGGGATTGACCCCATAGTTTTTCCGGATACGCCAGCGGATGCGTTTTGGTCTGCCTCGCCCTACGTGGGCTACTCCGGCCTCGCCTGGAGCGTCTATTTCGGCAATGGCAACGTCCACTTCAGCCTCCGCAGCTTCAGTTACTATGTGCGGTTAGTGCGTGCCGGTCAGTGATTGGGCCGCGTAGCGGCTTTGCGTGCCATTCGGATCAGCTCACTCTGACGCGGGTTTTCCTAAAATAGCTGATCAAGTAATAATGAATGTTGTCTGTACGAATGTTCGTCGAAGAATCGCAAAATGGACAGTTCAATTGACGTGGCAAGTTTCAAGATTGGCTCCAGGCGCGCTCGAAAAAACAAAAATCTGGGTTTTCTATCGCGCTAAGGCGCCGACGGGCGCATAGCGTCCCCGAGGTCGCTCTTGAGCGTGTGGCTGGCCGCGCTACGTGTCCTATTGCGGAACCCCGCTAATTCCTTATGATGCATCATTCCTATTATGTAAAAACCAAGACCTAGAGCAAATGCCAAGGTGGCGTGAGAACACGACAATTTTAGTAGCGCCATCCCCAAGATGATTGCAGAAAGACCGAGGCGTGTTTCAAACTGAAAAAATAATACGACTCGCGACACATAGGGGTTTTTCAACCTCTGTAAATTGTCTACGTAGTAATTCCAGTCACTGTTGAATATCTCCTTGTCTATTCCCATGCACCACGGAGTAATACGATCAAGAATGCATGTCTCGATTACTGCCTGAATAGACGCGATGATGGCGCCTAGCAGGGCAACAGCTGCTAACGAGAAAAATGATGTAATGAATTGGGCGTTAGTGGCCCAATCAAGCATCTCTTTCAATTGCGATTCCGTCATGCCGTGAAAAATACCCGCAGCAACCGCGCCCAGTATCCCAGGCAAGAGAAACGTAACTAGAATTTCAAAACCAAAATTTGTCGGATCTGTTTTCATGTTGAGTTATTTGCGCCTAACAGCCACATAAGGGGGCGTACTTTTTGCGCGCCCCAGTGATCGAGGCGAACGACTTAATGTGTTTGTTAGCATTTTTTGTAACAAAGATATATTACTACCGGTGTTCCGCGCTTAACTGTATTGATATTATTTTCTAATAAAATTGGTTTAATGTAATCATCATGAGCCATTCCTATAGATTGCACTCTGCATTCACATTCTTCCTCTAAGCGTTTTAATGACACCTCAGTTGGCAGCACTAAATGTTTATTTTTTATCTCGTTCAGAATGTGCTTTGCGACTTTTTGGCCTGCGTCACTTAAACGCATATGCTCCCTCTCTGATGTTCGTGTGGACGGTTTAGCGACAGGAAAATGGGGCGGAGGCATTATTTATTAACCACCCGCAATCACTGATCATTGTACAAGTCATCCGATCCGGGTTCTCCTTTGCTACGCCGCAATTCCTTCAACAATGAGATGGCTTACATCAGTGCGCTGGCTTGCATGCTCGAAGGTGATGGCGCAGATGTTACCTTTTTCGTCGGTTTCAAGAATGGTGTTTTCGTCCAGTCCCCTGGACTCTGCGATGTTGCTGTCGCGGAACTCGATGTACAGCGTGTCAGTGTCTTCAAGGTAGCTGACTTTCATGGTTTGTACCTTTATCCCTGATTCGCGGCGGTTGACTGTTTTTTGGCTATGCCACAGGCATTCACCGGACTTGGGGTTTGGTGTTTTTTGGTTCAGTGGCTTTAAGCAATTCAGCAGACAGGCCTGCCAGCTGGTGATCTTCCACCAAGCCCTCGCTGCGAATAAGCATCAATTGCAATTGTGCCTTTGACCTGCTGTGACCATCAAATAGCAGGCCCAGTCGCTTATCTGCGTTTTGTACCAGCTTAAAGAGATATAAATACCTTCCGTGATTTGACATGTCTTCTTTTTCGATAGCCGCTACAAAATCCGCCATGGCGTCTGCACAAAACCGTTCCAGCGCCTCATCTTTTATTCTTTTAAATTTTTTCCAGTCAGATTCCTTCATGATCTTTTGTCTTGATATGCCCTAACTGCCATCAGACGGCAAAAAATGCCGAATTCCCGGCCCGTGCCGTAAACATCCCGCGACGCCGGATATCATGGCACACTTCCGTGTTAACGACCCTTCGACTATGCCACAGCCGTTTTGATGCTGGCAAGCCGCTGATTGGGCTGGGGCGGGTTAATCCGCGGCAGGATATTATTTTGGACTGCGGCGACGTGTCGCCGCTTTAGGTCGGCCTGGGCCCAAAGCGGCGTCATGACGCCGCACCCGCCCTCCCCACAAGCGGGCGCGGGGGGATTCGTTGGCTGGAGAGAGGATTAATTCCGTGAGTACGGGGGCGTAGTGACCAATGTCCGGGTTGATGGTTGATGGTTGGGCTTCATTTCATTCTGCCCAACCTACCAAGCTTTCTCCGCCACAGGCTCTCTCTTCGACCCTCTCCGACCCTCTCCCCAGCCCCTCCCCCGCGTGCGGGGGAGGGAGGTTTTTACAGTGCCGGGGTCTTGTTCAGCTCGATGACGCGCTGCGTGTCGGCGGCGAGATCGGTCAGGCCGAGGCGGGTGTAGGCATCGGCCAGCAGTTGCAAGGTGTCGGGGACCACCGAGGTCTGGTCGAACTCTTCAAGGATGTGACGGCCACGGCCGGCGGCGGCGACAAAGGCGCCACGTCGCATATAGTAGCGGGCGACGTTCAGTTCATAACGTGCCAGATAATCGCGCAGGTAGATCATCCGTTGCCGCGCATCGCCGGCATAGGCGCTGTCCGGGAAACGGCTGACCAGTTCGGCGAAATATTGCAGCGCCTCCTCGGCGGCGCGCGAGTTGCGCAGCGCCGGATCGCGCTTCAGCAGCCGGTCGAGGGTGCCGCTGGTCTGCTTGAAGGTGGCCAGGCCGCGCAGGTAATAGGCGTAATCGACATTCTTGTGGCGCGGGTTCATCTTGATGAAACGGTTGGCGGTGGCCAGCGCCGATTCGGGCTCATCGTTCTTGTAATAACTGTAGGCGATGTCGAGCTGCGCCTGCAGCGCGTGGCTGCCGAACGGGTATTTGACATCCAGCTCCTCGAGGTGCTGGATCGCCAGCTGGTAATCGCCGGCCTGCAGCGCCTCGTGTGCCGCGGTATACAGCTTCTCCTCGGCCGCGTTGTCGCCGCCGCTGACACCGGGGGTCGAGGCGCAGCCGCCGAGCACAAGCAGCAGCGCCAGCACGGCGATCCATAGCAGGGTGAATCTCATCGATGGCAGCGGCAGCATGATCGGCACGGTCCTGGCGAGTGTAGGTCGGGGCAATTATAGGCGATCGACGGTCATCAGCGCGATGTCTGGCCGGCGCGGATCGCCTGCTGGACGGCATCGAGTTGAATGACCCAGGGTTGGTTGCGGCGCACCGCATCCGGCAATTCATTGATGGCCGCCCGGGCGGCCTTGGGGCCGTCATAGCTGCCATAGGTCAGTGAGTAGACGCGGGCGCCATTTATATTTTTGCGGTAATAGACGGCCTTCTTGCCCAGATGATGCTCGGCGATGAAGCGCTGCACCGCGTGTTCGTCGCTGAGCGTCAGCAGCTGCAGCGTGTACCGGGCAGGCCTCTGCTCCAGCAGCCATTGTTCACCCGGCGTGGCGGCGTGTTGCGCCGGGCTGGCGGGCCGGGTCTCAAGTTCATTGATGGGTGCGGTTGTGGCGGTGTCAACGCGGGTTTCAGGGCCGGTGGTAGTGCTGGCCGCTGGCGTCGCCACCGCCGGTGTATCAGGGGTGGCCGCGGCCGCTGCGCTGTCCGGCGCTTGTTCGCGCGGCGCCGTCACAGTCTGTCGCGCCTTGTTCTGCAGCTGGCTGCGCGCCATGCGGCGCACGGTCTCGGCCTGTTGCACGATCGCCGGGTCGGGGTTGGCGGCGATGATCTGCTCGGCCTGGCGGATCGCATTCGGGAAGTTGCCTTCGGTGACCTGCTGCTTGGCATATTCGAGGCCGAGCCTGATCAGCTGGTCGCTCAGATAGCGGCGGCGTTTGTCGGCATCGGACTGATACTGCGAGCCGGGGTGACGCTGGGTCAGCTCATCTATATAACTGATCGCCTGCTGCACATGCCCCGAGGCGTCGGGCAACGGGACGTTGGGCGAACCGAGATCCTGGCGCGCCAGCTCGAAGGCATCGAGCGCCCGCAGGTAATAGCCATAGGCCTGGGCGCTGTGCTGCGGATAATTGTGCAGATAGTCCTCGACGGTGGTCAGCGAGGCCGGGTACTGGTGCTGGCGGAACTGGCCATAGGCCAGTTCCAGCCGCGATTGCGGCACACGCGCATGGTCGGGAAAGCGTTCCGACAGTATCCGGAAGCGCTTCTCGGCCTCGGCCAGGTTGCCGGTGGACAATGCGGCGATGCCGTCGCGATACACGGTCTCGGGGCCGCCCTGGCCATTCTTCTTTTGCGGGTCGCTGCTGCAGCCGGCCATCAGCAGCACCGTCATCACCAGCAGCATCAGCCCGCGTCGCAGGCCCGCCGCGGGTGGGTTTGGTGTACAATGCCGTGTCATGATCTTCCCCGTAGCTGTGCCGTGATTGTTTCTGACGCACACCCTACCATAACCAGCCTGTTTGACAAGTGAGATTCAGTGGTGGCCGAGCATTTTGACCTGTCCGCGGTGATACCCGAGTCATTGTCCGGCGGCCGGGTCGATGCGGTGCTGGCACAGCTGTTTCCGCAGTTCTCGCGCGCCCGGTTGCAGCACTGGATCAAGGACGGTCAGGTGCGGGTCAATGGCCGCTGCCTGCGTCCGCGCGACCGGGTCATGGCCGGCGAGAGCGTGGTGCTGCAGGCCACCGTGGCCGAACAGTCGCCCTGGCAGGCGGAGCAACGCGCGCTGGACGTTGTGTACGAGGACGCGGCGCTGCTCGTCATCAACAAACCGGCCGGGCTGGTGGTGCATCCGGCCGCCGGCAACTGGCAGGGGACGCTGCTGAACGCCGTGCTCGCCCATGATCCGGCGCTGGCGGCGCTGCCGCGCGGCGGCATCGTCCATCGCCTCGACAAGGATACCAGCGGCCTGATGGTGGTGGCGCGGACGCTGGCGGCCCACACCTCACTGGTCCAGCAGCTGCAGGCGCGCAGCGTGCGCCGCGAATACCTGGCGCTGGTCTACGGGGCCTTGACCGGTGGCGCCACCGTTGACCAGCCGATCGGCCGTCATCCACAGCAGCGCACCCGCATGGCGGTGGTCGAGGGCGGCAAACCGGCGGTGACGCATGTCCGGATCGAGGAGCGTTTTGCCGCCCATACCCTGGTGCGGGCCCGCCTCGAGACCGGCCGTACCCACCAGATCCGCGTCCATCTGTCCTGGCTGCGTCACCCGCTGGTCGGTGATCCGTTGTATGGCGGTCGGCTGCAATTGCCCAGGGGTTGCGCGCCGGCACTGGCGGCAGCGCTGCAGCAGTTCCAGCGCCAGGCGCTGCATGCGACGCGGCTGTCATTGCTGCACCCGGTCAGCGGTGACGAGATGGACTGGGTTGCGGCGCTGCCGGCCGACATGCAGGCCCTGATCGCCGCGCTGCGTGGCTCCCCGGCCTAGCACTTCGTCATGCAACTGTCATCAATCCGCCCTACAATGCCCTGATGACGATCTGCGTGCTGATGGTTGAGGACGAGACCGCGATCCGCGACATGGTGCGTTTTGCCTTGCAGTCCGAGGGCTACCGGCTGCTTGAGGCCGGCGATGCGATGCAGGCCCAGGACCTGCTGCTGCAGCAGACCCCGGACCTGATCCTGCTCGACTGGATGCTGCCAGGGCGCAGCGGCGTCGAGTTCGCCCGCCACCTGCGCCGCGACGCCCGCTGGCGCGCGATCCCGCTGATCATGCTGACGGCGCGCCGCGACGAGGATGACAAGGTGCAGGGGCTGGAGGCCGGTGCCGACGATTACATCACCAAGCCGTTCTCGGTGCGCGAGCTGAAGGCGCGGATGCAGGCGCTGTTGCGGCGCAGCGCCCAGGAACGCGGTGACGAGGTGCTGGTCGTCGATGCACTGGCGCTCGATGAGGCCGGCCACCGCATCACCATCGGTGGCGAGGCGGTCAAGCTGGGGCCGACCGAGTTCCGGCTGCTGCAGTTCTTCATGCAGCATGTCGACCGGGTGTTCAGCCGCGAGCAATTGCTGGACAATGTCTGGGGAAAAGATATCTATGTCGACGAGCGGACCGTCGATGTCCATATCCGCCGGCTGCGCAAGGGGCTGGAACCTTTTGGCTATGACCGGTATATTCAGACGGTACGGAGTGTCGGCTACCGATTTTCAAGAACTGAACATTGAGCAATCCCTGGATCATCGAAATCCGCCGTGGACTGCTGTGGCTGCTGCTGGCCGCGGTCGCGGGGACTGTTGCCGGCCGGCCGGCGCTGGCCTTGCTGCTGACGCTGGGGGCGCTGGTGGCCTGGCATGCGCTGCATCTGGTGCGGTTCGTCACCTATCTGCAGGGTGGTGGCGCCGCGCCGCAGCAGGAGATGCCCGGCATCTGGGGTGAGCTGTATTATCTGGTGCACCGGCTGCGCGAGCGCAACCGCAGGAGCAAACGCCGGCTGACCGACCTGCTGGCGCGGTTCCGCGCCTCGACCGCCGCCTTGCCTGACGGCATCATCCTGCTCGATACCGACAACGTCATTGAATGGTTCAACGAGATGGCGATGCAGCTGCTCGAGCTCGATCCGCAATCTGACATCGGTCAGCGCATCGACAACCTGCTGCGCCATCCGGAGTTCGTCGCCTATCTGCGCGGCACCGAATACCGCGAACCGCTGAAGCTGCGTTCGCCGGTCGATGACCGGACCATGCTGCAGTTTCATCTGGTGCCCTATGGTGAACGCCAGTTCCTGCTGGTGGTGCGTAACATCACCCGCACCTATCAACTGGAGATGATGCGGCGCGATTTCGTCGCCAACGTCTCGCATGAGCTGGTGACGCCGCTGACGGTGATGGCCGGCTATCTGGAAAGCCTGAGCGTGGACGAGTCGGTGCGCCGGGCGCCATGGCGCGGGGCGCTGGACGAGATGCTGCACCAGACCCAGCGCATGCAGCATATCGTCGACGATCTGCTGCTGCTGTCGCGGCTGGAGATGGCCTCGCCGCATGCCACCGCGCAACTGCCGATCGATATCGCGGCGATGTGTCAGGAGCTGCAGCACCAGGCCGGGACGCTGAGCGGCATCGCCCAGCATCGCATCATCGTCGAGGCCGACCCGACCCTGCAGGTGCTCGGCGACGCCGATCAGCTGTACAGCGCCTTCGCCAATCTGACCAATAACGCAGTGAAATACACCCCGCCCGGCGGCGAGATCGTTATCCGCTGGCAGGCCGACGGTGACGGGGCGGTGTTCGAGGTTGCCGATAGCGGCATCGGTATCCCGGCCCAGTATATCCCGCGCCTGACTGAGCGTTTTTTCCGTGTCGATGTCGGCCGTTCGCGCCAGAGCGGCGGCACCGGACTGGGGCTGGCGATCGCCAAACATGTGCTGAACCTGCACGATGCCACGCTGCAGATCCACAGCGTGCCGGACCAGGGCAGCCGCTTCCGCTGCTGTTTCCCGTCCAGCCGTGTCATCGAGGTACGTGACCCGCAACGCGTCAGTGTGCTGTGAGCGGTGGCCGCAGGCTGTCATGTTCCTGTCACACTGATCGCGCATAGTATGTCCCGGGCCACCCGGCCATCCATGATGAGGAGCAAGCAATGAAATTGATCAGAAGGTTGTTGATCGGCGGTCTGTCGGCGAGCCTGGTCTCAGGCGCGGTGCTGGCGGACGTGATCACGGTTGATGCCAGTGTGCCGGCCTACAGCAAGACCAGCGGGGTGTCCGGAAATCTGTCCAGCGTCGGTTCCGATACGCTGGCGAATCTGATGACGCTGTGGACCGAAGACTTCAAGCGCCTGTACCCCAATGTCAATATCCAGGTCCAGGCGGCCGGATCATCGACCGCGCCGCCGGCGCTGACCGAAGGGACGTCGAACCTCGGGCCGATGAGTCGCAAGATGAAGGACAATGAACTGCAGGCCTTCGAGAAGAAGTTCGGCTACAAGCCGACGGCGGTGCCGGTGGCGATCGATGCGCTGGCGGTGTTTGTCCACAAGGACAACCCGCTCAAGGGGCTGACGATGGCGCAGGTCGATGCGATCTTCTCCCGGACCCGCGCCTGCGGGGCTGCCCAGGATGTCACCACCTGGGGTGATCTGGGGTTGACCGGCTCGTGGCAGCGGCGTGACATGCAGCTGTATGGCCGTAACTCGGTGTCCGGCACCTACGGCTATTTCAAGGAGCATGCGCTGTGCAAGGGCGACTTCAAAAACAATGTCAATGAACAGCCGGGTTCGGCCTCGGTCGTCCAGTCGGTCAATGCCTCGCTGAACGGTGTCGGCTATTCCGGGATCGGTTATGTCACCTCGGGGGTCAAGGCGGTGCCGCTGGCGGCCAAGGAAGGTCAGGAGTTCATCGCGGCCACGGCCGAGAACGCACTGGATGGCAGCTATCCGCTGGCGCGTTATCTGTACGTCTATGTCAACAAGCAGCCGAACAAGGCACTGCCACCGCTGGAAGGCGAGTTCGTCAAGATGGTGCTGTCGAAGACCGGCCAGACCAGCGTCGTCAAGGATGGCTTCATCCCGCTGCCGGCCAAGGTCGTCACCAAGGCGCTGGAGCAGTTGAAGTAAGCAGCAGCAAACAGTGGTAATAAAAAAGCCCCGCTAAGCGGGGCTTTTTTTGGAGGGCGGCGACGTGTCGCCGCGTTGGTTTATCAGCGTGGAAGGGCGGCAACGTGTTGCCGCACTCGATACGCTATCAACCAGCGCTGTCGCCGGCGGCGCGCAGCGTCTGCAGCATCAGCTCACCGGAGCTGTTGCTGGTGGCGGTGCTGCTGCGCTTGGCCGGGAAGCGGCGGACCTTGCCCGGTGTCTTTCCTTTCAGCGTCAGCACCGAGCGGTAGTCCTCGCGGCCGGCCAGATAATCGAGCACGCCGTCGCGGGTGGCGGCATCGAGCAGTTCCCACAGCGGCTGGTGCACCTCCTGGGCCTCCTGCAGCGCCGACACGATCATGGTGTCCCAGATCTGGTGATAGTTGTCGATATCATCGGGGCGCAGCACCTGGCGGCAGTTGAAGCAGCCGCAGGAGATCTGCAGCTCGACCGGGATGTTGAACAGGCCGTATTCGTCGGTGACCTCGTCACCGGCCTCGATGTCGCGCAGCGCGATCTCGAAACCATAACCGGTACTCATGGTGTTGCAGTCACAGTTGTGGTTGACGTATTTGGCATGGTCCCAGCTGATAATCCGCACCCCGCGCTGGTCGATGTAGGAGAACTTGTCGGCGAGACGCCGGTGCGCCACATCGAGACGGGTGTACTGGCGGGGCGTCAGTTCGATCTCCAGCTGATCCTTGACGTAGACGATGGTCCCTTTCGGGATCCGTGCCGTCGCAAAGATGCCATAGCCGATCTCCGGGCTGACGAAACGCAGTTCTGTGTTTGGATGTATCATGTTCTCCTCGTTGGCTGACGTGCTGTGATCATCGTGCGGTATTCAGCCTTGCCACCGCCGATGTCCGGTTGGGAACATACGCCTGTAGATAACCAGGCACCTCTGGTTCGATTGTCGGGTACCCGCAAAAAAACTTTAGTTTTATACCAAGTCCCGTCGCGTTTGACTATCGTTTTGTGCGGGCTGGCGGCGTGGCGTGAGCGCGGTGTCCGGTACGGCGGCGCGGCCGCTCGCGACGTGGCGCAACAGCGGATGTGTCTGATAGGGGGTAGCGGGGTGACCGCGGGAAACGGGTCTGGGTCGGGGGATGTCACAGGAGACCTGTCATCGTCTGTTCCCTCGATGTGCGGACCGGTGGCGTGGCCCGTCGTCACAGCCGGCCCCGGTTTCGGGTCGGCCTGACAGCTATCGCGAAACTTAGCACATCCAAATCGGCAGGTGAACACTTTTTTGACGAGGCAGGTTTGTAACACTCCTGTCATAATTGGCGACCATACTGTCCCGTCGACCGGAGGCTGTCATGCTCAACAGGATCCAGATACGGGATGCCCAGGCGCGGCGCTGGCGGCTGAGATTGTTCAAGGAACACCTGGCCCGTTATTGCATGGGGATAGGCGGCATCGCCGTCATCGCCGCCATTGCGCTGATCTTTATTTATCTGGTCAAGGTCGTGATCCCGTTGTTCATGCCGGCGTCGCTGGAGGCGCGGGCCAGTTATCCGGCGCCGGGCGGACACGCGGCCGCCACGCTGTATCTGGCCATGGAAGAGCAGAACGAGGTCGGGCTGCGGGTCACGGCCGATGGCCGGGTGCTGTTCTTCAAGGTGGCCGATGGCATGCCGGTGGCCGAGTATCCGCTGCCGCTCCCTCCCCGGACGCAGATCACCGCCTTCACCGTCAGTGATGAGGTCCAGGGGCAACTGGCCTTCGGCCTGTCCAATGGCACGGTGCTGCTGGTGCGTCACAGTTACCAGAGCAGCTATCCTGACGGGCGCCGGGTCATCACGCCGCTGCTCGAGTACCCGCTGGGTGAGCAGCCGCTGCTGATCGACAGCAAACACCGTCCGCTGCGGCAGCTCGCGGCCCAGGGTGCGGACGATCAGGTGACGGTGACGGCCTGGACCGAGGACGGGCGGTTGCTGTTCAGCCATCTGCAGCGCGGCGAGTCGCTGTTTGACGAACCGGCGCCGCTGCAGCAGCAGACCCAGCTGCTGGAGGCGGCGTCGATCCGTCCCGATTTCATGCTGCTGGATCGCGAGCAGCGCAGCCTGTATCTGGCCAATCGCTCAGGCGAGGCCCAGTATTTCGATGTCACAGACAAGGCCGCGCCGCGGCTGATCGAGACCCTGGCGCTGACCGATGGCGCGCAGCTGACCGGCGTGCGCTTTCTGACCGGCCAGGTGTCGCTGCTGGCGGCGGAATCGAATGGCCGCATCTCGCAGTGGTTCAAGGTGCGCGACGAACAGAACCAGTCGCATCTGCAGAAGATCCGCCAGTTCCGGGCGCAGCGCAGCCCGATCAGCGCGCTGGCGGCCGAATATGGCCGCAAGGGATTCATCGCCGCCGATGAGGCCGGCAAGGTTGGCATCTATTACACGACCTCGGAGCGGGTGTTGAAGGTGCAGCGCCTGGTAGCGCAGCCGATCACCCATCTGGCGATCGGTCCGCGCGCCAACGGCCTGCTGGCCGAGGACCGGGACGGGGCGCTGCATGCCTGGGCCATCGACAATCCCCACCCCGAGATCTCGATGAAGGCGCTGTGGGGCAAGATCTGGTACGAGGGTTATCAGGCACCGGAGTATGTCTGGCAGTCGACGTCGGCCAACAGCGATTTCGAGCCCAAGCTCAGTTTCATGCCGCTGGCCTTTGGCACCTTGAAGGCGGCGTTCTATGCCATGTTGCTGGCGGTGCCGCTGGCGATCATGGGTGCGATCTATACCGCCTCGTTCATGGCGCCGCGGATGCGGCGCGTCGTCAAGCCCGGCATCGAGATCATGGAGGCCTTGCCGACGGTGATCCTCGGCTTCCTCGCCGGCCTGTGGCTGGCACCGGTGGTCGAGGACAACCTGCCCGGCATCATCACCATGCTGATTGTCGTGCCGCTGGGCATCGTGGCGTTTGCCTTTGTCTGGCAGCGTCTGCCGCCGGATGTGCGGGGCCGGGTCCCCGAGGGCTGGGACGCCGCACTGCTGATCCCGGTGGTGGTCATCCTGGGCTGGGCTGCCGTGGCGTCGAGCCCGTGGCTGGAGGTGGCATTCTTTGATGGCAGCATGCGGCACTGGATGGCCGATGAGCTGGGCATCGATTACGACCAGCGCAATGCGCTGGTCGTCGGTCTGGCGATGGGATTTGCCGTGATCCCGACCATCTTTTCGATGGCAGAAGACGCCATCTTCAGCGTGCCCAAGCATCTGTGGAACGGTTCGCTGGCGCTCGGCGCGACACCGTGGCAGACCTTGACCCGGGTGGTGCTGCTGACCGCCAGTCCCGGTATCTTTGCCGCGATCATGATCGGCTTTGGCCGTGCCATCGGCGAGACGATGATCGTGTTGATGGCGACCGGCAATACCGCGGTCATGGATCCGAGCATCTTCCAGGGCATGCGCACCTTGTCGGCGAACATCGCAGTCGAGATGCCGGAGTCCGAGGTCGCCAGCTCACACTACCGGCTGCTGTTCCTGGCGGCGCTGATCCTGTTTGCGTTCACCTTTGTCTTCAACACCCTCGGCGAGGTGGTGCGTCAGCACCTGCGCCGCAAATACAGCAATCTGTAGAGGCGCCGATGACCCGACTCAAGACATGGTTTCGGAGTGGCAGCCCGTGGATCTGGCTCAATGCCGGGGCGGTCAGCATCTCGATCGTCCTCGTCGTCGGACTGCTGCTGATGATCGCCGTCCGCGGGCTTGGCCATTTCTGGCCGGCGGCGCTGGTCGAGATGGAGGTCAGTGAAAATGGCCAGACCCTGACACTGGTCGGCGAGTTGCGCGACAGCGAGCAGGTGCATGGTACGGTACTCAGCGAGTCCGGTTATCCGGGCGCCGATCCCGCGGCCATGTATACCCGGTTGCTGGTCAAGACCGGCAACCGTGACCTGTATGGCAGCGACTTCCGCTGGGTGATGGAGCAGGATCTGCGCAACCGCCGTTATCCGCCGCAGCTGCTGGCCGTCGAACGCCGCGAGTGGGGGGTATTATACGGTTATCTGGCGCAGGTCAGGGAGAACGGCCAGGTGGTGGCGAGTGGTGATGGTGCATGGCAGGTGTTGCAGCAGCGCAGCCGGCGCGCACTGGAGCTGTACCAGAGGATCCGCCATCTCGAACAGAGTGACATCGGCGCCATCAACCATCAGCTGGAGCGGCTGCGGCTGAAGGAGCGGCGCCGCCAGCTGGACGGTGAACTGGACGCCCAGACCCAGGCCTACCTGGCCGCGGCGCGCTCCGATCTGCAGAGCCAATACCAGCAGCACATGTCGCGCCAGGAGCAGCTGTATCAGCAGATCGCCCGCGACAGTGTGGTGATTCGCACCGTGGATGGCCGCGAGGTTGAGGTGCCGTTGTCCAAGGTGGTGCGCAGCTACCGGCCCAACACCATGTCGGTGTTTGCCAAGATCGGTTTCTATGGCGAGAAGCTGTGGGAATTCATGGCCGACGAGCCGCGCGAGGCCAATACCGAAGGCGGCATCTTCCCGGCGATCTTCGGCACGGTGATGATGGTGATCATCATGACGCTGATCGTGACGCCGTTCGGCGTCATCGCCGCGATCTATATGCGTGAATATGCCCGCCAGGGCCTGCTGACGCGGATCATCCGCATCGCGGTCAATAATCTGGCCGGGGTGCCGGCCATCGTCTACGGGGTATTCGGCCTCGGCTTCTTCGTCTATTTCCTCGGCGGTAATCTCGATCAGCTGTTCTTCCCCGAGGCGCTGCCGGCGCCGACCATCGGCACCCCGGGTCTGTTGTGGTCGGCGGTGACGCTGGCGCTGCTGACGGTGCCGGTGGTGATCGTCGCCACCGAGGAAGGGTTGTCACGGGTGCCGCGCAACATCCGCGAAGGTAGCCTGGCGCTGGGCGCGACCAAGGCCGAAACCTTGTGGCGTACTGTGCTGCCGATGGCCAGCCCGGCGATCATGACCGGCATGATCCTGGCGATTGCACGGGCCGCCGGCGAGGTGGCGCCGCTGATGCTGGTCGGTGTCGTCAAGCTGGCGCCGTCCTTGCCGCTGGACGGCAATGCACCGTTTTTGCACCTGGACCGCAAGTTCATGCATCTGGGGTTTCATATCTATGACGTCGGGTTCCAGAGCCCGAACGTCGAGGCCGCACGGCCGCTGGTGTATGCCACGGCCCTGTTGCTGGTACTGGTGATCGTGGTGCTGAATCTGGCAGCGATCTCGATCCGTAATCGTCTGCGCGAGAAATATCGCGCCCTTGAAAGCTAGGGTGGACTACTGATGAACGCACCAACCATGACCCATGGCATCGACCTGTCACTGCTGGGACGCGGTGATGCCGCGCAGGATGTGCCGCAGACCTGCCTGGATGTTCGGGGGCTGAATCTCTATTACGGCGGCAAGCAGGCGCTGACCGACATCAACATGGAGATCCCGAGCCAGCGCGTCACCGCCTTCATCGGGCCGAGCGGCTGCGGCAAGTCGACGCTGCTGCGCTGCTTCAACCGCATGAATGACCTGGTGGACGGCGTCAAGGTCGATGGCCAGATCCTGCTCAACGGCAAGGATATCTACCATCGCCATGTCAATGTCGTCGATCTGCGGCGCCAGGTCGGCATGGTGTTCCAGAAGCCGAACCCGTTTCCCAAGACCGTCTACGAGAACGTCGCCTATGGTCTGCGTATCCAGGGCATCAACAAGCGCCATGTACTGGATGAGGCGGTGGAGAGCGCGTTGCAACGCGCCGCATTATGGGACGAGGTCAAGGACCGCTTGCATGAGAGCGCGCTGGGCATGTCCGGTGGCCAGCAGCAGCGTCTGGTGATCGCCCGTTCGATCGCGGTCGAGCCCAATGTGCTGCTGCTTGATGAGCCGGCGTCGGCGCTGGATCCGATCTCGACGCTGAAGATCGAGGAGCTGATCACCGAGCTCAAGGACCGCTACACCATCCTGATCGTGACCCATAACATGCAGCAGGCGGCGCGGGTATCGGACTATACTGCCTTTATGTACATGGGGGAGCTGGTGGAGTTCGGTTCGACCAACAGCCTGTTCACCAACCCGAAAAAGAAACAGACCGAAGACTACATCACCGGACGTTATGGTTGACGTCTTGCAGCAGCATCAACGAGCGCATATCACAGGAGCGGGTCATGGCAGATAATCTTTTTGGACACCACATCTCCAAGCAGTTCAACGCCGAGCTGGAGGACATCCGGCATCGGGTACTGGCGATGGGGGGGCTGGTCGAGCAGCAGATCGCCGATGCCATCCAGTCGCTGGTTGAGGGCAGCAGCGGGCTGGCGCAACGCGTCAAGGACAACGAGATCAAGGTCAATGCGCTGGAGGTGGCGCTCGATGAGGAGTGCACCCAGGTGCTGGCACGCCGCCAGCCCACCGCCAGCGACCTGCGGCTGGTCATTGCCGTGATCAAGACCATCACCGATCTGGAACGGATCGGTGACCAGGCCGAGAAGATCGCCCGTATCGGCGAACAACTGGCCGAACTCGAACGGCCGCGCAACCAGTACATGGAATTGCAGCATCTGGCCGATGGCGTCAAGGCGATGTTGCACGAGGTGCTGGATGCCTTTGCCCGCATGGATGCCGAGGCCGCAGTGCGCGTCGCGCGCCGTGACGAGATCATCGATAATGAATATGAGGCGGTGATGCGCCAGACCGTGACCTTCATGATGGAGGATTCGCGTTCGATCAAGCGTTCGCTGGAGATCATCTGGGCGGCGCGGGCGATGGAGCGTATCGGTGATCATGCCAAAAACATTTGCGAATATGTCATCTACCTGGTCAAGGGCAAGGATGTACGCCATATCAGTTTCGACGAAAAAGAGGCGGCGGCGCGCAGCGATCGTTGACCACCAAGGGGGCGGCGTGCTGAAAAACGTGATCAGGGGATGCAGCGTAAGGCGGCAATGGGCGAAAAAGCGCAGTTTACAGGTGGTAAATGAGCATTTTGAGGGCGTTGCCAACGCCGCGATGCGCCCCTCAGTGCGTTTTTCAGCGGGTCGCTAGATGTCTGCCTGGCTGATCCCGGAGTGGCCGGCCCCGCCGCGGGTCCGGGCCTGCACGACGACCCGTGGTGCCGGCGTCAGTCAGGGACGGTATGCCTCCTTCAATCTGGCGACTCATGTCGGCGACGATCCGCAGCATGTCAGCGCCAACCGGGCGTGGCTGCGCGACACCTTTCCGTTGCCCGCTGAACCCTGCTGGCTGAATCAGGTGCATGGCCGCCGTGTGGTGCGTCTCGATGGCGCGCATGAAGTTCAGCCCGAGGCTGATGGTGCCTGCACCAGCCAACCTGATGTGGTCTGCGCGGTGTTGACGGCCGATTGCCTGCCTGTGTTGCTTTGCGATCGTGCCGGGCGTAATGTAGCCGCCGTTCATGCCGGCTGGCGCGGCCTGGTAGCCGACGTCATCGAGGCCGGGATCGAGCAGCTGGCGCAACCGGCAGGGTCGCTGCTGGCGTGGCTGGGGCCGGCGATCGGTCCACAGTCCTTTGAGGTCGGTGACGATGTCCGCGATGCCTGTCTGGCCGCAGACGGCGGGGCGGCAGTGGCTTTCACCCGTTCTGGCGACCGCTGGTGTGCCGATCTGTACCAGCTGGCGCGACGCCGTCTGGCGCGCCGGGGGATCACCCGGGTGTACGGCGGCGACTACTGTACCTGGCGCGACGCCCGGCAATTTTATTCCTATCGCCGCGACGGTGTGACCGGACGCATGGCGACCCTGATATGGATAGATGGCAAGCAATGACAAGCAGCATGAGATGGTTTTTGTTACTGGTGGTGCTGGTGCTGGCCGGTTGCGGCCAGCCACCGTTGATCAATGCGCTGAATGAAGGGACCGACCTGCAGGTCCGCGCGCTGATCGAGGGCGGCGCCGACATCAATGCCCGGGGGCCCAGCGATGACAGCGCACTGACGATTGCGATCCGCAACAAGCGTCTTGATGCCGCACGGCTGCTGATCAGCCGCGGTGCCGATCTGACCTTGAAGGGTGACCTGGGCGTGACGCCGCTGATGATGGCGGTGGCCGAGGGGCATACGCCGCTGGTGCAGGAGCTGCTGGCGGCCAAGGCGCCGGTCGACGAGCGCGACCGCTTCATGAACACCCCGCTGATGGTGCAGCCGCTGCAGGACACGCCGGAGATCTCGCGGCTGCTGCTTTCCGCGGGCGCCGCTGTCAATGCCACGGACAATCACGGGCTGACACCGCTGATGGTGGCGGCGTATCTTGGTCATGTCGAGACCTGCAAGGTGCTGATTGCAGCGGGCGCCAAGGTCAATGCCGTGACCGATGATGGTCACAGCGCGCTGATGCGTGCGGCACGGCAGGGTAAACGGCCGGCGGTGGAACTGTTGCTGGCCAGCGGTGCCGATCCATCGATCCGCAACAACAAGTATCAAACCGCCGCCGACTGGGCGCACAAGAAGGGTCATGACGACATTGCCGCGCTGCTGCGTCCACTGGAGCGCCCGCTGGAACGGCCGGCCGGGGGCGGGCAGTGATGACGCTGGGCTGGGTCATCGTCGCCTGTCTGCTGGCAGGGGGGCTCAGCGTGCTGGCGGCGGCATTTTTTCTGACGCTGGATGAGCAGCGGCGTCATCAGCTGCTGCCACACCTGATCAGTTTCGCCACCGGTTCGTTGCTGGGTGCCGCGTTCCTGGTGCTGCTGCCGCATGCGCTGGAATATCCGGGGGCCGAGATCGCTCACCAGGTTTCGTTCACGGTGCTGCTGGGCCTGCTGGGGTTTTTCGTCATGGAGAAGCTGGTGTTGTGGCGACACTGTCACCACGATCCCTGCGAGGCCCATGCGCCGGACGGGGGCGCCACGGCCAAGATGACCGGCACACTGCTGTTCATCGGCGACGGGATCCATAATCTGATCCATGGGGTGTTGCTGGCGGCATCGTTCATGACCGATTTCCATGTCGGCCTGGTCACCGCCATCGCTATCATCGCCCACCAGATCCCGCAGCAGCTCGGCAATTTCGCCGTGTTGCTGCACAGCGGCTTCTCCCGGTCACGGGCGTTGGTGATGAATGTGTTGTCGAGCCTGGTGGCGGTGATCGGTGGCATTATTGGTTTTGTCGGTCTGGAACAGTTTAGCGGGCTGCTGCCACACATGCTGGCGGTTGCGGTCGCCAGCTGCATCTATATCGCGGTCTCCGATCTGATCCCGGACATGCACAAGACGCCACACCCCAGGGTATCGCTGCAGCAGGGGGTGATGATCAGCGCCGGTGTTATCGTGATCATGGCCACCCATTCGTGGCTGCATTGAGCGTGCAGGCGGCTAAGGAGGGGATATGAAGAAATGGTTCGTGCTGACGGTAGTGGGCGCCGACCGGCCGGGTATTGTCGCCCATCTGACGGCGGCGTTGTATGACGGTGGTTGCAACCTCGGCGAGGCCTCGATGCTGCGGCTCGGCGGCAACTTCACCATCATGGTGATGGTGCAGCATCAGGGTACGGCCCATCAGCTGCAGCAGCTGGTGCAGCCGGTGGCCGAATCGCTGGGACTGCGGGTGCATGTCGATGTCAGCCAGGGCGGGCCGCATCAGCATCTGGAGCCTGATGTCATCATCCGTATTGCCGGTGCCGATCGCACCGGTATTGTTGCGCGGGTCACGCAGCTGCTGGCCAGCGCCGGGCTGAATATCCTGAATCTGGAATCGGATGTGGCCGGCACTGTTCAGCAGCCGTTGTATATCATGCATATCGAGGGCCAGGCCGTTGCCGGCGTGGCGGCACTCGAGTCGGCGCTGCAGATCATTCGCCGCGATGGTGTCGATGCCACGTTGCAGCGGATCGACACCGTGATCGGTTAGTTCGATGGCGGTGCGCGACATCTTGTTATACCCGAACCCGCAACTGAAGCAGGTGGCGCAGCCGGTGCAGCACTTTGATGCGGCGCTGCAGGCGGCGCTCACTGACCTGCTCGATACGATGTATGCCTGTCCCGGCACCGTTGGTATCGCTGCGCCGCAGCTTGCCATCGATCTGCGGCTGGTGATCGTTGATGCCAGTTGTGCCCGTAAACCGCCGGACCAGCCGGTGCATGGCCGGCTGGTGCTGGTCAATCCGCAGATCATGGAGGCGCACGGCGAGGTGCTGGGTCGCGAGGGCTGTCTGTCGGTGCCTGATTACACCGGCAATGTACAGCGTGCCGAGGAGATCACCGTGGTCGCACGGGATGCCGAGGGGGACGTGCAGCAGTACCAGTTTGCCGGATATGAGGCGCGCATCGTCCAGCATGAGCTGGACCATCTGGACGGGATATTATTCTTGGACCGGGTCGTCAGTCGCCGTACCGACCTGTTCCCGCGCAAAAAATACCGGTAAGGGCTGTTTCCGCCGTTGCGCGTCGAGGTAAGCACCGCTACGGGCAGCGGTGGCGGCAGCGTAAGCAGCAAGTAACAAATAATATCTATAGGAACCTCTGATCAATTCAGAGGTTCCTGCGGCACACGGATGTGCCACCACTACAATGACAGCAGGTCATTGAAAATGAAGGAAAGTGAAAACCACGTTTTCCGCTTTCCGTGCTCTGAGAATTCCAGGATGGAATTATTCAGAGCTTCCTATAGAGAGTATAAGACCAGAAGCAGAAATTCCTTTGGGCCTGCCCTGACTATTATGCTAGCATTAACCATATAACCATCATATTGATATATGTAATATATATTTTTGGGTGATAGGGTCTCAGCTGCACACGGAGGCGTAAATGGTCCGGGTTTGCAATCTCCGCACGATCCAGGTGATCGTCGCGGGCTTATTGTCCTTGCTGCTGGTGATGCTGGCGGGCTGTGGTGATACTCGACAGGCGCTGGCGCCTGGGTCGGATGACACCGTGGTGCGGGCCGTGCAACGCATTAACGTCGCAGGGATGATCTATGCCCCGCCGACACAGCTGGCAGCACTGGGCCGGCCCTCATGGTCCGCGCGTATGCTGCAGCTGATAATCCCGGACAGCGTGGCCGCGGTGACGGGCCTGAACCCGGTGCTCAATGCCACCGTGGAGCTGCAGCAGCTGAACAGCCAGGGCCAGCTGGCAGCTGTGATCGCGAGCTATACCACCAGCGACGGCACCTTCAGTTTTCCGGATACCATACCGGGCAGCACCTTCATCGTGACGGTGGCCGGTCAGGCCACGACGATGCGCGCCTTTGTGACCGGTGCGACCGTCGACATCACACCGCAGAGTGAAGCGGTCGTCGCGGCCGTGCTGGGCGGGCTGCCGGGTTCGGGCCGGCTGCTTGAGAACTATACCGTCGCGGAGCTGCAGGCCCTGCTGGGTGTGGTCAATGACCGAAATGTTGATGTCTCGGCACTGACCTTTGCACAAGCGGTGGCGGCCCTGAGCACCGATAGCACGGCGATCGTCACCAGTCTGGTTAGCGGCTATGGCGCAGCCGGTGCGGCGGTCATCTCCAGCAGTGATCTGGACCTGTTTGCACTGAATGAGCACTCGATCCATCTGGCCGACCCGGCCGGGGCGCCCGCTGCGATCACCACCCAGACCGGGCAGGGCACCGGTTATGGTTCACTGGCACGTGGTTCACTGGCCGGGGTATTGAGCCTGCCGGAGCATAATCAGATCAATGGTGGCATATTGACCCAGGGTGATAGCCGCGCGACAGCGGTGCTTAAGGCCAGCCAGATCGAAGACAACGCGACCACGTCCGCGGAACTGACGCAGCTGCAGAATACCGCGTGTGGACCGGGCTATCCATGTGCCGCCAATTCGAACTGGGCCAACGAGGTCGATCACCCGTTGCTGACGCCGGCGGCCAACGGCCAGGTGGTGGTGCAGGCCGAGGACGGCACCACGGTCGTGGGTTTCATGACCCGGGATGGCCAGCTGCTGGTCTATCCTGTGGAGCAGACCATCGGCACCACGCAGCATGTGCGCGGCGTGCGGCTGCTGACCAAAAAGTGGGACACCAATGCCTGCACCACCAATTGCTCTGTCCAGACCTTCAGTTATGGCGTGTCGAATGCGAAGCTGTCCGGCTCGTATTCGATGATCGAGTATCTGCAGATGTACGGCGGCGCCAATTACGGCAGCTACAACATCCCGGATTATCACCTGCTGACCAGCTCGACCAGTCAGATGAACTTTGACGGCCAGGCCGTAGCCGGGCGGCTCAATGATCCGGCCTCGTCGGCCTTGACCGGCATGGTCAGTGTCGGCGCCTTCCCCGGCGCCGCGATCCCGTTCAGGATGCTGTCGGTAAAACCGGTGGCCGGCGGCGCCTTGTTCCAGGTCAGCAAGACCACGGGCACCTATCCCTATTTCAGCGGCATCTATTCGCTGGCCGGGGCGGATGCGGCGCATGGCACCGGCCTGTATTATTATTATGCCGTCCACAAGACCGGTGAGGTTGAGCTGTGGGACGGTAGCCGCCAGTTTCATTATGGCGTCGGCGGCATGACGGCGGATGGCGAGGTCGTCGTCGTACCACCGACCAATTATTACGCCAGCAATCCGAAGATCCGCGGGCTCAATGTCTATGGCAAGCGCAGCGCCGCCAACACCGGCCTGACCGCCGCGGCCCTGGCCGGCACCTACAATGTTGTTGCCCACGGCAGCTTTGTCAGCGACGGTGCAACGGTCAACAGCACCGCATCCTACCGCTATGGCAGCGTGACACTGAACGCCAATGGCACGGTCGGCGCCGGCGAGCTGCTGTATAACGGCGCGACGATGAACTTTACCAATATGAAGACCACAACCCCGCCGGGGGTCAGCGCTGCGCCGCCGTCACGGCAGCTGATCAGTGGTGGCAGCTGGACCGTCAGCAATGGCGTCATCACGGTCACGCTGAACCTGGCTGACAGCGCCGGCACTGCATTGCCAACGCTGTCGGGAGACGGCTTTGCCGCCAAGCAGGGGGATTTCATCGCGTTGCAGATGAATTCCGATCTGACGGCGACCAGCGGCGAGCGCGGGGCATTTTTCCTTGGTCGCCAGTATTGATGGCGTGATGGTGGGAGCCGCTGCATGAGTGCGCTTTCATACAATGACGCCCCCAGTGCCGGATCGCCTGTTATGGTGTCGGCGGCCGGTCTGCCTCGTATATTGATGGGGGTCACTGCCAGTTGGCGGCCGCTTGCAGCCGGGTTGGTGCTGCTGATGACCAGCGCCGGCGTGCAGGCCTACGGCGGCTGGACCGTCACCAATGGTGTGATCGCGGCGCCCTGCCCGACGGGTGCATTATCCTGCGGCCAGACCATCCAGGACAATGGCTTTCTGATGCGCAAGGTGACGCCTGGCCTCGGCGCGGCACCGTATTACCAATACATCATGACTGCACTCGACGCGACCGGCAGCCCGGATGTCTCGCCGTTTGCCGCCAATGGCTTGGGTTTTGCCAACGAGACCATCGCCCTGGCCAACAATACCCCCAACAACTTCAGCGGCACCACGATCTCGCAAAAGACCCTCATCGCCGAGAGCTGGCTGCGCCCGGACAATACCGAGGACCGCTGGTCGCTGGTGGCCACCGCCGCGGGCGGTATGGGCGTCACGCTGGATCAGCAGGTCAGCCAGATCGACTGGAGCCAGGGGGTTGCTGCACCGATCGAGTTGATGAGCAGCCGCTTCAGGGCCAAGGGCCTTGTTGCGGGCGGGGGAGGCGGAGTCTTCTTTGATCTGATACTGACCGGTTCGGTGAACCTTGGCGGTTCAGGCGTGCAGAAGTTTCAGTGGCAGAAGGATCTGCAGACCGGCGTCACACATACCGCCGGAACCGGGACACCGGTGCTGCCTGGCGGCAGCAATGGCGGTGACTTCACGATCTACGCGTTGGGTGGTGTGGCGAATCAGCTGTATGCAACCTGGATCGGGCAGACGCGCACTGATACACCGGCACCCGCGGCCTTTGGCCAGACGGCCTATACCTATTATGGCACCGGTTATATCAACGGTGCCCTGACCAGTGTCGTCAATGAGACCAGGCTGACCAGCCTCGACAGCGCCAATCCGCCAAGCAACATCAACAGCTATTTTGCACCCAATACCTTCTTTAACGAGGCGCCTGATATCGCTGCACCGCCGGCACCGATCGTCCAGACGGCGTGGGTGACGCCGACCGATCGTGCTGCGGCACGCAATGACCATGTCGCAACACCGCTGGCGCTGCCGTCCTCCGGGACCGGTGCCGGCGGCCCGCCGATGGCGATGAATGACTGGACTGTCACCAACGGCATCATCACGCCGGGACCGTGTCCGCTGAACATGACCTGCGGCGAGACCATCGCCTATGACGGTTTCCTGCAGCGTGCGGTGTATGCCGCCGATGGCACCAAGTACCTGCAGCTGATCATCACCGACAAGAACGCGACCGGTGACCCCAAGGTTTATCCTGCCGTGACGACGGCAGCAAAGGCGGGTGAGACCATTGCCTTGAATCCAACCTGGTCCGTCATCATACCACCGGGGCCGGGGCCGTATCCGACGCCGCTGGTCCCGGCGCGCCAGCCGTTCGTCCCCGGGCTGCTGACCTTTGCCAACGAGACCTTCATCAGACCCGGCTCCGAGGGGATCGCCAACAGCATGAAGCTGGCTGCCTTCACCGAATCGGCCGGCACCTGGCATTGGATCACCAACTATCTTGGTGCCCCGACCTATAATTATCGATTGGATTATGACAGTTATATCTTCAGCGGTGGTGTGCAACCACTGGCCATCAGCACTGTACTGAATAATGGCTGGGCGCAAGGGGCCGGCGCGACACCGACGCTGCAGATCAAGCAGGTGCTGGGGCTGGATGGCGACCCGAACGGCGGCGCCCGGGCCTCGAACCTGTTTCTCGGCTATAAAGATGGCAGCCAGTTCGACCTGACGATGGCGGCGAACGGGGCCAAGGACTATTCATTCTTCGCTGTCACGCCGCGCGGTCAGGGCCAGTATTTCCGCGTCATCGAGGGTGGCGTGCAGACCACCCGTCACAGTGCGCAGACCGATCCGATCCTGGTCGCCGGCGGCACCAATGGCGGCACCATCGACTGGCTGGCCGGCGACAGCCTGTCGGTGTTGTGGTGGGGCGGGAACAGCTCCGGAATTTACGGTGTACCCGGCACCGGTGGGTCAGGCTTCCTGTCCTACACCAACCTGACGACCGGCGAGCGTACCTCGTATAGTTCAACCTCGCGACTGAAGACCCCGCTCGTCAATCCTCGCGACCCGGCGCCGCTGTCCGATCCGCCATCAAGCTGGGCCGCGCCGTTTAACCTGCCGGCACCACCCGCGGGCAGCGCCTTTGCGTGGCCCGGACAGAATCTGAGCTGGTGATGCCCGGCTGTCACAGCCGCGCCGTTGTCGATGGTAATCGCGCCATCTGACGGGCTGTTGCAAAACACACGGAATCATCGTGGCCAAACGACTATTGCGTACGCTGCAAGACTATCAGCGCCGTCGGGTGATCCCGCATTGCGCCGTTTGCAGCCGGCCGTGCTGCCGGCTGACCGATGTGGTGCTGGAGTTCGACTGGCCGCAGCTGGCGCAGTTGTATCGTATCGATACAGCGAAACGGACGTTTGATCGCAGCCTGCAGGATGGCAGCGGGCCGCAGTATGTGCGCAAGATGGATGGACGTTATTTTACCCATGGCAGCCCCTGTCCGGCCTATGACCAGCGCAGCAAGCAGTGTGCAGTCTACAGCACTGGGCTGAAGCCGCAGGGTTGCAGCGATTTTCCGCTCTATGTTGATGGCGCGGCGATCATCGCCGACACCCGCTGCGAGGCGCTCGACATCGATGAATTGCTTGGTCAGTTGCAGCAGCAGGCGCCGGAACGGGTAGTCGCCGTCCGGCCCGATGAGCAGTTCCCGGTCATCAAGCGGATCACGCTGCGGCGCGTGGTGGACGACGGCTGACCGACGGCCTACGGGCCCAGTTCACCGATCTCGCGATGGATCATCGCCACATCACCGGTGTTGAGCTCCATCAGCCGCTTCAGATGGGTCATGCTGTCGACATCGATGCGCAGGCAGTGCAGGCCTATGTAGCCCTGTTTCAGATGGGCCACTGTCACATCGTCCATGCGGATCACCTGTTCGCTGCCGCTCAAATGAAATTCCAGCGTGTAGTGATCGCCGAGCTTGCCAGTCCAGGTCTCCGGCAGCCGCAGCAGTGCCCCTTTCAGCGAGACATCGATCAGACCGGTCAGCCAGTTCTGGCCGTGGGCATTGATCAGGCGCGCCATATTATTGAATGGCACGCGACTGTAGCGTCGTCGTTCGTTGGCCATAGCGGTTTCCCTCCCGTCGTTATCAGCTCTGTTAATGCCTCATCCCAGCAGTCTGGTCAGTGTCTGTTGGTAGATCCTGGACAGGCGGTCCAGATCGCTGGCATGCACACATTCATCGATCTTGTGGATCGTCGCGTTGACCGGTCCGACCTCCACCACCTGGGCGCCGGTCGGGGCGATAAAACGCCCGTCCGAGGTGCCGCCACTGGTGGATAGATCGGCCGTGACGCCGGATTCTTCACTGATCGCCGCGGTCACGGCCGCCACCAGCTCGCCGGGACGGGTCAAGAACGGGTTGCCGGACAGCCGCCAGTCCAGCGTGTAGTTCAGGCCATGGCGGGCCAGCATCGCCTCGGTGCGTGACTTGAGCTGTTCGGCCGTCAGTTCCGACGAGAAGCGGAAATTGAACATCACCGTCAGCGCACCGGGGATGACATTGTCGGCGCCGGTGCCGGCCTGGATATTCGAGATCTGGAACGAGGTCGGCGGGAAGAAGGCATTGCCATGGTCCCAGGTCTCGCTGACCAGCTCCGCCAGTGCCGGCGCGGCGCGGTGCACCGGGTTGTCGGACAGCTGCGGGTAGGCGATATGTCCCTGGACGCCATGCACGGTCAGCAGGCCGTTCAGCGAGCCGCGGCGGCCGTTCTTGATGACGTCACCGACCACCTGCAGGCTCGATGGCTCACCGACCAGGCACCAGTCGATCTTGTCGCCGCGGGCCTCGAGGTGTTCGACGACCTTGCGGGTGCCGTTGATCGACGGCCCCTCTTCGTCGCTGGTGATCAAAAAGGCGATCGAGCCGCGATGCTTGGGGTGGGTGGCGACAAAGCGCTCGGTGGCCGTGACCATCGCCGCCAGCGAGCCCTTCATGTCGGCGGCACCGCGTCCATACAGATAGCCATCGCGGACCTCGGCGACAAACGGGTCGGAACTCCATTGTTCGCGCGGTCCGGTTGGCACGACATCGGTATGGCCGGCAAAGGCAAACAAGGGCGCCGCGCTGCCCCGCCGCGCCCAGACGTTGTCGACGTCGCCGTAGCGCAGCGTTTCGATGCTAAAACCGATGCGGGCCAGACGCTGGCACATCAGTGCCTGGCAGCCGGCATCGTCCGGTGTCAGTGAGCGGCGGTTGATCAGCGCGATCGCAAGCTCCAGCGTGTCGGTCATGGCGGCGTCTGCAGTCACGGGCACAGGGCTTTGATCTGCTGCGGATCGAAGCCGACGACATGACGGCCGCCGCATTCGAGCAGCGGGCGTTTGATCAGGGCCGGATAACGCAGCATCAGTGTCAGGGCCTTGGCATCGTCGATGTTGTGTTTTTCATCGCGGGTCAGCTTGCGCCAGGTCAGGCCGCGGCAGTTCATCACCGCCTGCCAGCCCAGCTCCCTGATCCATACCGCCAGCCGTGTTGCCTCCAGGCCATCGGCGCGCACGTCATGAAAACGGTAGCAGATGCCCTGGCTGTCGAGCCAGGCGCGGGTTTTCTTGATGTTGTCGCAGTTTGCGATACCATACAGAGTCATAAAATAATCATCAGGGATTTGTGTTTTTGGCCGAATCTGTCTAGGCTATTTTAGACAATTGCCGGGCAAATGACATGTTGAATTTACGGCGTATGGGTATGGGTCACTACGGGGGTCATTGATGCTGAGGATCATGCTTGCAGTGCTGCTGGCGCTTGCGCTTGTGCAGGCGTCGGCATCGGCCATGGCCGGCAACCGTCTGGTCGGGACCTGGAAATCGGACAGCGAGGCCAGCCTGCGGGGGGTGCGCAGCCAGGCCGGGTTGACCCGCGACCAGGTCAGGATGATTGAGCAGGTGGTCGGCCAGATGACGATGAGCTTCACCGACAAGCGCCTGAAGGTGACGATGCCGGACATCAACGTGGTGCTCAATGACCGGACCGTCGAGTTGTATGGCGATGAGCGCGAGGTCAGTTATCAGGTGGTCAGGGATCAACCCGAACTGATGGCGGTCAAGGTCGTCGGCCTTGAGTATGGTGAGGATACGGTTGAGTATCACTTTGAAGGCAATGACCTGTTCTGGGTCTATTCCGACAGTATGCAGGGTATTGCCGGCGACACCCGGGTCCGCGAATATTTCCGGCGGGTCAAATAATCGCTGTTGCCCCATCCTGCTGCGGCTGCAGATTGCTGTCAAGGTGAAGCGTCAGGTGTTGTCGCGTAGCGAGAAGATTCACGACTGGGTGTCGGGAGTCATGACAGGGCTCGCCGGCCAGTGTCCCCGCGCCCGTTTGCGGGCGCGGGGCAGGGTGTATGCACCGCGGCGTCAGTCGCGCAGCAGTTCGTTGATGCCGACCTTGCTGCGGGTCTTCTCGTCGACCATCTTGATGATCACGGCGCAATACAGGCTGTGGCTGCCGTCCTTGGCCGGCAGTGAACCCGGGACGACGACGGCGCCGGCCGGTACCCGGCCATAAAGGGTCTCGCCGGTCAGCCGGTTGTAGATCTTGGTGCTCTTGCCGATGTAGACGCCCATCGACACCACCGCGCCTTGTTCGACGATGACACCTTCGACGATCTCGGAGCGGGCGCCGATGAAGCAGTTATCCTCGATGATGGTCGGGCTGGCCTGCAGCGGTTCCAGTACGCCGCCGATGCCGACGCCGCCAGACAGGTGGACGTTCTTGCCGATCTGCGCGCACGAGCCGACGGTGGCCCAGGTGTCGACCATGGTGCCGGCATCGACATAGGCGCCGATGTTGACATAGGACGGCATCAGCACCACACCCGGGGCGAGGTAGGCGCCGCGCCGCGCCGTGGCCGGCGGCACCACCCGCACCCCGGTGTCACGGAAGGTGCGCGAGTTCATGTCGGCGTATTTCGGCGGCACCTTGTCGTAATAGTTGGTGAAGCCGCCCTTCATGAAGTCATTGTCCTCGATGCGGAACGACAGCAGCACCGCCTTTTTCAGCCATTCGTTGACGACCCAGCCGCCGCCCTGTTTTTCGGCGACCCGCGCCTTGCCGCTGTCGAGCAGCATGATGGCCTCGATGACGGCATCGCGGACGTGGGTGTCGACGTTGCGCGGCGTGATCTCGGCGCGGTGTTCAAAGGCTTCTTCTATGATGGTCTTGATGGCGGTCATCGTCTTCTCCGGTTGGGCAGCATGATTATTACACGGGTTACAGTGATTCTACGACGTGGCGGATACGCCGCGCGGCATCGATACATTCATCGAGCGGGGCGACCAATGCAATGCGTACATGGCGCGCGCCCGGATTGCAGCCATGGGCCGGTCGTGACAGATAACTGCCGGGCAGCACGGTGACATGCTGTTCGGCGTACAACCGCCGGGCAAACACCGTGTCATCGACCGGCAGCTGCGGCCACAGATAGAAGGCGGCGGGTGGCACCTCGACCGGCAGCGCCGGCTCCAGGATCTCCAGCACCTGCACGAATTTCTGGCGATAGATGCGGCGATTGTCGATGACATGCTGCTCGTCGTTCCAAGCGGCGATGCTGGCGGCCTGGATCGCCGGCGCCATCGCGCAGCCATGATAGGTGCGGTAGCGATAGAAATCCTCGATGATCGCGGCATCGCCGGCCACGAAACCGGAACGCATGCCCGGCACATTGGAACGTTTCGACAGGCTGTGGAACACTACGCAGCGCCTGAATTCGGTGTTGCCGATCTGATGCGCGACTTGCAGCAGGCCGGGCGGCGGTTGCTGTTCATCAAAATAGATCTCGGAATAACATTCATCGGAGGCGATGATGAAGTCGTGTTGCTCGGCGAGGTTGATCAGCCGTTGCAGCGTCGCGGCATCGAGCACGGCGCCGCTCGGGTTGCCCGGGGTGCACAGATACAGCAGCTGGCAGCGCTGCCATACCGCGTCAGGTACGCTGGCGAAATCAGGGACCTGGCCGCTGTCGGCGGTGGCGTTGATGAAATAGGGCGCGGCGCCGGCCAGCAGCGCGGCGCCTTCATAGATCTGATAGAACGGGTTCGGCATCGCCACCACCGGGTGCAGCGGGCGGCGGTCGACGACGCACTGGGCGAAGGCGAACAGGGCCTCGCGGCTGCCGTTGACCGGCAGGATCTGGGTCTCGGGGTCGACGGCGCCGGACGGCAGCGCAAAGCGCCGGGTCAACCAGCCGGCGATCGCCTGGCGCAGCTCCGGCATGCCGCGGGTCGTCGGGTAGCTGCCGAGGGTGTGCAGGTGGGCGAGCAGCGCCTCGTTGATGAAGGCCGGGGTCGGGTGTTTCGGTTCCCCGATCGACAGATTGATCGGCGAGCGGCCGGCCGGCGGCGTGATGCCGGCCTTCAGGCGGGCCAGCTTCTCGAACGGATAGGGCTGGAGCAGCGAAAGATCTGGGTTCATGGGCCGCCGGCGTTGCGTAGGGGGTGAGTGTGGTATAACAGGTGCCAGGTAACAGACACCGATTATAAACAATCATACGATGCCGACCAAACCGGGAATTTCGATGCTGCCAGTTGCCGCACTGCTGATCGGCGCCAGCATGTGGGGGGTGATCTGGTATCCGCTGCGGCTGTTCGAGCAGGCCGGGCTGTCCGGGCTGTGGGCGACGCTGCTGATCTACCTGGCGGCACTGCCGGTCGGCTTGCTGGTCTTTATCCTGCGCCGCTCCAGCATCCACAACCTGGGCAGCCTGGCGTTGCTGGCGCTGGCCAGCGGCTGGTGCAATGTCGCCTTCATCCTCGCCGTGCTCGATGGCAACGTGGTCAGGATCTACCTGTTGTTCTATCTGTCGCCGTTGTGGACGGTGCTGCTGGGGTGGTTGCTGCTCGGTGAACGGATCGACCGGCATGGCTGGATCACGCTGGGCTGCGCGATGCTCGGCGCGGTGATCATGCTCTACGATCCGCTGCTGGGGCTGCCCTGGCCGCAAGATGGCGCCGACTGGCTCAGCATTACCTCGGGCATGGCGTTTGCGCTGTCGAATGTGCTGGTGCGCAAGCTCGACGGTGAATCGGTGTGGACCAAGACGGTGTTTGCCTGGCTCGGTGTGCTGCTGCTGGCCTGGGGTTGGATCGTCGTCGCCGAGGAACCGGTGCCGGAGGTACCGGGGCAGCTGATCCTGTCGGCGCTGGCGCTGGGCGGGGTGGCGATGGTCATCATGTCTACGTGTGTGATCTATGGCCTGACGCATCTGCCGGCGCACCGTGCGGCGATTTTGTTGCTGTTTGAGCTAGTGGCGGCGGCCTTGTCGGCGCAATGGCTGACCGATGAGCGGGTGTTGTTGCGTGAGGCGGCCGGCGGGGCGCTGGTGTTGCTGGCCGGCTATCTTGCCGCGCGCCGCCACATGCAGACGGCCCGCGATCAGTGATTGCCCCGGGGTCTGGCGACCTGTTATGATGGGCCGTTGACGTTTTGTGGCCTGTAGCAGGGCGTGGCGTCAAGGGTTGGGCCTCGTGCCTGTTTCACTGTCGCCCGATTTGTGAGCTTGGTCAGGGTGCAGTGTATTTTCGATCAAGCTACTTTTTTGTGAGACAGTTTAGATGAATATTTATGTCGGTAATCTCGCTTACGGTGTCAGCGATGACGATTTGCGTCAGGCCTTCTCCGCCTTTGGTGAAGTCAGCAACGCCAACATCATCATGGACAAGCTTTCTGGCCGCTCCAAGGGTTTCGGTTTCGTCGAGATGCCGGACAAGTCCCAGGCCGAGGCTGCCATCAAGGCAATGGAAGGTCAGTCGCTGAAGGGCCGTCCGGTCAAGGTCAATGAGGCCAAGCCGCGCGAAGATCGTCCGCAGCAATCACGTCGTCCGCGTCCGTACTGATCGACAGCGCTGATTGAAAGATGCACAACGGCCCGTCAGGGCCGTTGTCTTTTTCGGGGTCACAGCTTGTCAGTGCAGCAAACTGGCCAGCCGGCGCCGGTTGCGCTGCACCAATTCGTGGCGTTCACCAAGGATATCAAATACCGCCAGCAACGCCCGCCGCGCCAGGTCATCCCCGAACTGGCGGTCCTGCTGCAGTATCGTCAGCAGCAACTCGATGCCGACCGCGTAGTCCTCGGCCAGGATCAGATGTGAGGCCAGCTGGAAGCGCACCTGCAGATTACCCGGTTCGTTATGGGCCTGCTGCTGTACTGCGGCCAGGTCATCATTCTGCAGCTTGGCGCGGGCAAACAGCCCGAGTGCCAGCAGCTGCCGGACGCTGTCTTCGCTGCGGAATTGCGCCGGCAGCGCGCGCAGCAAGGTCTCGGCATCATCGATGTTCCCGGTCTGCATCTGTAGCCCTGCCAGCTCGATGGTCAAGCGGTGGTTGGCGGGATCTTCAGCGTGGGCGTGCTGCAACAGTGTCAGCGCCTGTGCGATGTCACCCTGTTGCAATGCCGTCACTGCCCGTTGATGGCTGGCCGCCGACGGCCGTGCGATGTGTTCGTCGATCAGCTCGCGGATCACCGACTCCGGCTGCACGCCGCTGAATTCGCCGACGACCTCGCCATCCCTGAACAGCTTGACGGTCGGCAGGCTGCGGATGCCATAGGCATTGGCCAGTTCCGGTTGCTCGTCACTGTTGACCGTGGCCAGCCGCACCTGGCCATCATAGCTGGCGACGATCGTCTGCAGCAGCGGCATCAGCACCCGGCACGGCGCACACCACGCGGCCCAGAAGTCGACCAGCACCGGCACGCGGGCGGATGGCTGCAATACCTGTTCATCAAAGGTCTGCTGCGTGATCGCATCGAGAATGGTGGTAGGTTCGGTCATGTCAGAGATCTCTGTTGCTAATGTTATCCCCGCATGATGGGGCTGGCCGAGGTAACGTTCAAAGCCGTGACAAGCTTAGCTGATCACGTTTTGCCGTCTGCCGGTAATGGCGACGTTATAATCAGTTCCAGATTGCACAGGCGGGGGTGCTGGTCATGTTGAGGGTGTCAGGCAGGAAGGAACCGGTAACCGATGCCCGTCTCGGTGATCAGATGTTTGGGCCGTGTGGGATTGTCCTCCAGCTTCTGTCGCAGGTGCCCCATGTAGATGCGCAGGTAATGGCTGTGCTCGACGTGCGATGGCCCCCAGACTTCGCGCAGCAATTGCCGGTGTGTCAGAACCTTTTCCGGGTGACTCGACAACACCGACAGCAGACGGAATTCGATCTGCGTCAAATGCACCGGCACACCAGTTTTCGTTACTCGGCGATTTGCCAGGTCGATAACGACATCGCCAAAATACACCATGGAACCTTTTTCCTCACCGCTGTGCATGCGGCGGCGTAACGTGGCGCGCACCCGCGCCATGAGTTCGGCGACGCCGAACGGTTTGCTGAGGTAGTCGTCCGCGCCTGCATCCAGCGCGTCGACCTTGTCGTTCTCCTCGATGCGCGCGGACAATACAATAATCGGCACATCGTTCCACGTGCGTACACCGCGTATGAAGTCCTTGCCGTCGCCGTCGGGTAAACCAAGGTCGAGGACGATGAGATCGGGCTTGCGCGTACCGGTCTCGATCAGGCCACGCTGCAGGTTATCCGCCTCGAACACATGATAGCCTTCCGCCTCCAGCGCACGGCGCGCGAAGCGGCGGATTTCCTTTTCATCCTCGACGATCAAAATGTTGGCATGTACTTCACCTGGTGTCTCTCGCGGCATCATTGCGCCTCGGGTTCCACGTTCGGTTGCGTGTCAAGCGGCAGCGTAAAGACGAAACGCGCCCCACGGGGCACGCGATTTTCAGCCCAGATCTTACCCGCATGCGCCAGCACGATCGCCTCGCAGATCGCCAGTCCCAGGCCGGTGCCGGGAATCACTGACTCTTTCTCGCCGCGCGCAAATTTTTCGAAGATGACCCGCTCCTGACCGGGCGGCAAGCCCGGGCCTTCGTCCCACACCTCAACGCGCATGATGCCGTCGGTTTTGCCTGCAGTGATACCGATGGTCGTTCCAGGTGGTGTGTATTTTGTGCAGTTCTCGATGAGGTTGACCAGCACACGTTCGATCAATATGGCATCACATTTTACCAGCGGCAGATCCGCTGGCAGGTCGAGCCTGAGTGGGTGCCCGGCCAGCAGTGTGTCGAGCCCTTTCAGCGTGCCGCCTACGATCTCCTCGATCGACTGCCAGTCCTTGCGCGGTCTCAACTCGCCTGATTGCAGCCGCGCCATCTCGAGCAGGTTGTGCACCAGCCGGCTGGTGCGCAACGCCTGCTCGCGGATGGCATCGGCCTTGTCGGCATGGCCCGATTGCGCCGCCACCAGATCGAGTGCCAGCGTCTCAGCCAGCCCAATCAGAGCGGTCAACGGCGTTTTCAAATCGTGGGAGAGGGCGGCCAGCAGCGAGTTGCGCAGCCGTTCGGATTCCATCTTGACCAGGGTATCCTGCGCGATTGTGACGAAATGGATGCGTTCGAGCGCGATAGCGACCAGCATCGCGAAGGTGTCGAGCAGGCGGCGCTGTTCCGGGATCATCAGCAGGCGCGGGTTGTGCGGCTCCAGCGCCAGCACGCCGCGTACGTGCATCGGTGCCTTGAGTGGCAGGTAGAGTTGGGCGCTTGCGGGTAGGGTATCGGTGCCCGCGCCGGCCGGCACGTTCTTGTCAAAACACCATTGGGCGATGGCCGGATCCAGCGCCGGCAGCTTGCCGTGCGCCAGTGGTGTGCGCAACTTGGCGGCGTCATCGGGCAACAGGATGGCCGCCTTGGCGCGGAAGGTGGCTTCGACGAATTTGTCACTGATCTCGACCACCTGTTCCTCGACCAGCGCTGACGACAGCGCCTTGGACATCTCATACAGGCTCTGCGCACGTTCCTCGCGGTAGCGCGCCACCCGCAGCTGATAACGCAGACTCGAGGTAAGATGTCCGGTCACGATGCCGACGATCAGCATTACGGCGAAGGTGAGCAGGTACTGAACATCACTTACCCGCATGGTGAATCGCGGACTTACAAAGAAGAAGTCGAAGAATATGACACTGAGCACGGCGGCAAGCACCGCCGGGCGTCTGCCGAAGCGAAAGGCGACGAACACCACGCCGAGCAGAAACAGCATCACGATGTTGGTCTGTTCGAGCGGACCCAGCAAAGGTGTCACGGCTACCGTGATGCCGATGCAGGTCAGTGCCGCATACAGATAACCGCGCCAGCGTTCCCGGCGCTTGCTGACCGGACGTTCCGCTTCAGCTTCGTCGCCGAGTTCCCAGTGTAGCCGTTTGCTCTCGCGCGCCACGGTGATCAGGTCGATGTCGGGCGCCAGTGCGCCCAATCTGCGGAGAAACGACGATTGTCCCGGCCAATGCAAGCGCTGGCGTGTGCTGCGTCCGACCACGATCTTGCCAAGATTGTTGCGGCGCGCATAATCGAGTACGGCCTCGGCGGCTTCCTGGGCCGCCAGGGTCGCCGTCTTTGCCCCGAGATCCTGGGCGAGCTTGATGGTCTTGAGGATGGCGCGCCGCCGCTGCTCGGACAGGCGCTGCAGACCAGGGGTTTCCACGTAGACCGCGTGCCAGTCGGTGCCGAGCCTAGCGGCGAGGCGCGCCGCCGCACGTACCACCTTGTCGTCGAGATCGCCGGGGCCAATGCAGGCAAGCAGGGTATCGCGCGTCTGCCACACCTGTTCGTCCATGATGCTGTGGCGAAACGCCCGCATCTGGTTATCGACCCGGTCAGCGGTCAGCCGCAGCGCCAGTTCGCGCAGCGCGATCAGATTGCCCTTGCGGAAGAAGTTCTGGATTGCGCGTTCGGCTTGGTCGGGCAGGTAGACCTTGCCCTCGCGCAGGCGAATCAGCAAATCATCCGGCGGCAGATCGACCAGTACGATGTCGCTAGCCTCGGCGAAGATGCGGTCTGGCACGGTTTCCTGGACGCGGATGCCAGTGATGCCGCCGACGATATCATTCAGGCTTTCGATATGCTGGACATTGACGGTAGTCAGCACATCGACGCCGGCCGCCAGCAGTTCTTCCACGTCCTGCCAGCGTTTGGGATGGCGGCAGCCGGGGGCGTTGCTGTGGGCGAGTTCGTCGACCAGCATCACCACCGGTCGGCGTTTGAGAGCCGCGTCGAGGTCGAATTCCTGCAATGTGCGCCCTCGATGCTGGACCTGTTTGGCGGGCACGCATTCCAGCCCTTGCACCAGCACCGCAGTTTCGCTGCGGCCGTGGGTTTCTATGACGCCGATCACGACATCCTGGCCCTGGGCACGTAGGCGCTGGGCCTCGGCCAGCATCGCATAGGTCTTGCCGACGCCGGGGGAGGCGCCAAAGAAGATTTTCAGTTTGCCACGACGTGACTGGGCCGCTTCCTCTTTGATCTTAGAGAGCAGTTGGTCCGGATCAGGGCGCTGGTCAGTCGTGGTCATGCATCGCCCGTGTCGATGATTGTTACTGAATAATCGCAGCAGAATGTCATGATCAAGGTACTATTGTAGTACATGTTGATGGTTTGCGGACCAGACACTCATTTGAACTGGGCGGCATGGACAGTGTCGAGGGCCAGATTCAGTTCGAGCACATTCACATGCGGCTCTCCGAGAAAGCCCAGCCAACTATGTATTGCATGTTGATGGATCAACGATTGCACTTGCCCGACGGCAAGGCCACGATTGCGGGCGACGCGTGTCACTTGATAATCTGCCGCCGCCAGCGAGATGTCCGGGTCGAGCCCGCTGGCCGACGCGGTCACTAGGTCGATGGGTACCGGTTGCTCATTGCCAGGATCAGCAGCCTTCAATGCCGTGATCCGCGCCTGCACGGCGTCGGTCAGCGCCGGGTTGAGCGGCCCGAGGTTCGAGCCGCTCGAGGCGGCAGCGTTGTAGGGTTGCGGGCCGGTCGCCGATGCCCGGCCCCAGAAGTAGCCGGGCGACGAGAACTGCTGACCGATGAGCGCGGAACCGACTGCCTTACCGTTCACCATCACGATCGAGCCGTTGGCCGCTTGCGGAAACAACAGCTGGCCGATACCGGTAACTGCAAGCGGATAAACGACACCCGTCAGCACAGTGAGCAACGCGAATAACGTCAGAGCAGGACGTAGTAGAGTCTTCATAGTGTTTTCTCCTTACACCAGACCCACGGCCACAAGGCCGAGGTCGATGAGCTTGATACCGACGAACGGAACCAGGATGCCGCCCAAGCCATAGATCGCGAGATTGCGCCGCAACACCACGTTGGCGCTCTGCGGGCGGTATTTGACACCCTTGAGTGCCAGCGGGATTAGCGCCACGATGATCAAGGCATTGAAGATCACCGCCGACAGGATCGCAGACATCGGGCTGGCCAGCCCCATGACATTGAGGGCATTCAGCTGCGGGTACATCGCCACGAACATGGCCGGGACGATGGTGAAGTACTTGGCGACGTCGTTGGCGATGCTGAAGGTCGTCAGCGCACCGCGGGTCATCAACATCTGCTTGCCGACCTCCACCACCTCGAGCAGCTTGGTTGGGTTCGAGTCGAGATCGACCATGTTGCCGGCCTCCTTGGCCGCCTGGGTGCCGCTGTGCATCGCCACTGCGACGTCGGCCTGGGCGAGCGCCGGTGCGTCGTTGGTGCCGTCTCCTGTCATCGCTACCAGCCGGCCCTCGGCCTGGTACTGGCGGATCAGCGCGAGCTTGGCCTCGGGCGTGGCCTCGGCGAGGAAGTCGTCGACACCGGCCTCGGCGGCGATGGCCGCGGCGGTCAGGCGGTTGTCGCCAGTGATCATCACGGTTTTGATGCCCATGCGACGCAGCTCGACGAAGCGTTCCTTGATGCCGCCCTTGACGATGTCCTTGAGTTCGATCACACCCAACACGCGTGTTCCGTCGGCGACCACAAGCGGGGTACTACCGCGCCGTGATACATCGTCCGCGGACTGCAGCGCCTGATTCGGGAAGACACCGCCGCTGGTCTCGACATGCTTGCGGATCGCATCCATCGCCCCCTTGCGAATCTGCCGACCCTCGATGTTGACGCCGCTCATGCGCGTGTGTGCGGAGAACGGTACGAAGGTCGCACCCAACGCAAGGATGTCACGTTCGCGCAGGTTGAAGCGTTTTTTGGCAAGTACCACGATGCTGCGGCCTTCGGGTGTTTCGTCGGCAAGCGAGGCGAGTTGCGCGGCATCGGCCAGTTGCTGCTCCGCCACGCCATGTACCGGCAGGAACGCGGAGGCCTGGCGGTTGCCGAGGGTGATGGTGCCGGTTTTGTCGAGCAGCAGCACGTCGACGTCACCGGCCGCTTCGACCGCACGTCCGGAGGTCGCGATGACGTTCGCACCCAGCATGCGGCTCATCCCGGCAATACCGATGGCTGACAGCAGCGCACCGATAGTGGTCGGGATCAGGCACACCAGCAGCGCCACCAGCGCGGTGAGCGTGACCGGCTGGCCGGCCTTGGCCACTTCCACCGCGAACAACGAGTAGGGCAGTAACGTGACAGTGGCCAGCAGGAAGACCAGTGTGAGCGCCACCAGCAGGATGGTGAGCGCGATTTCGTTCGGTGTCTTCTGGCGCTTCGCGCCTTCGATCAGGGCGATCATCCGGTCGATGAAGGCCTCGCCAGGATTGACGGTGATGCGCACGACGATCCAGTCGGACAGCACCGTGGTGCCGCCGGTGACAGCGGAGAAGTCGCCACCCGCTTCGCGAATGACGGGTGCGGACTCGCCGGTGATAGCGCTCTCGTTGACCGAGGCGACGCCTTCGATCACCTCGCCGTCGGCCGGGATCATGTCACCGGCCTTCACCAGCACCACGTCACCACGCCGCAGGTCGATGCCACGCACTTCATCAACCACGGCACCGTAGTGCGGTTCGTGCAGCTTCCTGGCGATCACGCCCTTCTTGGCACCACGCAGCGCGGCAGCCTGTGCCCGGCTGCGGCCCTCGGCCATCGCCTCGGCGAAGTTGGCGAACAGCACCGTGAACCACAGCCACAGGGTGGTGACGCCGATGAACCAGGCTGGCGCCTCACCACGGCCTTCAAACAAGGCCTGTATCCACAGTCCGGTGGTGAAGATGCTGCCCACGTATACCACAAACATCACCGGGTTCCTGAGCTGGACGCGTAGAGCGAGTTTACGGAAGGCCGCGACCAGCGCCGGTTTGATCAGGGTCGGATCGAACATGGAATATTTCTTTGTCATCATGATGGTCACCTCAGTTTCCGGCCCACAGGATTAGGTGCTCAACCGCTGGCCCCAGTGCCAGGGCCGGTACATAGGTCAACGCGCCAACCAGCAGCACGGTGCCAATCAGGAGTCCCACGAACATTGGCCCGTGTGTGGGCATGGTACCGGGGCCGTGTGCCAGGCGTTTCTTAGTGGCCAGTGAACCGGCGATGGCCAGCACCGGCACGATCACGGCGAAGCGCCCGAACCACATGGCCACGCCGAGCCAGCCGTTGTAGAACGGGGTGTTGGCGCCCAGGCCCGCGAAGGCGCTGCCGTTGTTGTTGGCAGCGGACGAGAACGCGTACAACACCTCAGAGAAGCCGTGCACACCCGGATTGAAAATGGTCGCCGTGCCGCCGCCCGCCATCACCGCGATCGCAGTGCCGAGCAGCACCAGTGCCGGGGTCATCAGGATGCCGACCGCAACCATCTTCATGTCGAAGGCCTCGATCTTCTTGCCGAGGTATTCGGGCGTGCGGCCGATCATCAGGCCGGCGACGAACACTGCCATGATGGCGTAGAGCAGCATGCCATATAGACCCGAACCGACGCCGCCGAACACCACCTCGCCCAGTTGCATCATCCACAGTGGTACCAGCCCGCCGAGCGGCGTGAATGAGTCATGCATGCCATTGACCGCCCCGCACGAGGCGGCGGTGGTGATGGTGGCGAACAGCCCCGAGGCCCCGATACCGAAGCGGGTTTCCTTGCCCTCCATATTGCCACCCGATTGTAGTGCGCTCACCGCCTGATCGGCGCCAAGCTTGGCGAGCAGCGGGTTGCCCTGTTGCTCAAACATCATCGCCGCGATCGCAGCACCGACGAAGATCACCGTCATCGCTGCCAGCACCGCCCAGCCCTGGCGCGTGTCCCCGGTCGCTCGGCCGAATGCATAGACCAATCCCGCCGGGATCAGGAAGATCGTCAGCATCTGCAAAAAGTTGGTCAGGGCGCTTGGGTTCTCGAACGGGTGCGTCGAGTTGGCATTGAGGAAGCCGCCGCCGTTGGTGCCGAGCATCTTGATTGCCTCCTGAGAGGCAATCGGTCCCATTGGCAAGGTCTGTGTCGGCACGCTAATCGTCGCGGTGACCACGGCGCCTGTGGCGTCCTTGACCGTCTGTCCGGCGGTGTCGAGTTTTGGTGTCTCGTAGATTGTCGGTTCGAGCGTGGTGACCTGCTGGTAGGCGGAGAAGTTCTGGATCACGCCTTGGCTCACCAAAACCAATGCAAAGACAAACGACAGTGGCAGCAGCAGGTAGGCCGTGATGCGATAAAGATCGGCCCAGAAGTTGCCGATGGTCTGCATCGAGTGCCGCGCGAAGCCGCGGATCAAGGCGAATGCGACGGCGATGCCGGTGGCGGCCGAGAGAAAATTCTGCACCGCGAGTGCGAGCATCTGGGTGAGATAACTCATGGTCGTCTCGCCGCCGTAGCCCTGCCAGTTGGTGTTGGTCACGAAGCTGATAGCGGTGTTGAAGCTCGAATCCGGCGTCACATTCGGCATCTGCTGCGGATTGAGCGGCAGCCACAGCTGCAGGCGCTGCAGCGCATACACCATGAGCACACCGACCACGCTGAACATCAGAACGGCCAGCGCGTACTGGCGCCAGTTCATTTCGTCATGGATCCCGCATATGCGAAAGATGCCGGTCTCGAGCCGCAGCTGCGGTCGCCAGTGCGGCGCTTCCATCAATTTGGTGATATAAAGGCCCAGCGGCTTGACCGTCGCGAACAGCACGCCGAGAAAAGCCGCCAGGAGTAACCAGGATTGGGTGGTCATCTAGAAGTCCTCCGCCTTGATCAGCGCGTAGACGAGGTAGCCCAGTAACAGCAGCGCGACTACGGCACCGATGACATAGATCGGACTCATATCACACCTTCCGCGGCGGCAGCCGCTCGCAACCGGCCACAAGACCAACGAGCAATAGACAAAGCGCGCCGAGCAAGGCACACCAGGCGATATCCATAGGTCCTCCACACTTGAATGACGTAATGAGAAGACTACGAACTTCGATATCAATTTGCTGAAAAGATTACTGGCTTCAGTATAAAAATGGTGTAAATGCGCTCAGCGTGCCCGTGGCTCAAACGGTGGTATCCGTCCGCCTTGCCCTGAGTGGCCCCAATAATCGAGCCATTGGCCAGCTGGCTGTCAGGCCGGCGATATAGGCGGCATCTGTTAAAGACAGTGAATTGACATTGCGGGAATTCACTCTGGCCAGCTCCTTGGCGCAAAAAAGGCGCTGGCCATGATGGCCAGCGGTCTTTTAATGGTGGAGGCGGCGGGACAGCGTATTCCATCTCTTTCGAGACGGGCTGGACTATGCCTTCATCCTGAAGATCAGGATGCGGGGCGTGTTATTCATGCCCTCTCCCCAACCCTCTCCCGCAAGCGGGAGAGGGGGGAAGAACAAGGACATGAATCCTAGTGCCCGCCCAGCCGGTTGCCCGGTGTCGGCGAGTCTATGAGTCTCTACAGGGCAGCCCTGAGGTTGGCCCTCTTGCTACCCCTCGGCGTTGCCCTAGCAATCCATATTGCCGTAGGTTTCACCGATGTGAGCCCCGTTATCACTCTGCCTTCGCAAGCAGAGGCGACCCTATTGATCGAACCCGCGTCCGCAAGCTCTCCGCCCTCGGCTCTACATGTGTATCCACGTCTATTGATTTAACCGCGCGCTACCCGACGGGCAGGGAAGACGAACGGCGAGCCCGGAAGAGTTCTGACGAATTGGCCCCGGGCGGGCCGCAACGCGAGCTTATGAGAGTCGACGCCTGATGACGGACGCATAAGCACGGCTCCGGTCAGACGGCACCCTACCGGGTATTAAGCGGCGAGTGCGTAGTTGTCTTCGTTGGCAACTATGATTTGCAGCTGGATTTACGAGGTGATCTGCCCCTCGACATGCACCTTGGGGTTCGCAACCCACGTCGAAGCCATGTCGCCCCCAGTCCTCATTATCGGGCCAGGGGTGGGGGAATTCAAGGGCGAATGCCGGAGGACATTGAAATTACCGCTCCCTCTCCCGCATGCGGGAGAGGGTTGGGGAGAGGGGTGCACGTCAGCGCACCTTCAGCAGCCGCTGCTTCTCGCGCTGCCATTCACGCTCCTTGACGGTGGCGCGTTTGTCATGTTCCTTTTTGCCCTTGGCCAGTCCGACGTCGAGCTTGGCGCGACCGCGTTTCCAGTGCAGGTTGAGCGGGATCAGCGTGTAGCCCTTGCGCTCGACGGCGCCGATCAGCTTGTTCAGCTCATTGCGGTGCAGCAGCAATTTGCGCGAACGGGTCGGGTCGGGGTGGACATGGGTCGAGGCGGTGGCCAGTGGCGAGATGTGGGCGCCGAACAGCCAAGCCTCGCCGTTCTTGATCAGCACATAACTTTCACTGAGCTGGGCACGGCCGGCGCGCAGGCTCTTGACCTCCCAGCCCTCCAGCGCCAGGCCGGCCTCGTAGTGCTCTTCGATGGTGTAGTCGTGGCGGGCTTTGCGGTTGATGGCGATCTGGCTCGCGCCGTCGCCTTTTTTGTTGGCAGTCATGGGGTGACATTCTAGGCCAACAGGGCGGTCGATTAAAGTTTTCACGGTACATGGTGCGATAACGCAGTCAGCGCCCCTGTCACGCCCAGGGCAAAGACGGTAAGATGACCGCCATAAATACTTGCGTTCCCCAGGAGGTCCAGTGAGCCTGTTTCGCACCAAACCTGTCACTCAGGAGATTGATTCCGGCCTGCGGCGCTGCCTGACCGCCACGGATCTTACACTGCTCGGCATCGGCGCCATCATCGGTGCCGGCATCTTTGTGCTGACCGGGGTCGCGGCCGCGACCAAGGCCGGGCCGGCGATCACGTTGTCGTATATCGTCGCCGGCTTTGCCTGCGCCTTTACGGCGCTGGCCTATGCCGAGCTGGCGTCCACGGTCGGCGGCTGCGGCAGCGCCTACGGCTATTCGTATGCCGGCTTTGGCGAGATCATCGCCTGGCTGATCGGCTGGGACCTGATCCTCGAATACGGGCTGGCGACACCGACGGTGGCGATCGGCTGGTCGGGCTATGCCAACAATGCGCTGGTCGCGATGGGGGTCCATCTGCCGCCGCTGTTGCTGGCGGCGCCGGGCGCCGGGGGGCTGATCAATCTGCCGGCGGCACTGATCATCGCAGTGCTCGGCACGCTGCTGGCGATCGGCGTGCACATGAGCGCACGCTTTAATGCCGCGATGGTGGCGATCAAGCTGATCGCGATCGCGGTGTTCATTGGTGTCGCGATGTTCAATGTCAATCCGGCGAACTGGCACCCGTACATGCCGTTTGGCTGGGAAGGGGTCATGGGCGGCGCGGCGCTGATCTTCTTCGCCTACATCGGTTTTGATGCGGTGTCGACGGCGGCCGAGGAGGCGGTGCGGCCGCAACGCGACCTGCCGATCGGCATCCTGGTGTCGCTGGCGGTGTGTACCGTCATCTATATCGTCGTCTCCGGTTTGCTGACCGGCATCGTGCCCTATACCACGCTGAACGTGTCGTCACCGGTGGCCGACGCATTGTTGAACCTCGGCCATCGCACCGCCGCCGGGCTGATCGCCGCTGGCGCCATCGCCGGGCTGACGACGGTGATGCTGGTGCTGTACTACGGCCTGACGCGCATCTTCCTGGCCATGGCCCGTGACGGGCTGCTGCCGCCGGTATTTTCAAAGGTCAACCCGGTGACCAAGACCCCGCTGCGCATCATCCTGGTCAGTGGCGTGTTCATGGCGCTGGTCGCCGGCCTGTTGCCGATCGGCACCGTCGCCGAGTTGGTCAATATCGGCACGCTGGCGGCGTTTGCGCTGGTGTGCGGCGGTGTCATCTACATGCGTTATTCACACCCGGACCTGCCGCGGCCGTTCCGGACCCCGTTCAGTCCGGTGATCCCGGTGCTCGGCATCATCTTTTGCAGCTATCTGATGTACAGCCTGCCGTTGGTGACCTGGCAGCGTTTCTTCATCTGGATGGCGCTGGGTCTGGTGGTGTATTTTGCCTACAGCCGCTCGCATAGCGTGCTGGCGAAACAGCACTGACGGCAGCGAGGTACGGACCGTTAGATGGTGGTGATCCAGCGTCAGGCCCTGGTGCCATATACCGCAGCCGAGATGTATGCGCTGGTCGATGATGTCGCGGCCTATCCGCAGTTTCTGCCGTGGTGCCGCAGCAGCCGGATCGCATTTCGCAATGAGGATGAGGTCGAGGCATCGATCGAGCTGGCGCGCGGCAGCCTGCACAAGACCTTTACGACCCGCAACCGGCTGCAGCATGGCAAGATGATCGAGATGCGGCTGGTCGAGGGGCCATTCCATCATCTGCAGGGTTGCTGGCGCTTTGAGGCGCTGGGGTCGGACGGTTGCCGGGTGATGCTGGATCTGGAGTATGAGTTTTCGAATGTATTGCTGAAGATGACCGTGGGGCCGGTGTTCAACCAGATCGCCAATACCCTGGTCGATGCCTTCAGCCAGCGGGCGGTGGAGATCTATGGAAAACGGTGACAAGATTGAGATCGAGGTGGCCTATGCCCGCCCCGATGTGCAGACCATCCTGCCGGTCAAGATCGACCGGCACATGACGATCGAGGAGGCGATCCGCCATTCCGGCATCCTCGAGGAATTCCCGGAGATCGATCTTGCGACCAACAAGGTCGGAGTGTTCGGCAAGCTGGCCAAGCTCAGCGCCACGTTGCAGCCCGGTGACCGCATCGAGATCTATCGGGTACTGATCGCCGACCCGAAGGACGTGCGTCGCCAGCGTGCGGCCGACGGCAAGAAGATGAAGAAGGGCGGCGGTGCGCTGGATGACGGCGTTGAATAATCCGTCATTCCGGGCGCAGCGCAAGCTGCGACCCGGAATCCAGTCCTTCCCCGCTGGCAGGCGAAATCTTAAGGCTGCAACGGTGGGTCGCTGACAAAACGCTCCAGCGTATCAGCGGTGAAGAATACCGCCAGATGGCGGCGCTGCGGCGGCTGACCCTTGATGCCGGTGTCCAGCGTATAGATATAATCCCAGCGATTGGCATGGAACGGATCCTTGAGTGCCGGGTTGCCGAGTACAAAGCGTACCTGGCTGCGCGTCATGCCCGGGCGCAGTGTCGCCACCGCCTTGTCGTCGATGATGTTGCCCTGCTGGATCTCCGGGGTGTGGATCGCGCAACCACCCTGCAGCAAAGTCCCTACGGCCAGTATCAAAATGAGAATCTTTTTCATCTGAGTTGTTCCACGCACGGCTAGCAGGTACATTAGGGCGATATCATAACGCAGACCGCCAGTGAGTGCATCGCTGGCCGGCAGGGAGTCGGACGGTGACCAGCACGGACCTGAAAAAGGCGGGACTGAAGGCGACGATGCCGCGGTTGCGCGTGTTCCAGATCCTCGAGGAAAACCACAAGCGCCACATGAGCGCCGAGGATGTCTACAAGGCCTTGATCGACAGCGGCGAGGACGTCGGCCTGGCGACCGTCTACCGCGTGTTGACGCAGTTTGAGGCCGCGGGCCTGATCGCTCGCCATCATTTCGGCGATGGCCATTCGGTGTTCGAGCTCGATCACGGCGGCCATCACGACCATATCCTGTGCGTCAAGTGTGGCCGCGTCGACGAGTTCATCGACGAGACCATCGAGCAGCGCCAGCGCGAGATCGCCCGCAATGCCGGTTACGAGATGACCGACCACGCCTTGTATATCTACGGCATCTGCAACAGCTGCCGTAACAAGTGACCCCCGCCCCGCAAGGCTGGTAGGTTGGGCTGAGCGGTTTCAGCGAAGCCCAACGGCAAAAATGCGTTGGCCATTCCGGCGAGTTTGTAAATTGATAACGTTGGGCTTCGTGCCTCAACCCAACCTACCCCGGGTTCATAATCCGGCTCAGGCCGTCACTGGTTTGTCTTGCATCGACCGCGCCAGCATCTCGGCGGCATGGGCGCGGGTCTGGGCGGTGATCTCGATACCGCCGAGCATCCGGGCGATCTCTTCGCGGCGTTGTCTGGCATCGAGCAGCGTAACCTGGGTCGCGGTCTGTTCGCCGTCGCTGGTCTTGATGACCTGCAGGTGATGATGACCCAGCGCCGCGACCTGCGGCTGATGCGTGACACATAACACCTGACGCACCTGACCGAGTTTACGCAGCTTCTGGCCGACGATCTCGGCGATGCGGCCGCCGATGCCGACGTCGACCTCATCGAAGATCAGTGTCGGCACCGCAGTCTGCCGGGCGGTGATGACCTGGATCGCCAGGCTGATGCGCGACAGCTCACCGCCGGAGGCGATCTTCGCCAGCGGTTTCGCCGGCTGACCGGGATTGGTGCAGATCAGAAATTCGATCTGGTCTGTGCCGCTGGCCGTGAATTGTTCGTTGGCCAGCGTGGTCAGCGTGATGTCAAAACGGCTGCCGGGCATGCCCAGCGTCTGCATGTTGGCGCTGACCTGCTGCGCCAGGTGTTGCGCGGCCTGCTGCCGGCTGGCATGCAGCACACTCGCGGCAGCACGGTACGCGGCGGCGGCACGGGCGATTTCGTCGTCCAGTGTCGCGAGGCGGGTCTCGGCCTGTTCCAGCCGCTGCAGCCGTTCCTGCAAGCGCATCAGCAATGCCGGCAGCTCGGCGGCGGCGACGCGGTGTTTGCGCGACAGGTCATGGAGCTGGCGCAGCTGCTGTTCCAGTTGTTGCAGATAGGCCGGATCGAGCTCCAGCGCATCGAGATGGCGGCGCAGCTCGCCGGCGGCCTCGGTGATGTGGATCTGCGCACTGTCGAGCTGCTCGCAGATCCCGCTCAGCGCGCTGTCATGGCGGCTCAAGGTTGCCAGCGCAGCACTGCATTGCGCCAGCTGCAGTGTCAACGGCTGTTCACCGTCATCGAGTTGTTCGAGCGCGCTGCGGCAACCGGCCAGCAGCTGGTCGGCATGGCTGAGACGGCGATGATCACCCTCGATGCGTGCCACGGCCCCGCTGTCCAGATTCAGTACCGCCAGTTCCTCGACCTGGAAACGCAGCAGCTCAAGCGCGTCATCGCGGCCATCGGCCTCGTTACGCAATGCCTGGTATTCATCGCGCAGCCCGCGCCACTGGCGATAGCCATCAGCGACGGCGTCGAGCAGCGCGCGGTGGTCGGCAACACCATCGAGCAAGCGGCGCTGTTCGTCACGCTGCAGCAGCGACTGGTGTTCATGCTGGCCGTGGATGTCGAGCAATTGTGCGCCGAGCTGGCGCAACTGGGCCAGCGTCACGGTCTGGCCGTTGATGAAGCCCTTGGAGCGGCCATCGCTGCCGACGGTGCGGCGGATCTGGCATTCACCGTCGCTGTCGAGGGCGTTGTCGACCAGCCACTGCGCGGTGTCGGGCAGTGCCGCCAGGTCGAACACCGCGCTGACCTCGGTGCGCGGGCTGCCGTGGCGGACGATACCGCTGTCGGTGCGGTCGCCGAGCGCCAGGCCCAGTGCATCGACCAGGATCGACTTGCCGGTGCCGGTCTCGCCGGTCAGCACCGTCAGGCCGGCGGTGAGTTCGAGGTCGAGTTGCTCGATGACGGCAAGGTTGCGGATGTGCAGGCTGCTCAGCATGGTCGGGCCCGGGGTGGTGATGTGGTCATTCTACCGATAGCCGCCGGTCAGGTCACGTCATAGCGGGAGTGTTTTTACCAAGGGCGGTTTGGAGTGCGGTGACGTGTCACCGCACTCCATAAAACCCTGCTTGAAAAATTCTAGCAGCGTATCAGCGGCGGGTATTCTGCGGCGACTCGGCCCAGTGCAGCTTGACGCGCAGTGTGTCGAAGTGATTGTGTGTCAACGGGTGGATCAGCCGCAGCGGCCGTTTCATCTTGGTGATGACGACGCGGTCGTCACACATGACCTCGTGCGAGGCCTGGCCGTCGCAGGTAACGCGGACCTGATGCTGGCTGCGGATGACGACCTCGATGCGGTCGGTGCCGGGGATGACGATCGGCCGGTTGGTCATGGTGTGTGGACACAGCGGCACCAGCGCGATGGCGTCCAGCGCCGGGTGCAGGATCGGTCCGCCGGCCGACAAGGCGTAGGCCGTCGAGCCGGTCGGGGTCGAGATCACCAGGCCGTCGGAGCGCGACAGGCTGACGAAATGGCCGTTGATATAGGTCTCGAGCTCGATCATCCGCGCCACGTTCCATTTGTGGATCGCGACATCGTTGAGCACGATGCTGTCATTGATGTCCTCGCCATTGCGGATGATGCGGCAGTGCAGCAGAAAGCGCGGATCCTCGACATAGTTGCCGGCCAGCAGGCTGTCCATGGTCTCCAGCATCGTGTCGTGCGAGATATCGACCAGAAAACCGAGGCGACCGAGGTTGATGCCGACCAGCGCGCTGTGGCCATCGCTCAGTGTCCGCGCGGCCTGCAGCAGTGTGCCGTCGCCACCGATGATGATGGTCAGGTCGCAGCGGCTGCTCAGTGTCGCGCGATTGACGACCGGCAATGAACTCTTAGGCAGGTTGCTGGCCGTATCTTCATCGAGCAACACCTGGCAGCCGCGGTCGAGCAGGTGGGCGGCGAGGCGCTGCACGGTGTCGGCGATGCTCGAATCGCCGCTCTTGCCGATCAGCCCGATGGTCTGGAAGGAACGCTTAGTCATGATTTTTCAACAACTTTAACCGGTAGCCACGGTACCATGGGCGGGTCGGCGCTGTCATCCCCGGCCGGTCCCGGGGTTTTGCTTTGGCACTCTTCATGATAGAGTGCTAGCCGACAACGCCAGCAGCGCAGGTTTGGTATGGACGGGCAGATCAGTCCACGTTCGCAGCACATCTTGAAGGTCCTGATCGAGAGTTATATCCGGGACGGGCAGCCGGTCGGCTCCAAACAGCTGGCCGGTGGCTCGGGCCTGGACCTCAGTTCGTCGACGGTGCGCAATGTGCTGGCCGATCTCGAGGCCCGCGGTCTGGTGCGCGCCCCGCACACCTCGGCCGGACGGGTGCCGACCAGCCGCGGTTACCGCGTGTTCGTCGACTCGTTGCTGACGGTGCAGCCGGTGACCAGCGACAATGTCCGGCAGATCGCGCAGCGTCTGGCGCCCGGTGCCTCACTGAAACAGATCGCCGCGACCGTGTCGTCGGCCTTGTCCGGGTTGACCAGCATGGCCGGGCTGGTGATGGTGCCCGGCGGCATGCCGCAGCGGCTGCGCCACATCGAATTCCTGTCATTGTCCGGCAACCAGGTGCTGGTGATCCTGGTCATCAACGACCGTGAGGTGCAGAACCTGATCATCGAGACGCCGCGCCGCTACAGCGAGGCCGAGCTGACGCAGGCCGCCAATTATCTGAACCAGCAGTTCGCCGGCCAGACACTGTCCGGGGTGCGTTCACGGCTGTTGCACGAGCTGCGCCAGGCCCGCGAGCAGATGGACAGTCTGATGCAATCGGCGATCACGATGGCCGAGCGGGTGTTTGAGCCGGATGAGGTCATCGACAAGGCCCGCGACTGCGTCATCGCCGGCCAGACCAATCTGATGGGCTTTGACGAATTGTCCGATGTTGCACGGCTGCGCGGCCTGTTCGAGGCCTTTCACCAGAAGCGCGAGGTGCTGTCGCTGCTGGACCGGGCGGCCTATGATGGGCAGGGGGTGCGGATCTTCATCGGCGAGGAATCCGGCCATGACCTGTTCAGCGACTGCAGCCTGGTGACGTCGACCTATCAGGTCGATGGCGAGGTGCTGGGCCTGGTCGGGATCATCGGCCCGACGCGGATGGCCTATGACCAGGTGATCCCGATCGTCGATGTGACGGCGCGGCTGGTCAGTGCCGCCTTGAATCCGGCGGATCAACCCCTATAATCCTCTGATTATTTTGTTTTGTTCATTGCTGAGGGTATTGGAGAGCATATGTCAGGTGAAGAACAGTCCGCCGAGGTCGCCGGTCCCGCTGCCCAGGATACTGCGGTCGATGTCGAGTCATTGCAGGCCGCACTGCAGCGGGCGCAGCAGCAGGCCGAGGAGGCCCGCGAACAGATGCTGCGGACCCGTGCCGAGTTGCTGAACATGCAGCGCCGCGCCGAACGCGATGTCGAGAACGCCCATAAATACGGGGTCGAGAAATTCGTCTCGCAGCTGCTGCCGGTCAGGGACAGCCTGGAGCTGGGGTTGGCTGCGGCGCTGGAGCTGGGCGAGGGTGGCCTGAAGGTCAGCGAGGGGGTCGCGCTGACGCTGAAGCTGCTGACGGCGGCGCTGGACAGGATGGGGGTGACCGAGGTCAACCCGCAGGGTCAGCGTTTCAATGCCGAGTTTCACCAAGCGATGTCGATGGTCGATGACCCGCAGGCCGAGCCGAACACCGTGCTGAACGTCTACCAGAAGGGTTACCGGCTCAATGACCGGCTGGTACGGCCGGCGATGGTCGTGGTCGCCAGTGCCGGCAGCGGCAGCGCCGGCCAGAAAAAGGCCGACGAGACCTCTTGAAACATCCGGATATGTCCCTATATCTGAAGCAATTGCAGGACTGACGGTACACGTTATTTGAAGAACCAACGGAGAACACAAACAATGGGCAAGATCATCGGAATTGACCTGGGCACGACCAACTCATGTGTGGCGGTGATGGAAGGCGGCAAGCCGCGCGTCATCGAGAACAGCGAGGGTGATCGCACCACACCGTCGATCGTCGCTTTTGCCGAGGACGGTGAGGTGTTGGTCGGCCAGTCGGCCAAGCGCCAAGCCGTCACCAACCCGAGCAACACGCTGTTTGCCATCAAGCGCCTGATCGGCCGCCGTTTCGATGAGAAGGTGGTGCAGCGCGACATCTCGCTGGTGCCGTACAAGATCACCAAGGCCGACAACGGCGACGCCTGGGTGCAGACCCGTAACAAGAAGATGGCCCCGCCCGAGGTGTCGGCGCGCGTATTGATGAAGATGAAGAAGACCGCCGAGGACTATCTCGGGGAGCCGGTGACCGAGGCGGTGATCACCGTGCCGGCCTATTTCAACGACTCACAGCGCCAGGCCACCAAGGATGCCGGCAAGATCGCCGGGCTCGAGGTCAAGCGCATCATCAACGAGCCGACGGCCGCGGCATTGGCCTATGGCATGGACAAGAAGGGCGGCGATCGCAAGATCGCGGTCTATGACCTGGGTGGTGGGACCTTCGATGTCTCGATCATCGAGATCGCCGAGGTCGAGGGTGAGCATCAGTTCGAGGTGCTGTCAACCAACGGTGACACCTTCCTCGGTGGTGAGGACTTTGACACCCGGTTGATCGAATATCTGGCCGCTGAGTTCAAGAAGGACAGCGGCATCGACCTGCATAACGATCCACTGGCACTGCAGCGTCTGAAGGAAGCAGCCGAGAAGGCGAAGATCGAGCTGTCATCGAGCCAGCAGACCGATGTCAATCTGCCGTATATCACCGCCGATGCCAGCGGCCCGAAGCATCTGAACATCAAGTTGACGCGCGCCAAGCTCGAGTCGCTGGTCGAGGAATTGGTGCAGCGCACCATCGAGCCGTGCAAGATCGCCTTGAAGGACGCCGGGCTGAAGGCCTCCGAGATCGAGGAGGTGATCCTGGTCGGCGGTCAGACCCGGATGCCGATGGTGCAGGAGGCGGTGAAGAATTTCTTCGGCAAGGAGCCGCGCAAGGACGTCAACCCCGATGAGGCGGTGGCGGTCGGTGCCGCGATCCAGGGCGGGGTGCTCGGCGGCGAGGTCAAGGATATCCTGTTGCTCGACGTCACCCCGTTGTCGCTGGGTATCGAGACCATGGGCGGCGTGATGACCAAGCTGATCGAGAAGAACACCACGGTCCCGACCAAGGCGCAGCAGGTATTCTCGACCGCCGATGATCGCCAGACCGCGGTCACCGTGCATGTGTTGCAGGGTGAGCGCGAACAGGCCGCGGCCAACAAGTCGCTGGGCCGTTTTGACCTGGCCGACATCCCGCCGGCGCCACGCGGCGTGCCGCAGATCGAGGTCGCGTTCGACATCGACGCCAACGGCATCCTGCATGTGTCGGCCAAGGACAAGGCCACCGGCAAGCAGCAGTCGATTGTCATCAAGGCCTCCAGCGGGCTGTCCGAGGACGAGGTCAACCGCATGATCAAGGATGCCGAGGCCCATGCCGACGAGGACCGCAAGTTCCACGAGCTGGTCAGCGCGCGCAATCAGGCCGATGGCCTGATCCACGCCACCCACAAGACGCTGGAACAGCTCGGTGACAAGGTGGCAGCGGCCGAGCGCAGCGCCGTTGAGGCGGCGATCGCCGCGCTGAAAGAGGTGATCAGCGGTGATGACAAGGACGCGATCGAGTCGCGGACCAAGGCGCTTGCCGATGCCTCGGCCAAGATCGCCGAACAGGCCTACGCCCAGGCCGCGCAGCAGGCGCAGGCCGATGACGCCGGTGCAGCTGGCACACCAGGTGGCGCGCGTGACAATGCCGTCGATGCTGAGTTCGAGGAAGTGCGCGACGATCAGCGCAAGTAATCAGCAGTGGCTGGCGGGGCAGTGCCCGCAGCATGAAGGTGCCGGGACCATCATGGGGCCGGCGGCAAACGCGGGATGGCCTCCCGCGTTTGCGTATTTGCAGATTGAACACAGCAGTGGAAACGATGGCACATCATGGCTAAACGGGATTACTACGAAGTACTGGGTGTGGCGCGCAACGCCAGCGAGGCCGAGCTGAAAAAGGCCTATCGCAAGCTGGCGATGAAGCACCATCCCGATCGCAATCCGGATGACAAGAAGTCCGAGGAACAGTTCAAGGAGGCCAAGGAGGCCTACGAGGTGCTGACCGATGCCCAGAAGCGCGCGGCCTATGACCAGTTTGGTCATGCCGGCGTCGATCCCGGGCTGGGCGGCGGGGGCGGTGGTGCGCGCTCCGGCAACTTCGGCGACATCTTCGAGGATGTGTTTGGCGACATCTTCGGCGGACGTGGCGCCGGACGTGGCAGCCGTGTCAACCGCGGTTCCGACCTGCGCTATGATCTGGAGCTGTCGCTCGAAGAGGCGGTGCAGGGCAAGACGATCCAGATCGATATCCCGACCCATGTGCCGTGCAAACCGTGCGACGGCAGCGGCGCCCGCAAGGGCAGCAGTGATACGACCTGCAGCACCTGCGGTGGCCATGGCCAGGTGCGGATGCAGCAGGGTTTCTTCTCGATCCAGCAGACCTGTCCCAAGTGTCATGGCAAGGGTCGGGTGATCACCGACCCCTGTCCGGAATGCCGCGGCCAGGGTGTGGTGAAACAGACCAAGAAGCTGTCGGTCAAGATCCCGGCCGGTGTCGACGAGGGCGACCGCATCCGGCTGGCCGGCGAAGGCGAGGCCGGTCTGCAGGGCGGGATCGCCGGTGACCTGTATGTGCAGATCAGCGTCCGTGCCCACCCGCTGTTCAAGCGCGAGGCCAATCACCTGTATTGCGAACTGCCGATCAGTTTTGCCAGCGCGGCGCTCGGTGGCGAGATCGACGTGCCGACGCTGCACGGTCGTGTCAAACTGAAGATCCCGGCCGAGACCCAGACCGATAAACTGTTCCGCTTGAAGGGCAAGGGTGTGCGCTCGGTGCATGAGCAGGGTGTCGGCGACCTGTTCTGCAAGGTGGTCATCGAGACCCCGATCAATCTGACGGCGCGGCAGAAGGAATTGTTTGCCGAGCTGGAGAAGAGCCTGCAGGAAGGTCCGGCCAAACACAGTCCGCGTTCGCGTTCGTGGTTCGACGGGGTCAAGAAGTTTTTTGAAGACATGAAATTCTGATACGGGGCGGGGGAGACATGACCAGGATCGTAATCACCGGCGCCGCCGGACGGATGGGTCGGCAGCTGATCGCCGCCTGCCAGCAGACCCCCGGCGCGCAGCTGGCGGCCGCGATCGAACGCCCAGGCAGCAGCGTGATCGGCGCCGATGCCGGCGAGCTGGCCGGCAGCGGGCGGCTCGGCATCACGGTCAGTGATGACCTGGCACAGGCGCTCTCCGGCGCCGATGTGCTGATCGATTTCACGACGCCGGAGGTGACGCTGCGCAATGTCGCGCTGTGCCGCGAGCACCGGGTCGCGATGGTCATCGGTACCACCGGCCTCAATGACGAGCAGCGCGCGCTGCTGCATGCCGCAGCGGGCACGCTGCCGATCGTCTTTGCGCCGAACATGAGTGTCGGCGTCAACCTGTGTTTCAAACTGCTCGACATCGCGGCACGGGTGCTCGGTGATGAGGTCGACATCGAGGTCATCGAGGCCCACCACCGCGACAAGGTCGATGCGCCGTCCGGCACCGCCTTGCGCATGGGTGAGGTCGTGGCCAGCGCGCTGGGCCGTGAGCTGAAGGACTGTGCCGTCTACGGCCGCGAAGGCCGCACCGGCCGCCGCGACCGCCACACCATCGGTTTCGAGACCATCCGCGCCGGCGACATCGTCGGTGACCATACCGTGATGTTCGCCGCCCTCGGCGAGCGGGTCGAGATCACCCACAAGGCCTCGAGCCGGATGACCTTCGCCAGCGGCGCACTGCGCGCCGCGCTGTGGCTGCGCGGTCAGAAGCCGGGCCTGTACGACATGCAGGACGTGCTCGGCCTGCGCTGAGCCGAATACCTCGGGGGGCTGTGGTGTCCGCATCCTTCCCCCGCCCGTTCGCCCTGAGTAGCGGCACCCGCCAAGCATTGAAGGGCCTGTCCTGAGTAGCGCGCAGCGCGTACCGAAGGGCCTGTCCTGAGTAGCGTAGCGTATCGAAGGAGCCTGTCCTGAGTAGCGTAGCGTATCGAAGGGCACCTACTCACCACGAACGGCCGGATGCCGCGCTGGCGCGATTGCTCACCACATGAACGGCCTTCCCCCACCCGTTCGCCCTGAGTAGCGGCGCCCGCCGCGTATCGAAGGCTCCTGCTAACTGCCTGATCCCAAGTAGATGCCGAGCCAAGACCGGGTCCTTGCATTTCCGCTGTCAAATCATGGACGTCAGCGGGTGGCTGGAGTAGAATCTGCACCATTTCCAGGTTCCAGGAATCCAGACAGCGGGAGGGCGGTGACGACTCCCGCTTTTCGTATGTCGCGGGAGGTCGGTTTGCATCATACAGCGTTGCTCGCCTTGCAGGACGGGACACTGTTCTGGGGGGAATCGATCGGGGCACACGGCCGGGTATCCGGTGAGGTCGTGTTCAACACCGCGATGACCGGTTATCAGGAGATCCTGACCGATCCGTCCTATGCGCGGCAGATCGTCGCACTGACCTATCCGCACATCGGCAACTACGGCGTCAACGAGGATGATCATGAATCCCCGACCGTGATGGCCAGCGGCCTGATCATCCGCGAGCTGCCATTGCGCACCAGCAGCTGGCGCGCCACACAGACGCTGGCCGATTACCTGCAGTCGCGTCACACCGTCGCGATCGCCGGCATCGACACCCGCAAGCTGACCCGGCTGCTGCGCGAGCAGGGCGCGCAGAACGGCTGCCTGGTGGCCGGTGAGCAGATCGACGCCGCGGCCGCGGTGGCGGCGGCGCGCGAGTTCCCGGGCTTGAAGGGCATGGACCTGGCGCAGCATGTGACGACCCCCGAACCCTATGAATGGACGCAGGGCAGCTGGCAGCTCGGACCGGTGACCGCGCCGCCGCGCCGCGCGGTGTTCCGCGTCGTCGCCTACGACTACGGCATCAAGCGCAACATCCTGCGCATGCTGGTCGATCGCGGCTGCCATGTCACCGTGGTGCCGGCGAAGTTCCCGGCGCGTGAGGTGCTGGCGCTGAAACCCGATGGCGTGTTCCTGTCCAATGGCCCCGGCGATCCGGAACCGTGTAATTATGCGATTGAGGCGATCCGCAGCCTGCTCGATCAGCAGCTGCCGGTGTTTGGCATCTGCCTCGGTCACCAGCTGCTGGGCCTGGCCAGTGGCGCGCGTACGCTGAAGATGAAGTTTGGTCATCACGGCGCCAACCATCCGGTCATCGATATAGCCAGCGGCCGGGTGATGATCACCAGCCAGAACCACGGCTTTGCCGTGGACGAGGCGACGTTGCCGGCCAACCTGCGTGCGACGCACCGCTCGCTGTTCGACGGCTCCCTGCAGGGCGTCCACCGCACCGACCGGCCGGCCTTCAGCTTCCAGGGTCACCCCGAGGCCAGTCCCGGTCCGCAGGATGCAGCGCCGTTGTTCGACCATTTCATTGAACTGATGCAGGCCCGGCGGCCGGCAGTGTAACGGCCCGAGACGAGACCAGCCATGGCAAAGAGAACAGATATCCACAGCATCCTGATCATCGGCGCGGGCCCGATCGTCATCGGCCAGGCCTGCGAGTTCGATTACTCCGGCGCCCAGGCCTGCAAGGCGCTGCGCGAGGAGGGCTACCGCGTCATCCTGGTCAATTCCAATCCCGCGACCATCATGACCGATCCCGGCATGGCCGATGCGACCTATATCGAACCGATCACCTGGCAGACCGTGGCGGCGATCATCGACCAGGAACGGCCGGATGCCTTGCTGCCGACCATGGGTGGTCAGACCGCGCTGAACTGCGCGCTTGATCTGGTCAGCAACGGGGTGCTGGAGAAATACAATGTGGAGATGATCGGCGCCTCGCGCGATGCCATCGACATGGCCGAGGACCGTGAACGTTTCCGCGAGGCGATGGCCGAGATCGGCCTGGCCTCGCCGCGTTCGATGATCGCGCACAGCCTCGAAGAGGCACTGCAGGTGCAGTCACAGATCGGTTACCCGACCATCATCCGGCCGTCGTTCACGATGGGCGGCAGCGGCGGTGGCATCGCCTACAACCGCGAGGAGTTCGTCGAGATCTGCGAGCGCGGCCTCGACCTGTCACCGACCCGCGAGCTGCTGATCGAGGAATCCTTGCTGGGCTGGAAGGAATTCGAGATGGAGGTGGTGCGTGACCGCAATGACAACTGCATCATCGTCTGTTCGATCGAGAACTTCGATCCGCTCGGTGTGCATACCGGCGATTCGATCACCGTCGCGCCGGCGCAGACGCTGACCGACAAGGAATACCAGATCATGCGCAACGCGTCGATCGCGGTGCTGCGCAAGATCGGCGTCGAGACTGGCGGTTCCAATGTGCAATTCGCCGTCAACCCGGTCGATGGCCGGCTGGTGATCATCGAGATGAATCCGCGGGTGTCGCGCTCCTCGGCGCTGGCCTCCAAGGCCACCGGTTTCCCGATCGCCAAGGTTGCGGCCAAGCTGGCGATCGGCTACACCCTCGATGAACTGCGCAACGACATCACCGGCGGTGTGACGCCGGTGTCGTTCGAGCCGGCGATCGACTATGTGGTGACCAAGATCCCGCGTTTCACGTTTGAAAAATTCCCACAGGCCAATCCGCGATTGACGACGCAGATGAAGTCGGTCGGCGAGGTGATGGCGATCGGCCGCAACTTCCAGGAATCGCTGCACAAGGCCTTGCGCGGCCTGGAGACCGGCATCGACGGCCTCGACGAGATCATTGAACTGAACAGCGACGAGGCGCGCAGCACCTTGCGCCATGAATTGCAGATGCCGGGGCCGGATCGCATCCGTTATGTTGCCGACGCCTTCCGCGGCGGCTGGACGGTCGACGAGGTGTTCGAGCTGAGCCGCATCGACCCGTGGTTTCTGGCGCAGGTGGCCGATCTGATCGACAGCGAGGCGGCGGTGCGCCGCGATGGCCGCGTGGTGCTGGAATCGGCCGAGCGGCTGTATGGACTGAAGCGCAAGGGCTTCTCCGACCGCCGCCTGGCGGTATTGACCGGTACCACCGAGCAGCTGGTGCGTGGCCGGCGTTATCAGCTCGGCGTGCGCCCGGTGTACAAGCGCGTCGACACCTGCGCCGCCGAGTTCGCCTCGACCACCGCCTACATGTATTCGACCTATGATCAGGAATGCGAGGCCGCACCGAGCAAGCGGGACAAGGTGATGGTGCTGGGCGGCGGGCCGAACCGCATCGGCCAGGGCATCGAGTTCGATTATTGCTGCGTGCATGCCGCGCTGGCCTTGCGCGAGGATGGCTATGAGACCATCATGGTCAACTGCAATCCCGAGACCGTGTCCACCGACTATGACACCTCCGACCGGCTGTATTTCGAGCCGTTGACGCTGGAGGATGTGCTCGAGATCATCGAGCTCGAGAAGCCCAAGGGTGTCATCGTGCAGTTCGGCGGTCAGACGCCGCTGAAGCTGGCGCGGGCGCTGGAGGCGGCTGGCACACCGATCATCGGCACCACGCCGGATGCCATCGACCTGGCCGAGGACCGCGAACGGTTCCAGAAACTGATTGAACGGCTGAACCTGCGCCAGCCGCCGAACCGCACTGCGCGCAGTACCGACACCGCGGTCAAACTGGCCGAAGAGATCGGCTACCCGCTGGTGGTGCGGCCGTCGTATGTGCTCGGTGGCCGGGCGATGGAGATCGTCTACAATGAGGACGACCTGCGCCGTTACATGCGTGATGCCGTCAAGGTGTCGAATGATTCGCCGGTGCTGCTTGACCGTTTCCTCAATGATGCGATCGAGGTCGATGTCGATGCAGTCTGCGACGGTCGTCATGTCGTCATCGGCGGCATCATGGAGCACATCGAACAGGCCGGCGTGCATTCCGGCGACTCGGCCTGCTCGCTGCCGCCGTTCAGCCTGTCGGCTGAGCTGCAGGATCAGATCCGTCTGCAGGTCAAGGCGATGGCGCTGGAGCTCGGCGTCGTCGGTCTGATGAATGTACAGTTCGCAATCAAGGAACAGGATATCTATGTGCTGGAGGTGAACCCGCGTGCCTCGCGCACGGTGCCGTTCATCTCCAAGGCCTGCGGCAAGTCGCTGGCCAAGATCGGCGCGCGCTGCATGGTCGGCCAGACCTTGTCCGATCAGGCGTACACCGCTGAGATCATCCCGGGCTATTACTCGGTCAAGGAGGCGGTGTTCCCGTTCGCCAAGTTCCCCGGTGTCGACACGCTGCTCGGCCCGGAGATGAAATCGACCGGCGAGGTCATGGGCATCGGCCGCAGCTTCGCCGAGGCGTTTGCCAAGTCACAACTCGCCGCCGGCGTCATCCTGCCGCGCAGCGGCCGGGTGTTCGTCAGCGTCCGTGATTCTGACAAGGGACAGATCGCCACTATTGCACGTGATCTGGTGGCGATGGGTTTTGATATCGTGGCCACCGGCGGCACCGCCCGGGTGCTGGAGGCCGCCGGCATCCAGTGTGCGCGCGTGTTCAAGGTCGGCGAGGGCCGGCCGCACATCGTCGACATGCTGAAGAATGGCCAGATCACGCTGATCATCAACACCACCGAGGGGCGGCAGGCGATCCGCGATTCGGCGTCGATCCGCTCGACGGCGCTGCACCAGAAGGTGACCTATACCACGACGCTGGCCGGCGCCAAGGCCAGTTGCCTGGCGATGCAGCAGCTGGCGCAGCCTCAGCATGTCAACCGTCTACAGACCCTGCATGAGGAGCTGGCCAGATGAACAAGGTACCGATGACCAGCCGCGGCGCCGAGCGCCTGCGTGAAGAGTTGCAGGAACTTAAATCAGTGCGTCGTCCGCAGATCATCCAGGCGATCGCCGAGGCGCGCGCCCATGGCGATCTGAAAGAAAACGCCGAGTATCATGCCGCGCGCGAACAGCAGAGCTTCACCGAGGGACGCATCAACGAGATCGAGGGCAAGCTGTCGAATGCCGAGGTCATCGATGTCAGCAAGCTCAATGCCAACGGTCGGGTGGTGTTTGGCGCCACCGTGGTACTGGTTAATGTCGAGACCGATGAGCAGGTCAGCTATCAGCTGGTCGGTGATGACGAGGCCGATATCAAGGCCAACCGCATCTCGATCAATTCGCCGATTGCCCGCGCGCTGATCGGCAAGGTCGAAGGGGATATCGCCGAGGTCAAGGCGCCGGCCGGCGTCAAGGAATACGAGATCCTTGAGGTCAAATATGTCTGAGCCCGTGGCAGGCTCCGGCGCTCCGCACTACCTGCATTTCATTGAACGGTTGTTGCTGACCCTGTGGGCCGGCTGCCTGTGGGCGGTCGGCTATCTGGTCGCGCCGTTGTTGTTTCATCAGCTGGCCGACCGCCAGCTGGCCGGCGAACTGGCCGGGGTGATGTTCCGTGCGGTGGCAGCGATTGGTCTGGGTTGTGGCGTACTGTTGTTGATGCTGATTGTGCAGCGGGCCGGTGTCGCGGCGCTGAGGCAGTGGCGCAGCCTGCTGGTTATTGCGATGCTGGCGCTGACGCTGATCGGCTTGTTCATATTGCAGCCGCAGATCGCGGCATTAAAGGCCCAGTCCGGCTGGCATGACAATGTCGAGCTCGCCGCACGTTTTGGCCGGCTGCATGGACTGTCGTCGGCGCTGTACAGCCTGACCAGCCTCAGCGCGCTGCTGCTGGTGCTGTTCGGCGTGCAGCGCGCTGCGCAACACTGATTCCTGATACACCCCTCTCACCTGAATGGCACTTACTTAAGGATGCTCTGATTAACAGGATGTTGAAAAAGGCCGTCCATGCCCTTTTTCAACCCGCAAAGCAAAAAATGTGATTTTTGCTTTGCTCCACACAGGCTGTTTTTCAACAACCTGTTAATTCGTATTGTCGTCATGCCCGCCCCCGATCGGGTCGAGGGCAGGCTCCAGCGGGCATCCATAAATAATTGTAATATCTGGCTTCCCGCTTTCGCGGGAATGACGGCCGTAGTAATTTTGGATTAATCAGAGTTTCCTTAAGCGGTTGCATAACCGATGTGGCATGGATCAGGCACGCAGTCTGGCAAGGAAGCTGCGTCTGGAGTGCGGTGACGTGTCACCGCACTCCACAACGCAGGCAGGAGGTAGCCTGGGTTGAATGGAGTGAAACCCGGGTTCACTGTTGCTCAACCCAGGCTAGCTCCTGTCCCGCCTAGCGGGAGAACGTCGGGTCCTAACCGAAGTAACATCTGGCCTCCGATGAGGCCCCGGGCTTGTGGATGTGCCTTTGATTTATCGTTTCATTGGCGTGTCTTCAGGGCTTGCACTATGGCGTCAAGCCGGTTGCTGGTGAGTTCGTTGCCGATGATGCGCTCCCGAATTGTCCCTGTGCTATCGATAGGGTAATTGGTTGGCAGGCCGGTGACATTGAAAGACCGGGCAATCTTTCCCTGGGGGTCAAGCACGACAGGGAATGCCAATCCATACTGCTGCACAAAGTGGATCACGGTTTGATAATCCTCGCCGACATTGATTGCCAGGATGGTGAATCCATCAGCCCGATACCTGTCGTAGGCCGCTTGCGCAACGGGCATCTCCTTGCGGCAGGGTGCGCACCAGCTGGCCCAGAACATCACCAGCACGGTGTGGCCGTGCAGGCTGACAAGGCTGACCGGGGTATTATTCAGGTCGACGCCGTCCAGGGGTGGGGCGCGGCTGCCAATGATCCCGGCAGCCTGGGCCATGTTGCAGGCCAGGAATCCAAGAGTCACCAGCCACCCCATGGGGTACCGACGAATCCTGCCGGAGAGGCCGCATGCTCTGGACATGGGTTTACTGGAAGCCGTGTGACACGCCGACCATCAGCCCGAAACGCGGCGCCAGATTGCTGTCGTTGACATATTGATAGACCGGCAACTGGATATGTGTATACAGCGAGCTTGTCTCGGCGATCTGCAGGCTCAGTCCAGGCGTCAGATACACAAAGCTGCCGCCGGTATTCGGCACCGCGCTGCCATTGAATGCATCATGGTCGGTGGTGCGCAGATTCAGTTGCAGGCTGCCAAGCAGTGTGGGGTCGATGCGGTAATTGAGTCCGGCATTGAGCAGCAGGGTGTTTCCGAAGCGATAGTTCAGGTCATTTTCGCTGTTGAGCTGATAGGAGCCGGAGGTGAACAGCGAGAATTCATGCGGGCGAATCTGGTAGCTGTAGAAGGCCGAGACCTGTCCATCCCATGAGCCGGTGCCGGGCATGATCGTCGGTTCGTTGATGACGCCATCGCTGTTACGCAGCTTGTAGTCGCCGGTCGGTGCCTTGACGCCGGCGCCGGCGATCAACAGCTGTTTCAAGGATTGCGAGACGGCATACCTGAAATTGACCCGCACATCGCCGAGGCCGCTGGAGCCGTCGACATTGCTGAAGTCACCGGTATCCATATGGATGTGCTCATGACGGCGGTTGTTGATCAGCGGTAGCACAATGTCTGTCGACAGGCGGTCGCTGAGTCCGTAGCTGACGTCCAGCTGCACCAGTTCGTTATTGGTGCGCAGTTCACTGTGGCTGTCCGCTTCGATCGCCCCGGTCTCGAAATTGATGCCGGGCGTCAGCACCTGGTTGACGGTGTTGTCGCCATGCAGTTTTTTATCCATGCGGATATAGCGGTAGGACAGGTCGATGTTGCCCTGGCCGGCCGCGGGCAGCGATTCCTGGGCGCCGGTCACCAGCGAGCAATTTGCCGATCCGCAGGTGGCATGTGCCTGCTGGGTCGCGGCCAGGCCGAGGCCGGCAGTGATGATCAAGGTCAGGGGAGTTTTATAAAATTTCATCGGTGCTCTCTGTTGAATTTATATCTGGCTGAATGTGGAATCTGGCGATCAACACGGTTTTTTACATCGCGGATAAGAATGACAAATTGTGGCGGGGCTGTCGTGTGACAAATTGCCGCACCTGGGCGGCGCAGACTGATCCTGCAATGATAGGGTCGCTTGGCTGTGACATATTGATCACTGGGATACGGGATGGTGGTTCAGGGCAGGATGGTCGCCTGCACGGTTTTCCGGTTATAATTGACAGCCCGTCGGAAGAGGCGGCGGTGGCTGCGTCATGATGTTGGGGCGTGCCCGGCATGCCCATAAGCGGCGCTTTCCGCCCGGTTCCACCTTGCGCTGCATCCGGTGATTAACGATCATATGTGCAACTCATAAGACACCGCGATGCACGCTGTCCACCCGACCTCTGAATCCACATCCTCCGGCCTGAACCTGCAGCGTCTGGTGGTGTACCGCTATCTGATTATGGCCGGGTTGCTGGCTGCCATTGTGACAGCGGTGCTGGGCGGATTCCCGTTGCCGCTGGCAGCATCACTGGTGATCATCGCCTGCTTTGCCGCGATGAATATCCTGACGTGGTTGCGACTGCGGCTGTTTGCCCGCGACGTCAGTGATCTGGAGCTTTTCCTGCAGCTGTTTGCCGATGTGGTGATGCTTGCCGCGTTGCTGTATTTCACGGGTGGCTCGACCAATCCCTTTGTGTCGCTGTTTCTGGTGCCGCTGACGCTCGCCGCCGCGTCGTTGCCGGCACGTTATACCTGGGCGGTCGCTGGTGCAGCGCTGCTGTGCTATTCATTATTGATGGTGTGGTACATCCCGCTGCCCCATCTTCATGGTGATGATTTCAGTCTGCATGTGCTGGGGATGTGGTTCGGCTTCGTTTTGAGTTCTGTATTGATCTCGTTCTTTGCGGTGAAGATGAATGCCACATTGCGCGAACGTGAGCAGGCCCTGGCCAGGGCGCGGGAGCAATCGCTGCGCAATGAGCGACTGGTGGCGCTGGCGACGCTGACGACGGGGGCGGCACATGAACTCGGCACCCCGCTCGCCACCATGGCGGTATTGGGCAGGGAGCTGGAGGCGGAGTGTGCTGCGTTGCCGGATGCAACGGCGCAACTGCATATCCTCCGTAGTCAGATTGATCGTTGCAAACATATCCTGGCCAGTATGGCGATCTCTGCCGGACAGTCACCTGCCGAGGCCGGGCATCGTCAGGCACTGGATCAGTATCTGACACAGACGGTGGAAAAATGGCGCGCCAGCAGGCTGAATGTCAGTCTTGATCAGTCCTGGAGCGGTGTGTTACCCGCGCCGCATATCGTCATTGACCAGACATTGACTCATGCGATCACCAACATCCTGAATAACGCGGCCGATGCTGCAGCACACAGCGTGGAATGCCACGGGCAGTGGACGGCAGATGAATTGACGCTGGATATCAGTGACCGGGGTCCGGGGCTGAGTGCTGAGCTGATGGCGCAGCTTGGCAAGCCGTTCATCAGCACCAAACTGCCCGGCGAGGGGATGGGGCTGGGCCTGTTTCTTGCCCAGGCTACCATCCAGCGCCTGGGTGGCAATGTGCACATCTCCAATCGAGAGGGTGGCGGCGTATGCACCCGTATCGTGTTGCCGCTGTCGAATCTGCGGGTGTCGCAATGAGTGACCAGGGGTTTTCCGGCAACCTGCCCAGTCTGCTGGTGGTCGATGATGATCCGGTCTTCACCGAGGTGCTGGCGCGCGCCATGGAGAGAAAAGGCTACAGTGTGCAGCTGGCGCATGATGTTGCCTCGGCCTTGGACATCGCGGAGCAGGAATCACCGGAATTCGCCGTTGTAGATCTGAAGATGCCGGGTGGCTCGGGTCTGCTGCTGGTGCAAAGGCTCAGGGAGCTGGATCAGCATACGCGTATCGTGGTGTTGACGGGCTACGCCAGCATTGCCACCGCGGTCGAGGCGATCAAGCTGGGCGCGACCCATTATCTGACCAAGCCTGCGGATGCCGAGGCGATCATTGAGGCATTCTGGCAGGACAGCGGTAAGGTCGATGTGCCGGTTGGCGAGGCCAGGCCGTCCGTCGACCGCCTGGAGTGGGAGTACATCCAGAAGGTGCTGAATGACTGTGATGGCAATGTCTCCGCCACCGCGCGCAGTCTGGGGATGCACCGCCGCACCCTGCAGCGCAAGCTGCAAAAACGTCCGGTGAGGAGGTGATGAATGGGCAGGGGCGGATACTCTTGATCAATGAGGGCCGGGTTAATTGAGGCATGAATATTCATCAGTTCGGTATCATTTATTGGCCTCACATGCCGAAGTAATGTTCATGCGGAGTCGATTTCCCGGGAGGATCGCACATGTTCGCAGCCGGATTGTTGTGTAATGACATTATCTAAGCTATCGGCCAATAACATTGCCTCGATCATTGAGGCATCACCGATAGGCATGCTGCTGGTCGATACTGCGGGAACAATCATTTACCTCAATCGCCGGGCGGAAGAGATCTTCGGCTATATGCATGATGAGTTGCTGGGCAGTTCGGTCGAGATCCTGATCCCTGCAGCATCACGACAATCTCACGTTCAGCAGCGCAGTGATTATGCCAGGAATCCGCAACCGCGCGTGATGGAGGGCCGGCGGAATCTGTATGGCGTGAATAAGGCGGGGGAGCAGATCCGTCTTGAGATCGGGCTGTCACCGCTGATGCTTGACGATCAGCCCGGTATCCTGGTCTCGGTACTGGATCTGTCAGGTCAGGGAATGATTACAAAGTTGAAGCGGGAGAATCTGTCCTTGCGGCAGGAGGCAACCCACGATGCGCTGACTGGCCTGCCTAACCGGCGGATGTTTTACGAGATGTTTGAGAAGATCATGTTCGCGGCGGTCCGCCGTCGCGAGTATCTGACGCTGATGTTTGTCGATCTGGATGGATTCAAGGTTGTGAATGACCAATGCGGTCATCAAACAGGTGATCTGCTGTTGCGTGAAGTCGCCGCCAGATTGACGGAACATACCCGGCGGAGTGATGTGGTCGCCAGGGTAGGCGGTGATGAATTTGCCGTGATCCTGGTCGATGTCAGGGATGGCAACGGCGCGGTGCAGAGTGCCAACAAGCTGGTGCGGGAGATCGCGGCGATCACCACGGTCGCAGGCAATGTTGTGCAGATCGGCGCCAGCATCGGGCTGGTCAGGTATGCCCCGTCAGATGTTGCACAGATGGATGATATCATGCGGCGGGCCGACCAGCTGATGTATCAGGCCAAACGGGCGGGTGGCGGGCAGGTGGCCTATGTCGAATTCGCTGCCGCCACGAACCCTGCTGCCGGGAAACCGGCGGGGCCAGATAGCAATATTCTCTAAACCTGCCTGACTTTCCGGGTCAGGGTGAGCGGACCCCCCGTTTCGCTTGAAATTCTGTTGTATGCCTGCTAGCTTGGTTTGATAACCGATGCCGCGTGGATCAGGCACGCAGTCTGGCAAAGAAGCTGCGTCCGGAGTGCGGCGACGTGTCGCCGCACGCCACAACACAGGCAGGAGGTGGCCTGATGTTGAACGGAGTGAAACCCGGGTTTCGCTGTCGCTCAACCCAGGCTACCCGCCGGCTACCTCCTTAAGGAACCTCTGATCAATTCAGAGCTTCCTGCGGCACACGGATGTGCCGCCACTACCATGACAGCAGGTCATGGTAGTGAAGGAAAGTGAAAACCACGTTTTCCGCTTTCCGTGCTCTGAGAATTCCAGGATGGAATTATTCAGAGCTTTCTTAAGTAAGTGCCATTCTTCTCTGACCCCGTTTTCCCGGCCACATCGCGCTAGCAGGAGGAACGATGGTAGACGATCCGATGTATCACGATGGGATGCGGCGGCTTCAGGACGCGCGCGAAACGCGGCCGTTGGCTGACCGCCTGGAGCAAGCGACCGTTCGCGCGGCGTTCACCGGGGAAGACCGGATGTTTATCGAGCGTTGCCCGATGTTTTTCGTGGCAACCGCCAATGCCGATGGCCATCCTGACTGCTCGTATAAAGGTGGCTTACCCGGGTTCGTGCGTGTCCTCGACGGCCGCACGCTGGCCTTTCCTGATTACGACGGTAACGGCATGTACCGATCCTGGGGAAACATCCTGGTCAACCCTCATGTTGGCCTGCTGTTTCTGGATTTCGAGCAGCCACAGCGAATCCGGGTCAACGGCACGGCGCAGATCAGGGAGGACGACCCGTTGCGCGCCGAGTACCCGGGCGCGGTGTTCATTATCCGCGTGACGGCAACGCGGATCTTTCCGAACTGTCCTCGCTACATCCACAAGATGCAGCTTGTCGAATACTCGGTGTATGCCCCGCGGCCGGATTATACGCCACCGGTGCCTGCCTGGAAGACGTTTGATGTCTTTTGCGATGCCCTGCCGGCCCGTGATCGTCCAGATGACAACAAGGGATGAGACTGTCAGTAAGCCCAGGCCCGCCGCACCGCCCCTCGCCATCGGCTCAGGTCAGTGTGGGAGGAAAGGGGCGTGGAGGGATTTAATAGTGGTCAGCCTGTCTAGGGATGGTCGCGCAGCCTGTGGGTCACCCCCCCCCATGCACCGTATATATTATAGAATGACCCGGTTGGCCCTCGCTGACGGCAAATCAGCCGCTCGCAACGATCAATGGGTTGGCGGCAGGGTTCCGGTCCGTGCTGTTAACGCGGTTTCTTGGCCTTCGGCAACGTGATCTTCGGTTCCGTGGCCGGGCGGTAGACGATGGTGGTGCGGCCGATGTTCTGTACCAGCTCGCAGCTGCTGGCGGCGCAGATCTGGTCGGCGATCTGCTCGCGTTGTGGCCGTTCGCCATGGTTGATCTTGACCTTGATCAGTTCGTGGTGGGCCAGCGCCAGCTCGATCTCGGCCTGCACCGCCGGGGTGTAGCCGTTGTTGCCGATCATGATGACGGGCTTTAAGTGATGGGCCAGGGCGCGCAGGTGACTGCGCTGTTTCGGGTTCAGCGGCATGTTCGGACTTCCGTGGTATACTGCAAATCGGCGCTCATTATAGCAGCTTATCGTTGCGTCCGAGCTGATTTCGGTACTCCCCGTGGCCTCCACCGACAAGAAAAATCGCAGCAATCGCCGTTGGCTCGACGAGCATTTCAACGACCCCTATGTGCAGCTGGCCCAGCAGAAGGGCTACCGCTCGCGGGCCTCCTTCAAATTGCTCGAGATCCATGAAAAAGACCACCTGATCCGCCAGGGTATGACGGTACTGGACCTCGGCGCGGCGCCGGGGGGCTGGTCGCAGATCGCCAGCAACCTGGTCGGCCGTCATGGTCGGGTGATTGCGACCGATATCCTGGAGATGGCACCGCTGGAGGGGGTCGAGTTTATTCACGGTGATTTCCGCGAGCAGCAGATCTACGACCGGATCGTCGCGGCCCTGCCCGGCGGTCATGCTGACCTTGTGATCTCGGATATGGCCCCCAATATAAGCGGGATGGGCATCGTCGACCAGCCGCGGGCGATGTACTTGGTCGAGCTGGCGCTGGACATGGCACGTAACGTGCTTGGGCCAGAGGGGGCGATGCTGGTCAAGGTGTTCCAGGGCAGCGGTTCGGAGGAGTTCCTGAAGGCGATGCGGGCCAGCTTCAACAAGGTCGTGATCCGCAAGCCCAAGGCCTCGCGGCCGCGCTCGCGCGAGGTGTACATGCTGGGAAGAAATATTTTGTGATTGACGGAAAATCGGATACTTTTACTTTGTGCCCGGAGCGACTGGTAGCCGGGCCGGCACAGACCAACCGACAGGGGAAAACACACCGTGAGTGACATGGCCAAGAACATCATCCTGTGGGTCGTCATCGCCATCGTGCTGATTTCGGTGATCAACAACTTCGGCACGCCGACCTCGGCCTCGTCGCAGATCGCCTATTCGGAATTCATCAGCTCGGTCAAGAGTGGCAGTGTCCGCGATGTCGTCATCGACGGCCCGGTGATCCAGGGCACGCGCCAGGGCGGGGAGAAGTTCATCACCTTCAGCCCCAATGACCCGGGCATGGTCGGCGACCTGCTGGCCAATAACGTCAAGATCCAGGCCCGGCCGCCGGAGCGCCAGAGCGTGCTGATGCAGATCTTCATCTCGTGGTTCCCGATGCTGCTGCTGATCGGGGTGTGGGTGTTCTTCATGCGCCAGATGCAGGGCGGCGGCGGACGCGGCGCGATGTCGTTCGGCAAGAGCAAGGCGCGGATGCTCAGTGAGGACCAGGTCAAGGTCACGTTCAACGATGTCGCCGGGGTCGAGGAGGCCAAGGAGGAGGTGTCCGAGCTGGTCGAGTTCCTGCGCGACCCGGGCAAATTCCAGCGCCTCGGCGGCAAGATCCCGCGCGGCGTGCTGATGGTCGGCTCGCCGGGTACCGGCAAGACGCTGCTGGCCCGGGCGATCGCCGGTGAGGCCAAGGTGCCGTTCTTCACCATCTCCGGTTCCGACTTCGTCGAGATGTTCGTCGGCGTCGGCGCCTCGCGCGTTCGCGACATGTTCGAGCAGGCCAAGAAACATGCGCCGTGCATCATCTTCATCGATGAGATCGACGCCGTCGGCCGCCATCGTGGCGCCGGCCTCGGCGGTGGTCACGACGAGCGCGAACAGACGCTGAACCAGTTGCTGGTCGAGATGGACGGGTTCGAAGGCAATGAAGGCGTCATCGTCATCGCCGCAACCAACCGCCCGGACGTGCTTGACCCGGCGCTGCTGCGCCCCGGCCGTTTTGATCGCCAGGTCGTGGTGCCGCTGCCGGATGTGCGGGGACGCGAACAGATCCTGCGGGTGCATATGCGCAAGGTGCCGCTGGCCGGCGACGTCAATGCCAGTGTGCTGGCGCGCGGCACACCGGGTTTCTCCGGCGCTGACCTGGCCAACCTGGTCAACGAGGCGGCACTGTTTGCCGCCCGCGCCAACAAGCGCACCGTCGGCATGGAGGAATTCGAGAAGGCCAAGGACAAGGTGATGATGGGTGCCGAGCGCCGCTCGATGGTGATGAGTGATGAAGAGAAGAAGCTGACCGCCTACCACGAGGCCGGCCATGCCATCGTCGGCCTCAGCGTGCCGTCGCACGATCCGGTGCACAAGGTGACGATCATCCCGCGCGGCCGTGCGCTCGGCGTGACGATGTTCCTGCCGGAAGGCGACCGCCACAGCTACAGCAAGCAGCGGCTCGAGAGCCAGATCTCCAGCATGTTCGGCGGCCGTATCGCCGAGGAGCTGATCTTTGGCGCCGACGCGGTGACCACCGGTGCCTCCAATGATATTCAGCGCGCCACCGAGATCGCCCGCAACATGGTGACCAAGTGGGGCCTGTCCGACAAGCTCGGCCCGCTGACCTACAGCGAGGAAGAGGGCGAGGTGTTCCTCGGCCATTCAGTGACCCAGCACAAGAACCTGTCCGATGAGACGGCGCACATGATCGACAAGGAGGTGCGCGCCATCGTCGACCGTAACTACAGCCGTGCGACGCGCATCCTCACCGACAAGGTCGACACCTTGCACCAGATGGCCGAGGCGCTGATCCGCTTCGAGACCATCGACAGCCACCAGATCGGCGACATCATGGAAGGCCGTCCGCCGCGTCCGCCGCAGGATTGGGACCAGCCCACCTCGGGTGGTACCACGCCCCCCGGCAGTGATGCCAAGAAGAAGGATGGCGCGGCCGAGGGCGCACTCGGCGGACGTCCGGCCGGTCAGCACTGACCGGGCGGGCCGTGATGCCGGGAGCCGGCGTGCTGCTGCACTGCGGTGACCGGACGCTGGACCTGCGCCGCCCGCAGGTCATGGGCATCCTCAATGCGACCCCCGATTCGTTTTCGGACGGGGGTCGTTTCGTATCCAGTGATGCTGCGGTCGAGCAGGCGCTGCGCATGGTCGACGACGGGGCGGCGATCATCGACGTCGGCGGTGAATCGACGCGGCCCGGCGCCGCGGCCGTCACCGTCGATGAAGAACTGCAACGGGTGATCCCGGTCATCGAGGCGCTGCGCCGTCACAGCACGGTGCCGGTGTCGATCGACACCAGCAAGCCCGAGGTGATGCGGGCTGCGGTCACCGCCGGTGCCGGATTGATCAACGATGTGCGGGCGCTGCGTGAGCCGGGCGCCGCGCAGGCGGCGCAGGAACTGAATGTACCGGTATGCCTGATGCACATGCAGGGCGAGCCGCGCGACATGCAGCACTCGCCGCACTATGACGATGTCGTCGCCGAGGTGCGGGCCTTTCTGGCGACGCGGCTGGCGGCGTGCCGGGCGGCCGGCATCAGCGCGCCGCTGCTGCTCGATCCCGGTTTTGGCTTTGGCAAGACCCTTGAACACAATCTGGTCTTGTTCCATCATCTGCAACAGCTGACCACCTTGGGTGGTCCGCTGCTGGTCGGCGTGTCACGCAAGGCGATGATCGGTGCCGTGCTCGATGCGCCGGTGGGGCAGCGGCTGTATGGCAGCGTCGCGCTGGCGGCGTTGGCGGTATGGAACGGCGCGCGGCTGATCCGCGTCCATGATGTCAGGCCGACGGTCGAGGCGATCAGGATGATCGAGGCGGTGGCCAATGCCGCCCGTTGTTAAACGATTCGTCATTCCGGGCGCAGCCCCGGAATCCAGTCTCTGTAGTCCGGGCTCCGCGCGTCGCGCGAAACCCGGGGTCGGTGTGCGCACAGTAATGACGGTCATACAGGAGTGACTTCATGACAACAGTAACACGCAGCTTTTTCGGTACCGACGGTATCCGCGGCCGGGTCGGTGAATACCCGATCACAGCCGAGTTCGTCTTGAAACTGGGCTGGGCGGCCGGCCGGGTGCTGAGCCGCAAGCAGGGCGGGGTGGTGCTGATCGGCAAGGACACGCGGATCTCTGGCTATATGTTCGAGTCGGCGCTGCAGGCCGGGCTGTCGGCGGCCGGCGTCAACATCCGGCTGCTCGGCCCGATGCCGACCCCGGCGATCGCCTACCTGACACGCACCTTGCACGCCTCCGGCGGCATCGTCATCAGCGCCTCGCACAACCCGTTCGACGACAACGGCATCAAGTTCTTCTCGTCGCAGGGCACCAAGCTGGCGGACCAGGTCGAGCACGACATCGAGCAGGAGCTGAACCAGCCGATGCAGACCGTCGAGTCGTCAAAACTCGGCAAGGCGCTGCGCATCGCCGATGCCCCCGGCCGCTATATCGAATTCTGCAAGAGCACGATCCCGATGGAGATCGACCTGCGCGGTCTGAAGATTGTCGTCGACTGCGCCCATGGCGCCACCTACCATGTCGCCCCGGCGGTGTTTGCCGAGCTCGGTGCCGAGGTGGTGGCGATCGGTGATGATCCGGATGGACTGAACATCAACCGCGACTGCGGCTCGACCTGTCCGCAGACGCTGCAGCAGGCGGTGCTGGCCCATGGCGCCGATGTCGGCATCGCGCTCGACGGCGACGGCGACCGCGTCATCATGGTCGATCGCCACGGCGCGGTCGTCGACGGCGACGAGCTGCTGTATATCATCGCCTGCGCACGCAAGCGGCTGGGGCGCTGCCGCGGCGCGGTGGTCGGCACGCAGATGAGCAATCTGGGTCTGGAGCATGCGCTGCGCGATCGCGGCATCGAACTGATGCGCGCCGCGGTCGGTGACCGTTATGTGATGGAGATGCTGCAGCAGCACAATCTGCTGCTCGGCGGCGAATCATCCGGCCACCTGATCTGTCTCGATCGCACGACGACCGGTGACGGCATCGTCGCCGCCTTGCAGGTGTTGTGCGAGATGGTCGATCGCGGCACCTCGCTCGATCTGTTGAAGACCGGCATGCACAAATATCCGCAGTGCCTGATCAATGTCGCGATCAAGCCGGGTTTTGATTTCAAACGTTCCGAACTGGTGCAGCGCACGCTGCAGCACGAGGAGCAGGGCCTGGCCGGTGAAGGCCGCATCCTGTTGCGCCCCTCCGGCACCGAACCGGTGGTCCGCGTCATGGTCGAAGGCCGCGACGCGACCCGCGTCAAGAGCAGCGCGCGCCGGCTGGCCGATGCGCTGGAGCAGGTCGCGCAGCAATCGTAGCCCGGGTCAGCTCAGACCCCTGCCGAAAACCAGGGTCAGAGTGGATTTTTCGCTAATATTAGAAATATTCCACTGACCCTGATTGCCGCTGTTGCATGGTTGAGGAGGTAGCCTGGGTTGAACGGAGTGAAACCCGGGTTTCGCTGTCGCTCAACCCAGGCTACCCGCCGGCTACCTCTTTAAGTAAGTACCATTCTGGTCTGTCCCCGTTTTCCCTGGATTAGCAACCGCTATATGAGAAGTTGCAACCTGCTGTGCCCCAATTAGGCGGCCAGGAATACATTCCCGGTGGTGTGGGTGAAGAAGAGTTAAACGGCGCCACCCAGGAAACAGCCTCGGTGGCCATCCACGGGGTTGCCGATTGTATAAAGCTGGTGGACCACTGTGGATTAAAGAACTGGACCGGAGCGGTGTCTGCTGCGCGGGTCAGGGCCGACCGTGCGCCCGTGGTCAGGTTGGTGTAAGCGGTCAGGCCCATATATTGTTGAGCAAGAGTCGCTGCGCCTGTAGCAGTATAGCCAGACGCCCAATGGCTCGACATCGCCCCGGACCATACGGCCTGGAGGGTGTCGCCCGGTCCCCAGGCGAGGCCGCTGCCGGTCAACAGATCGGTGGCGCTGAGCAGATGGGTGCTGTTTTGCAGGGCACCATCGATCTGGTGCAGGCGGAAGCCCATCAGGTCTGTAAAGGCATCATTGTTATCCTGTGCGAGCGTAAGCACCTTGGCGCCACTGGGTACAGCCGCCATGTCAAAGCGGGTCATCATTGAAGTGGGCAGAGCGTTGCCGATATCTGCCGATGTATACTGGGCGATCTTTACGCTCGGGTTGGCATTCCCGCCCTGGGCCCAACCGGTGTTCAGTAAGGCGTTGGTATAGGACACCGTTTCTGCGATAGGACGCAGTTCCGGCACCTGGAGAGGGTTGCCGAGCTGGTCCGTCAAGTATGCAATTCTTGCTGTCTCGGCCGAGACTACCTGCTGTTTGCTGACCAGGCCTTCGCTGCCAACCTGGACAAAGGTTTCATTGGCGTAACCCAGCACCCCGGGGGCCAAGGCAATGTCAACGTAGTCACCTGTAACAGTGTCATAAACACCGGTAACGAGAGAGGCGTAACTTTCGTTACCGCTGGCCGCTGTCCCCGTGGCGTTGCCATAAGTGACAATGGTCTGGTAGTAACGTTGGCCATCCTTGGTGACCTCGCGCTGATAGAAGTCGCTGCTGGTCAGAGGGGTGCCGCAGACTGCGCCGCCGGTACAGGCCGAGGCCGTGATCGCACCATTCGTCACTGACCAGCCATCCAGTGCGAGCGGCGGACCGCCGGCGGTGGTGTCGGTCAGCACCGTTGCTGCAGGCGCAGTGCCGGCCAGCGCAGTGGGTGCCGTCCAGGCCACGGCGGTGATCGCGGCGGGGGTTGTCATGCTCGGTGCCGTGCCAAACGGCGTGACCCATGAGGCAGGGGCGGAGCTGGTCAGGCTGGAGAATCGGGTGCTGATGCCGCTGGTGATCGCTGCGCCGGTGTTTTCGCCTTTGTAGTAACCGGTATAACCGAAGGTCGTGGCAGCCCCGTCCGGCAGGTAGACGTCAGTCATGGTCTGGCCGATCCAGGTGGCGGAGATGGTATCGTTGACCGCCCAGGCCAGATCACCGCCATTGCTGCCGCCCGGCAGGATGTCGGCGGCGCTCAGGGCATGGGATGTAGTCTGCGCCCTGCCGCCCAGCAGATGATGGCTGAACTGCTGGCTGTCAGCGCCACCCAGGTTCAAGCGCTGGTCAAACACATGCTCGGCACGGCCGAAAGTGGTCGGGGATGTCAGTGGGAATCCGCTGGAGTTAGACCTGATGGTGGCGCTGCTGAAGATCTTTTCCACAGGACTCGAGAGTGTGCTCCAGTCGATCTCGCGGACAGTGGTGGTGGAGTCCACCCACATCGGAGGGCGTGAATTGCTCACCGCCGGGCCGGAATCGAACTGCGGGCCATTGTCCAGGCGTACAGCATAAGTAAAGCGTAGTTCGGCGCTGCCGGAGAATGTGCTCTCGGCCAGGCTGAATCTGGTGCTGACGTTTTTATCAAGATTTAACACGGAGGCTGTTAAATCCCGATTCATCTGGACAAAATCTTCCATCGTGAACGCCAGGCTATCGGCGCTAAAGTCCGCCTGGTTGGGGTCACCGTTGGCGCCTGGTTCGGTCACGATACGCTGGATGTAGCGTGCGCCACCTGACAAGGTGAGGATGCGTTGCAGGAAGCCGTTATCTGCAACTGATATGCTGCAAGAGAGTATGCCTGCGGGGCAGGGGGCGGTGATCGTACCCTTGCTGACAGTCCAGCCGCCATAGGTCGTGGGCTGGGACGAGGCAGCTGAGGCGGTATTCACGGTGATGATAGCCGCTGCAATCGCGCTGAATGGGTAAAAGGTTCGGCGGGTGTTGCTGATGCGATGGTACATAATCAATCTCTTAACTTAATAGTGCTGCGTATCACGATGCTAAGACGCTAATTTAATAATGTCTTACTTAATACTTATGGAGGCTCTGATTAATTCGTATTGTCGTCATGCCCGCCCCCGATCGGGTCGAGGGCAGGCTCCAGCGGGCATCCATAAATAATTGTAATATCTGGATTCCCGCTTTCGCGGGAATGACGGCCGTGGTAATTTTTGAATTAACCAGAGTTTCCTTATGCCAAATTTTACCAAAGTATCTCATATGGGCCCTCAGCAGGCAAAGGGACAAGGGGACGCCGCTGCGCCCCGTTGTCGCCGTCACTCGCCATCCCAATAGCCTATGTTGATGTCTTCGCGTCCGATGAAGCGGAAGCCGTGTGGCCGGCCGTCCGGACCCGGGGGGTATTCGGCCATCGAAGTGACCAGGCGTATCGGGGGCTCATTGAGCTGACCCGATCTCTTTGTCGAGAATCTTTACACATTTGATATGACAGCAATCAGGATTCATCGCAAGATGCTGTTAAATATGATTCTTACTTTAATGGCTCGATTTGTGCCTGCATCTATCAGGGGGATCTCCATGCGAATGCCCGCTTTTATATAACGTCTGTTCTTAATAATCGGATCACCAAGGAATCAACTATGCGTAACCTAATAAAACTGGCTGGCGTGTACCTGATAGCCCTGCCGGCCTGGGCGGTGCCGTTTACCGCCACCATACCGGACTCTATCGGGCCAATGTATGGCTCAAGTGGCCCTGTGAGTTATGTCATAGCAACCGTCACCTCTCCCGGCCAATCGGCGGATGGAGCGGCGAAACTTACCTTCGACGTGATTGGTTATGGCGGCATCGATGGGGGATTCGGCTACAGACGCACCGACAACGATGTGTCCGATAATTTTACGTTTCGCACGGGTGATACCTATTTTGATATCGTCCTGAATATGGGTGGCGGCGCCCGTGGCCCGGCTCCTTCTCTCGCGGCTTATCGCGGCGTGGACCTGGTGTCGTACGCCGACAACGGACCCGGACAAGGCGGTCTAGCGCAGTTCAGCGTCGACTTTACATTATTGAAGGGTGATAACATTTTTGTATTTCAATACGGCTGCTGCTCGCCGTTCAATGGCACCGAAGAAGGCTGGGGGCTGCGTAATGTTGTGATCACTGCCGATCTGCAGGGTGGGCCACCGGCCACCGGCGTCCCTGAACCGATGACCTTGAGCCTGCTGTTGGCGGGTATGTTTGGTATCGGCACCGTACTGCGCCGCCGCGTTGTGCTCTAAGCAGTTCACAAGTCACTGAAACGGTGGCCTTCAGGTCGCCGTTTTCATTTGTGCAGTTTAGTGGTGGCCGGCTAATGGGCGCCCCTGATTTCCCTTGCATGTCGCCGCACTCCATATGAGATGCCATGCCTGTGTCCGATCGCTGATCGGTCCCCAGCGCCCCAATACCCTTGCTTACATTGCAATTATCCCCCGGGAAAGGTAACCTTGGCGGTTTAATTGGCGGCCGCGGATGGCCGCGTGAGGGGATGGTATGCGTCGGGCGTTGGTGGCCGGCAACTGGAAGATGAACGGGTCCCGGACCGCGGTGTCGGTGCTGGTCGACCGTCTGTTGTCCGGAATCGGCGATCGCGAGACCACCGAGGTGGCGGTGTGCCCGCCATTTCCGTACCTGGGCATGGTCGCTGAATTGCTGGCCGGCAGCGGCGTCGCGCTCGGCGGCCAGAACATGTGCGAGGTCGGCGGCGCCGGGGCCTATACCGGCGAGGTCTCGGCCGAGATGCTGCGCGATCTGGGCTGCCAGTATGTGATCCTCGGCCATTCCGAACGCCGGACGCTGTACGGTGAGACCGACCAGATGGTCGCCCGCAAGTTTGATGTGGCCAGCACGGCCGGGCTGGAGGCGATCGTCTGCGTCGGCGAACTGCTCGACGAACGCCAGTCCGGCCGCACCGAGCAGGTCGTGGCGCGTCAGCTCGATGCGATCCTGGGGTCGCAGGCCGGCGTCGACGGGCTGGCCAATGCGGTCATCGCCTATGAACCGGTGTGGGCGATCGGCACCGGCATGACGGCGACACCGGAGCAGGCGCAGCAGGTCCATGCCTTCATCCGGCAGCGCATCGCCGCACATAATCCGCAGATTGCGGGCGGCTTGCGCATCCTGTATGGCGGCAGCGTCAAGGCGGCCAATGCCGCCGAGCTGTTCGGCCAGCCGGACATCGATGGCGGGCTGATCGGCGGCGCCGCGTTGCAGGCCGAGGAATTCCTGGCGATCTGCCGCGCCGCGCACACCGGCCGCTAGATTTTTACTTCTACTTCTACCTTATCCTGGAACGGCACAATGCATACTTTACTGGTGGTTATTCATCTGGCACTGTCGGTCACGCTGATCGGTCTGGTGCTGATCCAGCGCGGCAAGGGCGCCGAGATCGGTGCCGCCTTCGGCAGCGGGGCCTCGACGACGGTGTTCGGCAGCCAGGGTTCGGCCTCGTTCCTGACCCGGACGACGGGGATCGTCGCGACGCTGTTCTTCATCACCAGCCTGGTGCTGGCCTATTTCGCGACCCAGCATGCCGAGCGCACCAGCAGCATCGCCGACCTGGCGACGCAGGCGCCGGCGCAACCGTCCCTGCCGTCCGGCGCGGTAGCGCCGGCGGATGTCCCGACGCTGCCGGCCGCCCCCGGGAAGCAATAACAGGGGGTCCGGGCCTGCTGATGCAGGCCGTGTAGTTCATGCCGACGTGGTGAAATTGGTAGACACGCTATCTTGAGGGGGTAGTGGCGTAAGCTGTGCGAGTTCGAGTCTCGCCGTCGGCACCATTATATTGACACCCGGACGTTCCCGTCGTGGAACCCCCGGGTCCGGAACGCGCGCATATCGCTCTCGCGTTTCTCCGCAATACCGGCCTGAGGGCCCCCCGTGCTGTACAGGCGCAGCCGTGCGCCATATCGGAATGCGCTGCCTAGCCAGTCATATTCGGGCGGACCGCGTCCCCGCGGTCTGGACACCGTGTCGCACCCGGCGGGTCCTTGCCAGTCTGTCAGTGATGAAAATAATTGCAGGACCGGAGACACGAGGTCACCGGCTTGGTTGACACAATCATGTCGCGCAGCCTAGACTCGGCTTAGCGGTGTTTTGGGTCTGACACCGGCGGAAAAGATAAAAATAACAATAGAATCCATAACAATTAGATCGTGACCGATCCGGAACTGGACTGCGGGGCATGCTAGAGAATTACTTACCGATACTGGTATTCCTGGTGCTGGGCATCGCCTTTGGCGTTGGCCCGCTGGTGGCCGGGTTCATCCTGGCGCCGCACCGCCCGGACCCCGAGAAGCTGTCGGCCTATGAATGCGGCTTCGAGGCCTTTGAGGATTCGCGGATGAAGTTTGATGTCCGCTATTACCTGGTCGCGATCCTGTTCATCATCTTCGACCTGGAGATCGCCTTCCTGTTCCCGTGGGCGGTGGTGCTCGACAAGATCGGGCTGTTCGGTTTTGTGTCGATGGCGGTGTTCCTCGGCGTGCTGGTCATCGGTTTCATCTATGAATGGAAGAAAGGGGCGCTGGAGTGGGAATAGAAGGGGTGCTGGAGAAGGGCGTGATCACGACTTCGGCCGACGCGCTGATCAACTGGGCGCGCACCGGCTCGTTGTGGCCGATGACCTTCGGCCTGGCGTGTTGTGCCGTCGAGATGATGCATGCCGGTGCCGCCCGCTATGACCTCGACCGTTTCGGCATCGTGTTCCGTCCCAGCCCGCGCCAGTCGGATGTGATGATCGTCGCCGGCACGCTGGTCAACAAGATGGCGCCGGCCTTGCGCAAGGTCTACGACCAGATGGCCGAGCCGCGCTGGGTGATCTCGATGGGCTCGTGCGCCAACGGTGGCGGTTATTATCATTATTCCTATGCGGTGGTGCGCGGCTGTGACCGCATCGTGCCGGTTGACATCTATGTTCCGGGGTGTCCGCCGACCGCCGAGGCGCTGCTGTATGGCATCATCCAGCTGCAGAACAAGATCAAACGTACCAATACCATTGCCCGCTAGAGAGTTCGCAGTGATGACGCAATCTGTCCAGAATCTCGCGCAGGCAGTACAGCAACGTTTTGCTGACCGCATCCAGTCATGCACCGTCAACGTCGGTGAGGTCACCGTGGTGGTGGCGCAGCCGCAGCTGCTGGAGCTGTGCCAGGCGCTGCGCGACGAGCCGCAGTTCGGTTTCGACACGCTGATCGACCTGTGTGGCGTCGATTATCTGGAGTATGGTGCCGGGGAGACCGGCGCCGGCAGATATCACGGGCCGCGTTTTGCCGTGGTCTATCACCTGCTGTCGGTGGCCAACAACCAGCGGCTGCGCGTCCGCGTCTTCCTCGATGACCAGCACCCGCGCGTCGATTCGGTGATCACGGTGTGGAATGTCGCCAACTGGTACGAGCGCGAGGCCTTCGACCTGTTCGGCATCATGTTCAACGGTCATCCCGACCTGAGACGCCTGCTGACCGATTATGGTTTCATCGGTCATCCGTTCCGCAAGGATTTCCCGCTGATCGGCAATGTCGAGATGCGTTACGACCCGCAGAAAAAGCGCGTGGTCTATGAGCCGGTCAGCATCGAGCCGCGCATCAATGTGCCGCGGGTGATCCGTGAGGATCATCGTTATATGGTCGTTGACCACAAGGATCATTGAGGCAGTATGGCTGAGATACGCAATTACACCCTGAACTTCGGCCCCCAGCACCCGTCGGCGCACGGTGTGTTGCGTCTGGTGCTGGAGATGGATGGCGAGGTCATCGAGCGCGCCGACCCGCATATCGGCCTGCTGCACCGTGGCACCGAGAAGCTGGCCGAGGGCAAGCCGTATAACCAGAACATCGGTTACATGGATCGCCTCGACTATGTGTCGATGATGTGCAATGAACATGGCTATGTGCTGGCGCTGGAAAAGCTGCTCGGTGTCGAAGCGCCGCTGCGTGCGCAGTACATCCGGGTGATGTTCGCCGAGATGACCCGCATCCTCAATCATCTGCTGTGGATCGGCGCCCATGGACTGGATATCGGGGCGATGACGGTGTTCCTGTATGCCTTCCGCGAGCGTGAGGACCTGCTGGACTGTTACGAGGCGGTGTCGGGTGCGCGCATGCACGCCACCTATTTCCGTCCCGGCGGCGTCTACCGCGACCTGCCGGAGTGCATGCCGCAATACAAGGTGTCGCAGTGGCACAACGAGAAGGAGACCCGGGCGCGCAACGAGAACCGCCACGGCAGCCTGCTCGATTTCATCGAGGACTTCACCCGGCGTTTCCCGACCTATGTCGATGAATACGAGACCTTGCTGACCGACAACCGGATCTGGAAGCAGCGCACCGTCGGCATCGGTGTGGTGACACCGGAGCGCGCCTTGCAGCTCGGCTTCACCGGGCCGATGCTGCGCGGCTCCGGCATCGAATGGGACCTGCGCAAGAAGCAGCCCTATGAGGTCTATGACCGGCTGGACTTCGATATCCCGGTCGGTGTCACCGGCGACTGCTATGACCGCTATCTGGTGCGGGTCGAGGAGATGCGGCAGTCGAACCGGATCATCAGGCAATGTGTCGACTGGCTGCGCAGCAACCCGGGTCCGGTGGTCATCGACAACCACAAGATCGTGCCACCGGCGCGGGCGACGATGAAGGATGACATGGAGTCGCTGATCCATCATTTCAAGCTGTTTACCGAAGGCTTCTGCCTGCCGGCCGGCGAGGCCTATGCCGCGGTCGAGCATCCGAAGGGTGAGTTCGGGGTGTATATCCTGTCCGATGGCGCCAACAAGCCGTACCGGCTGAAGATCCGCGCGCCGGGCTTCCCGCATATCGCCGCCACCGACGAGATGTCACGCGGCCACATGCTGGCCGACGTGGTGGCGATCATCGGCACGCAGGACATCGTATTTGGAGAGGTGGACCGCTGATGATGCCGTCGTCACACAACAAGCTGCAACTGTCGCAGCAGGCGCGCGCCGAGATCGATCACTGGCTGGAGAAGTACCCGGCCGACAAGCGCCGCTCGGCGGTGATCCAGGCGCTGATGATCGTGCAGGACGAGCATGGCGGCTGGCTGACCAATGAACTGATGGATGCGGTCGGCGATTATCTCGGCCTGCCCTATATCGCGGTGTATGAGGTCGCAACCTTCTACAGCATGTTCGAGCTCGAGCAGGTCGGCCGCTACAAGATCTCGGTGTGCAACAACATCTCCTGCATGCTGTGCGGCGGTGATGAGGTGCTCGATCACGTCAAGCGTCGCCTGGGCATCAAGGTGGGCCAGACCACCGCCGACCGGCGCTTTACCATCAAGGCGGAAGAGGAATGCATGGCCGCCTGTACCGCCGCGCCGATGATGGTCATCAATGGCCATTATTACGAGCATCTGACCGCAGACAAGGTCGATGCCATCCTCGACGGTCTGGAGTAAGCATCATGGCCAACCAGGTTTGTTTCATCACCCGCCAGTTTGACGAGCCGTGGACCCTCGACAATTATCTGCAGGTCGGCGGTTATCAGGCGTGGAAGAAGATCCTGCAGCACAAGACCTCGCCGGAAGAGATCATCGACCAGGTCAAGACCTCGGCGCTGCGCGGCCGTGGCGGTGCTGGCTTCCCGACCGGTCTGAAGTGGAGCTTCATGCCGCGCAACACCCCGGGGCAGAAATATATCGTGTGCAATTCCGACGAGAGCGAGCCGGGTACCTGCAAGGATCGCGATATCCTGCGTTACAACCCGCATGCGCTGGTCGAGGGCATGGCGATCGCCGGGTATGCGATCGGCGCCACCGTCGGCTTCAACTATATGCGTGGCGAGTTTCATGACGAGCCGTATCACCGCTTTGAACAGGCGATCAACGAGGCGCGCGCCGCCGGGCTGATCGGCAGCAACATCCTGGGCTCCGGGGTCGATTTCCAGCTCTATTCACACCTCGGTGCCGGTGCTTATATCTGCGGTGAAGAGACCGCCTTGCTCGAATCCCTGGAGGGCAAGAAGGGGCAGCCGCGTTTCAAGCCGCCGTTCCCGGCCAACTTCGGCCTGTATGGCCGGCCGACAACGATCAACAACACCGAGACGCTGTCGTCGATCCCGCTGATCATGCGTCACGGCGGCGAATGGTTCCTGAAGCTCGGCAAGCCCAATAATGGCGGCGAGAAGATCTTCTCGGTCAGCGGTCACGTCAACAATCCCGGCAACTTCGAGATCCCGCTCGGCACACCGTTTCAGGAGCTGCTGGCGCTGGCCGGCGGCGTGCGCCATGGCCGCACGCTGAAGGCGGTGATCCCCGGCGGCTCATCGATGCCGATCATGCCGGCCGAGGCCATCATCAATTGCACGATGGATTACGATGCGCTGTCACGGGCCGGCAGCGGCCTGGGTTCCGGCGCCGTCATCGTCATGGATGATTCGACCTGCATGGTCAAGGCATTGCTGCGCATCTCGCGGTTCTACCACAAGGAATCGTGTGGCCAGTGCACGCCATGCCGTGAAGGTACCGGCTGGATGTGGCGCGTGATCAGCCGCATCGTGGCCGGTGACGGCCGCATCGAGGACCTGGAGCTGCTGGAGAAGGTCGCCGGGCGCATCGAGGGCCGGACCATCTGCGCCTTTGGCGATGCCGCGGCCTGGCCGGTGCAGAGCTTCCTCAAGCATTATCGCCACGAGTTCGAATACCACATCAAGCACCAGCGCTGCATGGTCGGGCAGTGCGCAATGCCGGAGGCCGCTGCATGAGTGCGACTGCAGACACGGTGCGCAAGGAAACCCTGGTCAACATCGAGATCGATGGCGCGGCATTGAAGGTGCGGCGCGGTGACATGGTCATCGAGGCCGCGGATGCCGCCGGCGTGATGATCCCGCGTTTCTGCTATCACAAGAAGTTGTCGATCGCGGCCAACTGCCGCATGTGCCTGGTCGAGGTCGACAAGGTGCCCAAGCCGCTGCCGGCCTGTGCCACACCGGTTACCGAGGGCATGAAGGTCTTCACCCGCTCGCCCAAGGCGCTGGAGGCCCAGCAGGGCACGATGGAGTTCCTGCTGATCAATCATCCGCTGGACTGCCCGATCTGCGATCAGGGCGGTGAATGTGAATTGCAGGAGCTGTCGATCGGTTTCGGCAGTGACCACTCACGGTTTAGCGAGCGCAAGCGCGTGGTGTTTGACAAGGACATCGGGCCGCTGATCAGTACCGAGATGACACGCTGCATCCATTGCACACGCTGCGTCCGCTTTGGCGAGGAGATCGCCGGGGTGCGCGAGATGGGTGCCACCGGCCGCGGCGAGAACACCCGGATCGGGACCTATATCGAACGGGCGCTGACCTCGGAGCTGGCCGGTAATATCATCGATCTGTGTCCGGTCGGCGCGCTGACCTCCAAGCCGTTCCGTTTTACCGCGCGCAGCTGGGAGATGGACACCCACGCCACGGTCGCCGCCCACGACTGTGTCGGCTCCAATCTCAATGCCAAGACGCGGCGTCACGAGGTCATGCGCTGTGACCCGCGCGACAACGAGGCGATCAATGAATGCTGGATCTCGGACCGCGACCGTTTCAGCTATACCGGTGCCGCCAGTACCCAGCGCCTGACGCAGCCGATGGTCAAGCAGCATGGCAAGTGGCATGAGACCGACTGGGGCACCGCCTTGCGTTACGCGGCCGAGGGCCTGAAGAAGATCGTTGGCGCGCACGGCGCTGAACAGCTGGGCGTGCTGATCTCCCCGAACGCCACCGTCGAGGAGCATTATCTGGCGCAGAAGCTGACCCGGGCGCTGGGCAGCCAGAATATCGATCACCGCTTGCGTCAGCAGGATTTTGCCGACCAGGATGCGGTGGCGCTGTATCCATGGCTCGGCCAGTCGCTGGCCGATCTGGAACGCCAGCATGCGGTGCTGCTGGTCGGCAGTCAGATCAACAAGGATCAGCCGCTGCTCGCCCATCGTTTGCGCAAGGCGGCGCTGAACCAGGCCCGGATCATGGTCGTCAATCCGGTGGATTTCGACTTCAGTTTTGATATCAGCCACAAGGTGATCACCGATCTTGCCGGCATGGAGCAGACGCTGGCCGGCATCGCGCGCGCGGTCTATGAACACACCGGCAAGCCGGTGCCGGATGGTCTGGGCCAGTTGCTGAAGCCCCTGACCATCAGTGACGAACAGCGGGCGATCGCGCAGCAGCTGTGCGGCAGTGGTGAGCGCTCGATCCTGCTCGGACAGCTGGCGATGATGCACCCGCGCAGTTCGACGCTGCGGGCGCTGGCCGGGGCGATTGCCGCTGCCAGTGGTGCGACGCTGGGGATGTTGACCGATGGCGCCAATGGCGCCGGCGCCTGGCTGGCGGGTGCGGTGCCGCATCGTCTGCCGGCTGGCCAGCATGCGCCGGTGGGCGGTTACGATGCCCGGGCGATGCTGGCGCTGCCGCGCCGCAGCTATTTGAACATCGGTATTGAACCGGAGTTTGACTGCGGTTATCCGGCGCAGGCGCTGGCGGCGCAGCACCAGGCCGAGTTCGTGGTGGCGCTGACGGCCTACCGTACCGCAACGATGAATGAATATGCCGATGTGCTGCTACCGGTGGCATTGTCGTATGAGACCTCGGGGACGCTGGTCAACACCGAGGGCCGCTGGCAGAGTTTCGCTGCCACCGTCAAGGCGCCGGGCGAGTCACGGCCGGTGTGGAAGGTGCTGCGCGTCCTCGGCAACTTCCTCGACCAGCCGGGTTTTGACTATGCGTCCTCTGAAGAGGTGCGGGACGAACTGAAGGTCACGCTCGGCAGCAGCAGTGCGGCCGGCCAGCTGGCCTGGCGGTGCCCGAACGGCCTGGCAGGTCATGATGACGGCGCGCTGGTGCGTGTCGGCACCGTCCCGATCTATCATGCCGACGCACTGCTGCGCCGCGCCGCGCCGTTGCAACAGACCGTGGACGGCCGCGGTGCCGAGGTGGCCTGCCTGAACAGCCGCGAGGCGGCACGCCACGGGCTGGGTGAGGCACAGCAGATCGTGATCACCGAGGGTGAGCGCAGGGCCGTGATGACGCTGGCCATCGATGACCGGATCGCCGATGGCGTCATTCATATCCCGCTTGCCACGGCAGCCGCTGCAGAGCTCGGCGGCAATGGCGGCGTGATACACGTGGTTGCGGACTGACAAGCGAGAGAGTGCCGCTCATGATCGAATTGCTACAGTCATACTGGAATGCGGTGCCGCTGTCATGGCAGACACTGATCGTCATCGTGCTGAAGATCGTCGGCATCGTGGTGCCGATCATGTTGTCGGTCGCCTATCTGACACTGGCCGAACGCAAGGTGATCGGATATATCCAGGTGCGTATCGGGCCGAACCGTGTCGGGCCGCGCGGCCTGCTGCAGCCGATCGCCGACGGCATCAAGCTGGCCTTCAAGGAGATCATCATCCCGTCACGGGCCAACAAGTTCCTGTTTGTTGGCGCGCCGCTGCTGGCGCTGGCGCCGGCGCTGGCCGCCTGGGCGGTGATCCCGTTCGCTGACGGCATCGTGCTGGCGGATATCAATGCCGGCCTGCTGTATATCCTGGCGCTGACCTCGGTCAGCGTCTATGGCATCATCATCGCCGGCTGGGCATCGAACTCGAAGTACGCCTTCCTCGGCGCGATGCGCTCGGCGGCGCAGATGGTGGCCTACGAGATTGCGATGGGCTTTGCGCTGGTCGGGGTGCTGATCGCCGCCGGCAGCCTGAACCTCGGCGACATCGTCCGTGCCCAGCAGGGTTCGCTGCTGACCTGGTACTGGCTGCCCTTGCTGCCGCTGTTCATCATCTATTTCATCTCGGCGATCGCCGAGACCAATCGCGCGCCGTTTGACGTCGCCGAAGGGGAGTCGGAGATCGTGGCCGGATTCCATGTCGAATATTCCGGCATGGCCTTTGCGCTGTTCTTCCTGGCCGAATACGCCAACATGATCCTGGTGTCGGTGCTGGCCGCGGCGATGTTCCTCGGCGGCTGGCTGTCGCCGTTCGCCGGCATCCCGCTGCTTGACAGCGTGACGGCCTGGGTGCCGGGGGTGGTGTGGCTGCTGCTGAAGACCTCGCTGCTGCTGTTCCTGTTCCTGTGGTTCCGTGCCACCTTCCCGCGTTATCGCTATGACCAGATCATGCGGCTGGGCTGGAAGGTGTTCATCCCGGTTACCATCGTCTGGCTGCTGGTGGTGGGCGTCATGGTGCTGGCGGATGTACCGCCGTGGTTTGACTGACGAGGCATGAAGGCATGAGTACACTGCGCTATTACTTCAAGAGCTTCTTGTTCCTGGAACTGTTCAAGGGTCTGCAGCTGACCGGTAAATACCTGTTCGCGAAAAAGATCACGGTGCAGTATCCGGAAGAAAAGACCCCGATGTCGAACCGCTTTCGCGGCCGTCATGCGCTGCGTCGTTATGATAACGGTGAGGAACGTTGCATCGCCTGCAAGCTGTGCGAGGCGGTGTGCCCGGCACTGGCGATCACCATCGAGGCCGAACCGCGTGCCGACGGCTCGCGCCGTACCACCCGTTATGACATCGACCTGTTCAAGTGCGTCTACTGCGGGCTGTGCGAGGAGGCCTGTCCGGTGGACGCCATCGTCGAGACCCGGATGTTCGAATACCATTTCGAGAACCGTGGCGAGCAGATCATGACCAAAGAGATGCTGCTGAAGTTCGGTGATGAACAGGAACAACAGATCGCCGCCGACCGGGCCGCAGATGCCCGTTTTCGCTAGTCCATGACATCAAGAGCAACCATGAGCCCGACATGAGCCTAGAACAGATCGTCTTTTATGCCTTTTCCGCGCTGCTGGTGCTGTCTGCGACCGCGGTGATCACGGTGCGCAATCCGGTGCATGCCGCGCTGTTTCTGGTGCTGACCTTCTTCACCTGTGCCGCGGTGTGGCTGCTGCTGGAGGCGGAGTTCCTGGCCATTGTGCTGGTGCTGGTCTACGTCGGGGCGGTGATGGTGCTGTTCCTGTTTGTGGTGATGATGCTGGATATCAATTATGTGCCGTTGCGCGAGGGCTTCATGCGCCACCTGCCGCTGGGGATCGCGGTGGCGGTGGTGGTGGTGCTGGAGATGGCGCTGGTGGTCGGCCCGCGCTATTTCGGCCTGGAGGCCGTGCCTGTGCCGCCGCCGCATGATGCCCAGTACAGCAATACCACCGAGCTGGGCAGCGTGCTGTATACCGATTATTTCTATCCGTTCCAGATCGCCGGCGCGGTGCTGGTGCTGGCGATCGTGGCAGCGATTGCGCTGACGCTGCGCCGCCGCCCGGACAACAAGAGCATCGACCCGGGTCTGCAGATGCGGGTGACCCGTGACCAGCGGGTACGGCTGGTGAAGATGAAGGCCGAATCTCCGGTCGACAGGGAATGAGGAGGAGGACGCAATGATCGCATTGTCCGATTATCTGATACTGGCCGCGGTACTGTTCTGTATCAGCCTGGCCGGGATCTTCCTCAATCGCAAGAACATCCTGATCCTGCTGATGTCGATCGAGCTGATGCTGCTGGCGGTCAACATCAACTTCATCGCCTTCTCGCACTTCATGTCGGACATTGCCGGCCAGGTGTTTGTCTTTTTCATCCTGACCGTTGCTGCCGCCGAGGCGGCGATCGGCCTGGCGATCCTGATCGTCCTGTTCCGCAACCGCCGCACCATCAATGTTGCGCATATTGACTCGCTGAAAGGATAAGCACCGATGAAGGGAGTGTATCTGACCGTAGTGCTGGCGCCGCTGATCGGCTCGATCATCGCCGGACTGTTTGGCCGCCAGATCGGCCGGCGCGGGGCCAGCATGGCGGCGATCAGCGGCGTGGCGCTGTCCTTCGCCATGTCGCTGCTGACCTTCAATCACATCGTGCTGGAAGGTGCGCTGCCATTCAATGAGGCGGTGTACACCTGGATGGTCAGTGACGGCATCCAGTTCGAGATCGGTTTCCTGATCGACAACCTGACCGCGCTGATGATGGTGGTGGTGACCTTCGTGTCGCTGATGGTGCATATCTATACCATCGGCTACATGCATGATGACCCGGGTTACCAGCGCTTCTTCTGCTATATCGCGCTGTTCACCTTCTCGATGCTGATGCTGGTGATGGCCAACAACTTCATGCAGCTGTTCTTCGGCTGGGAGGCGGTGGGGCTGGTGTCGTATCTGCTGATCGGCTTCTGGTTCAAGAAGGAATCGGCGATCTATGCCAACCTGAAGGCCTTCCTGGTCAACCGGGTCGGTGATTTTGGTTTTGTGCTGGGCATCGCCGCGATCCTGCTCTATTTCAACAGCCTCGATTACACCGATGTCTTCAATGCCGCGCCGCTGATGAAGGACATGCAGATCGAGCTGTTCGGTGGCCATCCCTGGTCGGTGATGACGGTGATCTGTATCCTGCTGTTCATCGGCGCCATGGGCAAGTCGGCGCAGGTGCCGTTGCACGTCTGGCTGCCTGATTCGATGGAAGGCCCGACCCCGATCTCGGCCTTGATCCATGCGGCGACCATGGTGACCGCCGGCATCTTCATGGTGGCACGCATGTCGCCGCTGTATGAGCTGTCCGAGACCGCGCTCAGCGTCATCCTGGTCATCGGCGCACTGACGGCCTTCTTCATGGGGCTGCTCGGCATTGTGCAGAATGACATCAAGCGCGTCGTCGCCTATTCGACGCTGTCGCAGCTCGGTTACATGACGGTGGCGCTCGGCGCTTCGGCCTATTCGGCGGCGATCTTCCATCTGATGACCCACGCCTTCTTCAAGGCGCTGCTGTTCCTGGCCGCGGGCTCGGTGATCATTGCGATGCACCATGATCAGGACATTCGCAACATGGGCGGGTTGAAGAAATACCTGCCGATCACCTACTGGACGGCGCTGATCGGCTCGCTGGCGCTGATCGGCTTCCCCGGTTTCTCCGGCTTCTTCTCCAAGGATGCGATCATCGAGGCGGTGCACCATTCGGAACTGCCCGGCGCCACGCTGGCCTATGCCGCGGTGCTGGGCGGGGTCTTTGTCACCGCCTTCTATTCGTTCCGGATGTTCTTCCTGGTGTTTCATGGCAAGGAACGGATGGACGAACACACCCGCGCCCATCTGCATGAGTCACCGTGGGTGGTGACGCTGCCGCTGATCCTGCTGGCGATCCCATCCTTGCTGATCGGCCTGTTCACGATCGGGCCGCTGCTGTTCGGCGACTATTTCAGCGGCGCGATCGTCGTCGAACACGCCCATGATACGCTGGCCAGGATCGGCGAACACTATACCGGTGTGACAGGTTTCATCATGCACGGGCTGCTGGGCCCGGCGTTCTGGCTCGCGATCAGCGGTGTTGCCGCCGCCTGGCTGGTCTATCTGAAACAACCGGAGCTGGCCGGACGGGCACAGCAGGCCTTCGCGCCGCTGTATCGGGTGTTGCAGCGCAACTACGGCTTTGACGCCTTCAATGACCGGTTCTTCGCCGCCGGCAGCCGCCGGCTCGGGCGTGCGTTGTGGCGCGGCGGGGATGAGTTGATGATCGACGGCGTGATGGTCAACGGCACGGCCCGGGGCATCGGCTGGCTGGCGGGGCGGATACGTCTGTCGCAGACCGGTTACCTGTATCACTATGCCTTTGCGATGATCATCGGCCTGCTGGCGCTGATAACGCTGTTTGTGTTGCTGTAAACAGAACTGAAACTGGATTAATAACAAGGTACGTGGAATGTCGGGTTTGCCGCTGTTAAGTCTCGTCATCTGGATTCCGATCATCGGTGGCCTGCTGGTGCTGGCCGCCGGGCGCCTTGGCAGCCCCGGCGCCGCCCGCTGGACGGCGCTGCTGGTCGCGCTGCTGACCTTCGTGGCGTCGTTGCCGCTGTTTGGCAGCTTCGACCGCGGCACGGCGGAGATGCAGTTCGTCGAGATGGCGAGCTGGATCCCGGTCTATAACGTCAATTATTACCTTGGCGTCGATGGCATCTCGATGCCGCTGATCCTGCTGACGACCTTCTTCACCGTGCTGGTGGTGATCGCCGGCTGGGAGGCCGTCGAGGTCAAGGTGTCGCAGTATCTGGCGGCGTTCCTGATCATGGAGGGGATGATGATCGGGGTGTTCGCGGCCCTCGATGCCATCCTGTTCTATGTATTCTGGGAGGGGATGCTGATCCCGATGTTCCTGATCATCGGCATCTGGGGCGGGCCGCGCCGCGTCTATGCG